>CAZCPY010000039.1:0-24801 GCA_964499865.1 uncultured Rhodobacterales bacterium | reverse complement strand
GGCCGGGCGCCCCCCCACCCTCTCCCTCCCCCACGAGGGGGGAGGGAAGCGCCAGGCTGGAAAAGGCCCCCCTGCTACCGCGGCGTCGCCAGCAGGCGCGCCACCTCGGCGCGCAGGTGGCCCAGGTCGAAGGGCTTGGTGATGAAGCCGTCGGCCCCGAGGACCGCGCCGCGCTTGCGTTCCAGCGCCGACCCGCGCGCCGTCATCAGCAGGATGCGCACGCCGGCAAGGTCGGGGTCGGCCCGCACGCCCTCGCAGATGTCGAAGCCCGACGCGCCGGGCAGCATCACGTCCAAGAGCACGAGGTCGGGGCGGGTGGCGCGGATGCGGGGCAGGGCCTCGGCGCCGTCGGCGATGCGGTCATGGTCCATGCCCCCGCGCGTCAGCACGAAGTCCAGCGCGGCGGCGATGCTGTCGTCGTCCTCGACGATCAGGACGCGGGGCGCCTGCACCCCGGGGGGGGCGCCGTCCATCATCGCCCCGCCCCGCTTGCAAAGCCCGCGCCCGCGGCGCACAACCGGCCGATGACCGCGACCGAGATCCTGACCGCGCAACTGGCCGACCCGTTCCGCATCGCGCTGCTGATCGGCCTCGTGCTGACGCAGCGGCGCACCGCGGCGGCGACCGGCACCTGGGCGCCGCTGGCGGCGGGGCTGGTCTTCGTCGCCGTCATCATCCCCGTGACGATGGGCACGGCGGTGCCGCTGGCCGCGTCGGTCGGGCTGGGGCTGGTTGCGAACCTCATCCTTCTGATCCCCGTGCTGGCGGTCTTCGCGCTCTGGGACCGGCGCAGCGGCTGAGCCGTCCGTTCGGCGGGGCGCCGCTTCGGGCGCCCGGCGGAGCGGAGGGGAAGGCGGCCGCGCCGGGGGTGCCCCGGCGCGGCCCCGTGCAGGCCTAGCGCTTGCCGTCGTCGGCGAAGATGTCCTTCTTGTGCGTCCCGCCGGGGACGAACAGCAGCCCGATCACCACCGTCACCAGCGCGATGACGATCGGATACCACAGCCCGCCGTAGACGTTGCCGGACTGCGCCGAGATCGCGAAGGCGGTCGCGGGCATCAGGCCGCCGAACCAGCCGTTGCCGATGTGGTAGGGCAAGGACAGGCCGGAGTAGCGGATGCGGGTCGGGAACAGTTCCACCAGCATCGCCGCGATCGGGCCGTAGACCATCGTCACCAGCAGGATCAGGTAGGTCAGGATCAGGATGATGGTAAGGTTCTGCGCCTTGAAGATGTCGATGAAGCTCGACGCCACGGCCACCGAGGTATTCTCGGCCGCGACCAGCGGATACCCCGCCGCCTTGAGCGCGTCGTTCACCGCCTTGGTGAAGGCCGCGGGCTCGCCCTTGGCCCTGGCCAGTTCGGCCTGCGCCGCGTCATAGGCCGCCAGCGCCGGGGCCGGAACCGCCGCGCGTGCGCTGTCGAGCGCCGCCTTGGCCGTCGCCGCTCCCGCAACCGCGGTCGAGAAGGCCTCTTTCGTGGCCGTCTTCGCCGCCTCGTCGGTGCCGGCTTCCGCGGCCTTGCCGGCCTTCTCGGCGCTGGCCACCGCGGTGGTTGCCGCGGCGTAGGCCTTTTCGGCCGCCGCCAGCGGCTCCAGCACGGCCGCATCGATGGCCGCCCTGGCCGCCTCGACAGCCGCCGTCGCGGCCTTCACCGCCGCGCCGTTGGCCACGCCGCTGTAGGCGGCGATCACCGTCTCGCCGACCTTGACCTCGGCGATCTGGCCGTCGGTGCCCTCGACCGTGGTGTAGTTCACCGACGACCGGGCGAGCAGCGCCTTGGCGATGTCGCAGGACGAGGTGAACTTGGCCGTGCCCGTCGGGTTGAACTGGAACGAGCAGTCGTCCTTGTCGGCCGTCACCACGACCGGGGTCTGGTGGGCGGCGTAGAGCACGGGGTTCGCGGTCCTGGTCAGCAGCGGGAAGACATACATGTAGGTCGCTGCCGCGAGCAGGCAGCCGCCCAGGATGATCGGCTTGCGGCCGATGCGGTCCGACAGCGACCCGAAGACCAGGAAGCCCGCGGTGCCCAGGATCAGCGACCAGGCCACGAAGACGTTGGCCGAGAAGCTGTCCACCTTGATGACGTTCTGCAGGAAGAACAGGGCGTAGAACTGCCCCGAATACCACACGACCGCCTGCCCGGCGACCAGGCCCAGAAGCGCGATCAGCGCGATCCTGGCGTTCAGGTAGCCCCAGACGATGGCGATCACCACGAATGCGATGCCGATGTAGGACGCCAGCGACCCGGTCAGGTTGCCGGTGAACAGCAGCGCGAAGAACAGGATCGGCGCGATCAGCAGCACCATGGCGTTGCGGCCCGGGCCGAAGGCCTCGCGCAGCGGCGCCTTGGAGGCCGACCCCTCTTCCTTCATCTTCTTGAAGGCGGGGGATTCGTTCATCTGCAGGCGGATGTAGAGCGAGATCAAGAGCAGGAAGATCGAGCCCAGGAACGGGATCCGCCAGCCCCAGGCGTTGAACGCCTTCTGCATCTGCGGCGTGCCGTCGGCCTGCATCACCGCCGCCCCGACGGCATCAAGCACCGGCTGGTCGGGGAAGTTGCCGTTGACGTAGCCCTGCACCGAGATGATGACGATCAGCGACAGAAGCAGCCCCAGCGTCGCCGTCGTCTGGATGAAGGCGGTGAAATAGCCGCGCTGGTTGGCCGGCGCGTGCTCGGCCACATAGACCGCCGCCCCGCCGTATTCGCCGCCAAGCGCCAGGCCCTGCAACATGCGCAGCACGATCAGGATGACCGGCGCCGCGGTGCCCCAGGCATAGTAGTTGGGCAGCAGGCCGACCAGGAAGGTCGACAGACCCATGATCAGGATCGTCATCAGGAAGGTGTACTTGCGGCCGATCAGGTCGCCCATCGCGCCGAACACCAGCGCGCCGAACGGGCGCACGATGAAGCCCGCGGCAAAGGCCAGCAGCGCAAAGACGTTGCGCGTCGCTTCCGGGAACGGCGTGAAGAACTGCGCCCCGATGATCGCGGCCAGCGATCCGTACAGGTAGAAGTCGTACCATTCGAAGATCGTCCCGGCCGAGGAGGCAAGGATGACCTTCTTCTCCTCCCGCGTCATGGGACGCGAGCGTGCGCTCGCGTCGGTGCTTGCCATCGACATTGTCCGTCTCCCTCCTCGTTATGTCCCGGGCGCCCCTGGCGTCCCGGCCTCCGTCCGTTTTTTTCCCGGATCGCCCCGGGGTCGTCCTGCCGCGCGCCTGCCCCGGCGCCGGACCGCAGGGGACAGGCGGGCGGCGGCTGCCGTCCGGTCCCCGGGTCCGTGTTGCGGGCCGTCAGGCCCGGTTCATGCGGTTGTCGATCAGGTCATCGACCACCGCAGGATCGGCCAGCGTGGAGATGTCCCCCAGCGCGCCGAAGTCGTTCTCGGCGATCTTGCGCAGGATGCGCCGCATGATCTTGCCCGAACGGGTCTTGGGCAGGCCGGGCGCCCACTGGATCAGGTCGGGCCTGGCGATCGGGCCGATCTCGGTCCTGACCCAGGCTTCCAGCTCCCTGCGCAGGCCGTCGGTCGGCTCCACGCCCTTCATCAGCGTCACATAGGCATAGATGCCCTGGCCCTTGATCGGGTGCGGATAGCCCACCACCGCCGCCTCGGCCACGTCGCGGTGCGCGACCAGCGCCGATTCCACCTCGGCCGTGCCCAGCCGGTGGCCCGAGACGTTGATCACGTCATCCACCCGCCCGGTGATCCAGTAATAGCCGTCGGCGTCCCGCCGGCAGCCGTCGCCGGTGAAGTAGTGGCCGGGATACTGCTGGAAATAGGTCTCCTCGAACCGCCTGTGGTCGCCCCAGACGGTGCGCATCTGGCCAGGCCAGCTGTCGGCGATGCACAGCACGCCCTCGGCCGCGGTCTCGGTCATCTCCTTGCCGCTTGCCGCGTCAAGGACCACGGGCCTGACGCCGAAGAAGGGCACGGTGGCCGATCCGGGCTTGGTGGCCGTGGCGCCGGGCAGGGGGGTGATCAGGTGGCCGCCGGTCTCGGTCTGCCACCAGGTGTCGACGATGGGGCATTTCCCCTTGCCGACATGGGTGTTGTACCAGGTCCAGGCCTCGGGGTTGATCGGCTCGCCCACGGTGCCCAGAAGGCGCAGCGACGACAGGTCGTGTTTCGCGGGCCATTCCGGCCCCATCCCCATCAGCGACCGGATCGCCGTCGGCGCGGTGTAGAACTGGTTGACCCTGTGCCTGGCGATCACCTCCCAGAACCGGCCCGCGTCGGGGTAGGTCGGCACGCCCTCGAACATCACCGTGGTCGCGCCGTTCGACAGCGGGCCGTAGAGGATGTAGCTGTGCCCGGTCACCCAGCCCACATCCGCGGTGCACCAGAAGATGTCGCCGTCGCGGTAGTCGAAGGTGATCTCGTGGGTGTAGCTCGCATAGACGAGGTATCCGCCGGTGGTGTGCACCACGCCCTTGGGCTTCCCGGTAGAGCCGGAGGTATAGAGGATGAACAGCGGGTCCTCGGCCCCGACCTCGACATAGGGGCAGTAGGGCCTGGCCGCCGCCATCTCGGCTCTGACGTCGATGTCGCGGCCATCGATCCAGGTCGTCTGGTCGCCGGTGTGCTTGACCACCAGGCACTTCACCCGGTCGGAACAGTGCAGCAGCGCCGCATCCGCGTTGGATTTCAGCGCCGTCTTCTTGCCGCCGCGGGGCGCGTGGTCGGCGGTGATGACGACGCGGGCGTCGGAATCGTTGATCCGGTTGGCCAGCGCGTCGGGCGAAAAGCCGCCGAAGACCACCGAATGGATCGCCCCGATCCGCGCGCAGGCCAGCATCGCATAGGCGGCCTCGGGGATCATCGGCATGTAGATGACGACGGTGTCGCCCTTCCCGACCCCCTGCGCCTTCAGCACGTTGGCCATCCGGCAGGTCTGTTCCAGCAGTTCGGCATAGCTGATGTGGCGCGCGGGCGTGCGGGGGTCGTCCGGTTCCCAGATGATCGCCGTCTGCTGCGCGCGGGTGATCATGTGGCGGTCGATGCAGTTGGCGCTGACGTTCAGCACGCCGTCCTCGAACCACCTGATCGACACCCGGCCCAGGGTGAAATCGGTGTTCTTGACGCGGGTAAAGGGCCTGATCCAGTCGATCCGCCCCGCGACATCGGCCCAGAAGCCATCGGGATCGGCCACCGACCGGTCGTACAGGCGGCGATAGGCCGCGGCGTCCACATGGGCGCGGGCGGCGAATGCGGCATCGGGCGGAAAGACCTTCTCGGCGGTGGCAACCTTTTCGGCGGCGGACATCGAACTCCCCCTTCGCTGTCGCAGGACCGGGCGGCATGGCGCGGGCCTTCGCCCGCCATGCACTACACCGCCTGGGCGTAAAGGAAAGGGTAACCTGTTATTCCGGCGCAAGAATGTTGTAAAGTATTGGACATCAGAAGTTTACAGACGAACGCAGCGGACGGCCCCTTGGGAAAGAGATCAAGGCAGGTCAACGGCTTGACTGTCATCGCCGGGCCCCGGCGCCCGCGGCCGCTCCGGTCCTGCCCCGCGGCCAGACGATTCGCACCCTTGCCAAGCCCGCCCCGCTGCCCGACCCTGACGGCATGGACCCCATCCGCCCCCCCGACGACGAGGCCCGCCGGCTCGCCCGCAGCCTGCTGGCAAGCCCGCATGCGGCGCTCGCCTACACCGACCCCGCAACGGGCACGCCCGGCATCGGCCGCGTGGCGCTGGCGCTGGACGGGCAGGGGGTGCCGGTGACGCTGGTGTCGGACCTCTCGGCCCACGGCGCGGCGCTTGCGGCGCATCCCGACTGCGCGCTGCTTCTGGGCGAACCGGGCGCCAAGGGCGACCCGCTGACCCACCCCCGCCTGATGCTGCGCGCCCGCGCCGCGCCCGCCGACCGGGCGGAGCTGCGCGCGCTCTGGCTGGCGCGGCATCCGAAGGCGAAACTCTACGTCGATTTCGCCGATTTCCGCTTCCTGCGTCTGGTCCCGCAAGCGGCGCTGCTGAACGCAGGTTTCGGGCGCGCCCACCGGATCGCGCCCGAAGACCTGCTGCCGTAGGCGACCCTCA
The DNA here is from genome assembly GCA_964499865.1 of uncultured Rhodobacterales bacterium. Classification (GTDB taxonomy): domain Bacteria; phylum Pseudomonadota; class Alphaproteobacteria; order Rhodobacterales; family Rhodobacteraceae; genus JANOGU01. The sequence goes on along the minus strand of CAZCPY010000039.1, from coordinate 18,758 downwards.
GTTCGGGTTGTCCACCCGGATCGTCACATGCGCCCGGCCGCGCAGCGCGGTCGGCCATTTCAGATGCACCTGCCGCCCGCCGGTGCCCTGTTCCACCAGCACATAGGGCATCGCGCCGTTGGCCGCGTTCGCCGCCGTGGTGATCGGGCCTTCCGCCACGATCGCCTGCACGTTGCGCGCACGTCCCCCGAACGGCAGGTAGTCGCCGCCGTCCACCACCCAGGTATCGGCCGCCGTCGCCTGGTTGTGCTCGATCATCACCGGGCTGAAGGTCATCTGGTTGACCCCGTTGAAGGTGTTCGATTCCATCAGCACGTTGCGGAACCGGCTGTAGTCCAGCGTGGCAAAGGTGGTGTCCACGCCCTCGACGCGGTCGATGTTGGTGTTCACGGTGCGGAAGACGTTGTCGTTGATCGTGACCCCGTTCAGGAAATGCCCCGCCCCGTAGGGCGTCACCACGATCCAGCGGAAGGCGGGGGCCACGTCGTTCACGGTGAAGATGTTGCCCACCACCGTCAGCCCGCCGAACGAGAACCCGCTGGAGAAGGTCGGCGCCTGGTCCTGTTCGTTCGTCCATTCGATGAAGCAGTTGTCGATGTAGTTGCCGGTGATTTCCGACTTCACGTTGGTCGAGGCGAACACGATCCCCGCCCGGCGGACCCCCAAGGGCTGGTCGTCGCCCTGGAAGAAATGGTTGCCGATGAACATGTTGCCATTGCCGCCCATCACCGCGAAGGTGGCAAAGCGCACGATCCGGCAGTCGCGGATCTTGGCGTCGTTGGCGTTCACGTTCAGCGCCACGGTGGTGCGGTCCTGCGCCGCCACCGACTGTTCGTTCGACAGGAACTGGCACTGGTCGATGATGATCCCCTGGCAGCCGGTGCCGGTCGAGGTGATGGCGCGGTCCTTCGGGCGGTTCACCACGCAGTCCGACAGGCGGAAGACGGTGCCCGCGACCGGCAGCATGATGGCGCTCGCGCGGCCCTCGCACTGGAACTCCATGTCCAGGATCTCGAACCGCGACAGCGTGGAAAAGCCCGAAAAGTCCAGCATGTAGCGGTAGCGCTCGAAGGTCAGCGTGCGCGTCCCGGCCGCCCCCCACAGGGGCCGCGACAGCTCGACCGTGCCCGCGCCGGTGTTCTTCGAGGTGACGTAGATCTCGCGCCCCACCCCGGTGCCCGAGATGCGCGCCCCCACCGGCACGTTGGCGATGTTGGCGACCGCGGTCAGGATGTTGGGGTTGGCGGTCGGCGTGTAGGTGCAGACCGAGGTCACCGTCTGGGTGTCCCAGGCGGTGCTGGTCGCGGCCTCGAGCTGGCCATGCGCCAGCACCCGGCGCTGCACCAGGCTCGCGAGCCCCGCCACCGCCGCCACGTCGACCGGCGCCGACAGAAGGACGCGCCGGCCCCGCAGGTCAAAGGTGGTGTGGTCGGTGAAGTAGAACAGCGCCTGCAATCCGCGGCGGAACCCGGTCTCCTCGTTGCCGAAGGCGGCCTCGTAGGTGTCGATGTCGTAGTTGCGCGTGCACACCAGACGCGCCGACGCCGGCATCGTCACCGTGCCCTCGAACCGTACGCCGGCGTTGAACTGCACCGTCGAGCCCAGGAAATACGTCCCCGCCGACACCAGCACGCTGCGGCCCTGCGCATCCAGATCGGCCGCCACGAAGGCCGCCGCGTCATCGGCCACGCCGTTGCCGATGGCGCCGTAGTCGCGCACGTCGATCCAGTCCATCATCTTGCGGTGGAAGACTTCGGTCACGTCCTCGATGGTGATGTCGTCGATGCGCACGACGCCGCCGTTGGGCCCGGTCAGGTCGATGCCGAAATGGCCGTAGACCGGGGTCGTGCCCCAGACCATGTCGTTGCCCTGCCGGTTGCCGGTGCCGACGATGGCGGTGATCGTCACGACCTGGCCGTAGGCGGTCAGCGTGGTCTCGGGGCCGGTCTGCGGCGCCGTGGTCACGTTGGTGCCGTTCGCCCGGCCCGCCCAGCCCGCCACCCGCACCGTGGGCAGGTTGCCCGAAATCGCCTTCACCCGCGCGGTGACGCGCAGGTACAGCCCCGGCTGGATCGGCGTCTGCGCATAGCTGCGCAGCTTGCTCAGCGTGGTGGTCTTGGTGATCTCGACGCAGCCGCCGAAATCGGCATCCGCGGGCACTAGCACCGCATTGGCCTGGCCCTGCCAGCTTGCCGACCCCGGCGTGCCGTCCTCGCGCGACCAGAGGTTCAGCCCCGCCGCAAAGGCCGGAGGCATCAGCACCAGCCCGTCCGTGATCGCCTTGTTCATCCCGCCCGTCCCCTTGCCCGCGTTGATCCGCCCGCGAGCGACCCGCGCCTTGGCAGAAAGGGGGCGCCCGCGACGGGCAAAGTCTCTACTCGGGCGGCCTTAACCGGACCTCAGGCGGCCGCACGCCCCGGGACCCCGCGGCGCAACGCGGGCGGACTTGTCTTCGCCGCGTCATGTGGCACCTTCAGGCACCTCCCATGCGCCGCATCGCCCTCGCCCTCGCCCTTGCCCTCGCCGCCCCCGCCGCGGCGGAGGAGATCGTCTTCGACATCACGCTCGCGGGCCTGCGCGTGGCGACCCTGGTGCTGGACGGAACCGTGACCGGCGACCGCTACCGCGTGACCGGCACGATCCGCACCACCGGCGTGGGGGCGATCCGCCGCGTCCTGTGGCAGGCGCAGGCCGAAGGGCGCGTGCAGGGCGGCAGCTTGCGCACGCTGCGCTATGCCGAACAGGTCGAGATCGGCCCGCGCCGGTCGGCCACCACCGTCGACTGGTCGGGCGGCGTGCCGGTCGTGACCGTGACCGGAGAGCCGCGCGAGGCCGGAACCCCCGCCGACCCCGCAGGACAGGCAGAGGCGGTCGATCCCCTGACCGCGATGTTCGCGGGCATGCGCGACGTGCCGCAGGCCGGGGCCTGCCGCCTGTCGCTCCAGGTCTTCGACGGCCAGCGCGCCACCCGCGCGCGCCTGTCCGGCCCGGTGGCGGCCGAGGGCGTGACCTGCACCGGCCTCTACACCCGCCTGGCCGGCTTCGCCGACCGGGAAATGGCCGACCGCACGCGCTTTCCCTTCACCGCGACCTTCGTCCCCGCGGGCGACGGCACCCTGCGCCTGATGGAACTGCGCACGCCGACGGTCGTCGGCTCCGCGGTGCTCGAGCGGCGTTGACAGGCGTTGCGGGGCGTGGCGGGGCGTGGCGGGGCGGGCAGGCGCCACTGGACCGCCGCCCCCGCCCGGCCCCATAAGGCCCGGGTGCCGGATGCCCTTCCCATCGACGACGCCCTTCCCGCCCTTCTGTCGGCGCTGAGGAGCCATGGCATGGCCGTCCTTCAGGCGCCGCCGGGGGCGGGCAAGACCACGCGCGTGCCGCTCGCGATGCTGGACGCCGGCCTGACCCGCGGCTGCATCGTCATGCTGGAACCCCGCCGCCTGGCCGCCCGCGCCGCGGCCGAACGCATGGCCGCGACGCTGGGCGAGGCCGTGGGCCGGACCGTGGGCTACAGGATGCGCGGGGATACGCGGGTCTCGGACGCCACCCGCATCGAGGTCGTCACCGAAGGCATCCTGACCCGCATGCTCCAGTCCGACCCGTCGCTGGACGGCATCGGCGCGCTGGTCTTCGACGAATTCCACGAACGCTCGCTGAACGCCGACCTTGGCCTCGCGCTGGCGCTCGACGTGCGCGGGGCGCTGCGGGATGACCTTGTCCTGCTGGTGATGTCCGCCACGCTGGATGCCGAACCGGTGGCCGCCCTGATGGGAGCGCCCGTCGTCACCTCGGCGGGCACCAGCCACCCGGTCGAGACGCTCCGGCTTTCCCGCCCCCTGCGCCCCGACGCAAGGCTGGAGCCCGAGACCGCCGCCCTGATCCGCGACGCCCTTGACCGCGACCCCGGCGACCTGCTGGCCTTCCTGCCGGGAGAGGGCGAGATCCGCCGCACCGCCGCCGCCCTGGGGCCGCTGCCGGGCGTGGCTGTCCGACCGCTCTTCGGCGCGATGGACCTTGCGGCGCAAAGGGCGGCGCTGGCGCCCGAGCCGCCGGGCCTGCGCAAGGTGGTGCTGGCAACCGCCATCGCCGAGACCTCGCTGACCATCCCCGGCATCCGCATCGTGGTGGACGCAGGCCGCGCCCGGCGGCTGCGGCACGACCCGGCCTCGGGCATGTCGCGTCTGGTGACCGAACGGGTGACGCGGGCCGAGGCCGACCAGCGCCGCGGCCGCGCGGGCCGCACCGCGCCGGGGGTCTGCCACAGGCTCTGGACCCGGGGTGAAGAAGGCGCGCTAAGCCCATACCCGCCGCCGGAAATCGCCGCGGCCGACCTGGCCGGCCTGGCGCTTGATCTGGCGCTCTGGGGCGGCGATCAGGGCCTGCGCTTCCTGACCCCGCCGCCGGCCCCTGCGCTGGCCGAGGCGCGGGCGCTGCTGGCCGATCTGGGCGCGCTGGACGGCGCGCACAGGATCACCGACCACGGCCGGGCGCTGGCCGCCGTGCCGCTGCACCCGCGGCTTGCCCACATGCTGGCCGTCGCGGGCCCCGCCGCCGCCCCGCTCGCCGCGCTGCTCGCCGACCGCGACCCCCTGCGCGGCGCGCCGCCCGACCTTTCCCTGCGCCTGGCGGCCCTTCGGGGCGACCGCACGCCCTTTCCCCCCGACCCCGGCACGCTCGACCGCCTGCGGACCGAGGCCGCGCGTCTCAAGGCGCTGGCCCCGCGCACAAGCCACACGTTGTCGCCCGGCGCCATGGCGGCGCTCGCCTATCCCGACCGCATCGCCCAGAGGCGCGAGGGCGAGGCGCCGCGGTTCCTGCTCGCGAACGGCAAGGGCGCGCGGATGGACGAGGGCACGCCGCTGGCCGCCGCGCCGCTGATCGTCGCCACCGACCTCGACGGCGACCCGCGCGAGGCGCGCATCCGCCAGGCCGCCGCGCTGACCGAAGCCGAACTGCGCGCGCTCTTCGCCGACCGCATCACCCGCGAGGATGCCTGCCTCTGGTCACCCCGCGCGGGCCGCGTGCTGGCCCGGCGCCTGGAACGGCTTGGCGCGCTGGTCCTGTCCGACCGTCCCTGGCCGGAAGCCCCGCCGGAGGCCCTGGCACAGGCCGCGCGCGACGGCCTGCGCCAGGCGGGCCTGCCCTGGACACCGGCCGCCCGCCGCCTTGCCGCCCGGATCAGGCTGGCCGCCGAAGGCGAGGGCTGGCCGCCCACCGACGAACGCCTGATCGACTGGCCGCCGCTGCTGCCGCATCTGGCGGACCTCAGGACGGTGGCCGACCTGCGCGCCCTCGACCTCGCCCCGGTGCTGGCCGCGGGACTGACCCGGGACCAGCAGCAGCGCCTCGAGCGCCTGGCCCCCGCGCATTACGAAACCCCGCTCGGCCGCCGCATCCCCATCGACTACCACGGCGAGGCGCCGGGGGTGGAGCTGCGCCTGCAGGAGCTGTTCGGCGAAACCGTCCACCCCACCGTCGGCACGCAACGCCTGCCGCTGCGGCTGACGCTGCTGTCGCCGGGGGGCAGGCCGGTGCAGGTGACGCAGGACCTGCCCGGCTTCTGGGCCACGTCCTACGCCGACGTGCGCCGCGACATGCGCGGCCGCTACCCCCGCCACCCCTGGCCCGAAGACCCCCGCCAGGCCGACCCCACCCTGCGCGTCAAGCCGCGCGGGACCTGAGCCCCCCTTTCCCCCGCCGCACCGCCGGGCTAGAGCGCGCGACATGACCGTCGCGCCGGACACCCCCCGCCATGACGCGCGCCGCGCCCGCTGGGCGGTGGCCGCGGTGTTTGCCGCCAACGGCTTTGCCATGGGCGCCTGGGCGGTTCACATCCCGCTTCTCTTGCCGCGCCACGGGATCGACAAGGCGACGCTCGGCCTGCTGATCCTGGGCCTCGGCATCGGCGCCGTGGGCGCGATGCTGTTCACCGGCCGCCTGATCGGCAGCCACGGCACGCGGCGGGTGACCACGGTCTTCGGCCTTCTGCTGGCACCGGTGCTGCCGCTGATCGTCTATGCGCCCTCGCTCTGGGTGCTGGCACCCGCGATGGCGATGCTGGGGGCGTTCGGCGGGTCGATGGACGTGGCGATGAACGCCAATGCGGTCGAGGTCGAACGCCGGTTGGGCCGCGCCATCATGTCGTCCTCGCACGGGTTCTGGAGCCTCGGCGGCTTTGTCGGCGCGGGCGTCGGCGGCCCGGTGGTCGAGGCCGCGGGGGCCCAGACCCATGCCCTGGCGGCGGGCGGGGTGATCCTCGCCGCCCTGCTGCTGGCCCGGCCCTTCCTGCTGGACCAGCCGCCCCCGCCGCCGCCGGTCACGGACGGCGGCCCGGCGGTCCTGCTGCCGCGCGACCTGGCGCTGTGGCTGCTGGGGCTGATGGCGCTTTCGGCCATGGTGCCGGAAGGCGCGATCATGGACTGGGGCGCGCTCTATCTCCGGCAGGACCTCGGCGCCTCGATCACGCAGTCGGGGCTGGCCTTCGCGGCCTTTGCTGGCGCGATGGCGGTGATGCGTTTTGCCGGCGACAGCCTGCGCAACCGGTTCGGCGCGGTGCGGACGCTGCGCGTCTCTGGGCTGGTGGCCGCAGGGGGACTGGTCGCGGCGACCGTGGCGCCCACCGTGCCGCTGGCGCTTGCGGCTTTCGCCGTGGCAGGCGTGGGGGTGGCCAACATGGTGCCGGTGATCTTCTCGGCGGCGGGCAACCACCCGGGCCTGCCCTTCGGCACGGCGATGGCGACCGTCACCATGGTGGGCTACGCGGGCATCCTCGTCGCCCCCGCCTCGATCGGCGTCGCCGCCCAGACCATCGGCTTCCGCGCCACCTTCGCGCTGCTGGCGCTGCTGCTGGTGCTGGTGGCGCTGACGGCCGGGCGCGCAAGCGCGGCCGAGCGCGCCTAGCGCTGGCGCGCCTAGCGCTGGCGCCTCAGCCGAGGCCGCCGGCCCGGCGCAGGAAGTCCACCACCTCCTCGACCCCCCGCCCGTGGCGCAGCTGCGCCATGACGTAGGGCCGCGGCCCGCGGGCCTTGCGGGTATCGGCCTCGAGCTCGGCGAGGTCCACGCCCACATGCGGGGCAAGGTCGGTCTTGTTGACGACCAGCAGGTCCGACTTCGCCACCCCCGGCCCCCGCTTGCGCGGGATGTCCTGGCCCGCCGCCGTGTCGATGACATAGATCGTGAGGTCGGCGAGTTCCGGCGAGAAGGTCGCGGCCAGGTTGTCGCCGCCGCTCTCGATCAGGATCACCTCCAGCCCCGGGATCGACCGCGTGAGGTCGGCGCAGGCCGCGAGGTTGATCGAGGCATCCTCGCGGATCGCCGTGTGCGGGCAGCCCCCGGTCTCGACCCCGCGGATGCGGTCGGACGAAAGCGCCTGCACGCGCATCAGGTATTCGGCATCCTCGCGGGTGTAGATGTCGTTGGTGATGACGGCGACCGACCAGCGGTCGCGCATGGCGCGGGCGAGCCTTTCGGTCAGCGTGGTCTTGCCCGCGCCCACCGGGCCGCCGATGCCCACGCGCAGGGGTCCATGGTTCGGGGGTCCGTGATGGGTCATGTGCGGAACAGCCTCGGTTGCAGGTCCTCGTGCCAGGCCGCTGCCATCTCGGCGCGGAAGGCGGCGCTGCGCAGGTCGGCCAGGCCGGCCCGCGCCGCCGCCGACGCCAGCCGCAGGATCAGCGGGTGAAGGCCCGCCAGCGCCCGGTGGCCTTCGGTCTGGCCGAGCGGCACGATGCGGATGGCGATGGTCTGCAGGTTGGTCGCAAAGGCCTGCAGGGCCAGCGCGATCACCGTGGCAGGCGGCAGCCCGAGGTCCTGCGCCGCCGCCCCCAGCGCCACCGGAAAGGGCCGGTCGGCGCGGGCAAGGCCGGTCAGCCCGTTCACCCCGCGGGTGAAGGCCGCGCCCAGCGCCAGGGTCTCGCGCAGGCGCGCATCCGACCCCGCCAGCGCCCGCGCATGGTCGGCCAGCGCCGCATGGTCCGCCCCGGGCCGCAGGCTTTCGGCCAGCAGCACCGCATCGCTCCAGCCCGCGCCGTATTCCAGCACGTCGGCCACCCAGTCCCGCGCGGTTGCCGCGTCATCCACCTCGCCCGCGGCCACGGCCTGTTCCAGCCCGTGCGAATGCGCATAGCCCCCGGTCGGAAAGGCGGGCGACAGCCATTGCGTCAGCGTCAGCAGCGCCAGCCCTTCGGATGCGCGTGCGGGGGGCAGGGCGGTCATTCGTCGAAGGGCCCCGTGCCGAACGGGCCTTCGCGCGGCAGCTCGTGGTCCACTGCCGCCGGCGCCGCGCGCAGCGCGCGCGGCAGCACCAGGCGGGCCGAGGGCGTCTCGTCGCGGGTGTGGCCGCCCGGACCATGGGCATGGGCGGGCCCGTGGTCGTGGCCCATCGTCCGCCCGTGCCCGTACGCCCCGCCAAGCGGCGTGAAGGGCTCCATCCGGTGGACCACCAGCGCCCCCAGGCCGCGCAGCATGCCCTCCAGCACATGGTCGGCCCGGATCACCAGACGGCGGTCCTCGACCTGACAGGGCGTGTGCCGGTTGCCGATGTGCCAGGCGAGCGCGGCGAGGTTCGCGCCCGTCACCTCCATCACCGGCTCCTCTGCCGCGATCACCTCGATCAGGCGGCCGTCCATCAGTTCGAAGGCGTCGCGGTGGTCCAGCGAGGTGACCTCGGGCAGGCTGACGAAGAACCCCTCGTCATGCACCGTGACCAGCCGCTTGCGGCGCAGGAACCGCTCGTCATAGGCCAGCACCACCAGGTCATAAGGGATGCGCCCGGTCCAGGTGCCCGCCCGCAGAAGCCGGGCCGCATGGGGCAGGTCGTTGAAATCCGGGGTCATTCCGCCACCTTTGTCGCTGTCGCGCAGGCTGCCGCAGCAAGGCCCGCGCCGACCGCGCGGGCGCCCGGACACCTCGCCCGGGGGTCAGGCGGCGGCGGTGCGGCGGTCAGGGCAGGGCGCATGGCGGTCGGTCCGGGGTCGGGGCGGCCCCGACCGTGCCGCATCCGGCCCCGGCGCGCAACATCGCATCCTATCGGAACAGCCGCGCCACTTCCGCCTCGCGCGTGGTGCCACGGCGGGCGAGGTCGGCCTGCGGGGTGGCATAGAGCCGCTCCAGCCGGGCGACGCGGGGGCCCAGCTGCGCGAAGGCGCCGAGAGCATCGACGATGGCGGACAGCACCCTGCGGGCAGTCATGGTGATCTTCCTTTTCTTCCGTGGCCTTGGCCACAGGTGGAAGATGGGCCGCGCGTCCCGCGGGCACCACCTCCGGCACCGCAACCCCGCCCTGCATGCGCTGCATGGCCGCGCGCAGCCTCCGCCGCGCGCGCGCTTCCCTCCGCCCTCGTGGGGGGGGCGAGGGTGGGGGGGGCGCGCCCGGCGGCGACGATGGGCCGCCCCGGCCGCTCCCCGCGATGCGGAGGGAAGGCGCCGCCGGTGCGGGGTCCGCGCGCAGCGGTGCCGCCCTAGAACAGGAAGTACCGCTGCGCCATCGGCAGCACCCTGGCCGGTTCGCAGACCAGAAGCTCGCCATCCGCGCGCACCTCGTAGGTTTCGGGGTTCACCTCGACCGTGGGGCGCGCGTTGTTCAGCTTCATGTCCGCCTTGCCGATGGTCCGCGTGCCCCGCACGGCCAAAGCCTCCTTGGCCAGCCCCAGCCGCGCCGCGGTGCCGTTCGCCACCGCCGCCTGGCTGAGGAAGACCACCGAGGACGCGGTGCGCGCACGGCCGTAACTCCCGAACATCGGGCGGGTATAGACCGGCTGCGGCGTGGGGATGGAGGCGTTGGGATCGCCCATCTGCGCCACCGCGATCATGCCGCCCACCAGTACCATCTCGGGCTTGACGCCGAAGAAGGCGGGCGACCACAGCACCAGGTCCGCGCGCTTGCCCACCTCGACGCTGCCGATGTGGTCGGCCATGCCATGCGCGATGGCAGGGTTGATGGTGTATTTCGCGACATAGCGGCGGACGCGCAGGTTGTCGTTGTCGCCGCGCTCGCCCGCCAGCCGCCCGCGCTGCACCCGCATCTTGTGCGCCGTCTGCCAGGTGCGCGTGATCACCTCGCCCACCCGCCCCATCGCCTGACTGTCCGAGGAAATCACGCTGAAGGCGCCCAGGTCGTGCAGGATGTCCTCGGCCGCGATGGTCTCGCGCCGGATGCGGGACTCGGCAAAGGCCACGTCCTCGGGGATCGAGCGGGACAGGTGGTGGCAGACCATCAGCATGTCGAGGTGTTCCTCGATCGTGTTGACCGTGTAGGGCATCGTCGGGTTGGTCGAGGACGGGATCACGTTGGGGTGGCTGACCACCTTGATGATGTCCGGCGCATGGCCCCCGCCCGCGCCTTCGGTGTGGAAGGCGTGGATCGTGCGCCCGCCGATGGCGGCCAGCGTGTTCTCGACGAACCCCGATTCATTCAGCGTGTCGGTGTGGATCATCACCTGCACGTCCATCGCGTCCGCCACGGTCAGGCAGCAGTCGATGGCGGCGGGCGTGGTGCCCCAGTCCTCGTGCAGCTTCATCGCGCAGGCCCCGGACTCCACCATCTCGACCAGCGCGGCGGGGCGCGAGGCGTTGCCCTTGGCCGACAGGCCGAGGTTCACCGGGAAGGCGTCGAAGCTCTGCAGCATCCGCCCGATGTGCCAGGGGCCCGGCGTGCAGGTGGTGGCGAGCGTGCCATGCGCGGGCCCCGTGCCGCCGCCGAGCATCGTGGTGATGCCGGAATGGATCGCGTCCTCGATCTGCTGGGGGCAGATGAAGTGGATATGCGCATCCATCCCGCCCGCGGTCAGGATCCTGCCCTCGCCCGCGATGATCTCGGTGCCCGGGCCGATCACCAGCGTGACGCCGGGCTGGGTGTCGGGGTTGCCGGCCTTGCCGATGCCCGCGATGCGCCCGTCGCGCAGGCCGATGTCGGCCTTGAAGATGCCGGTCCAGTCGATCACCAGCGCATTGGTGATGACCGCGTGGTAGAACGCCGTGTTCGTCCGTTGGACATACTGCCCCATCCCGTCGCGGATCACCTTGCCGCCGCCGAACTTGACCTCCTCGCCATAGACGGTGAGGTCACGCTCCACCTCGACGATCAGGTCGGTGTCGGCCAGCCGCACCCGGTCGCCGGTGGTCGGCCCGAACATGGCGGCATAGGCGGCGCGGGAGATGGTGGCGGGCATGGGTGGTCCTCAGGGCAGCAGGGTGAAGGCGCTCGCGCCTCCTGCCTCCTTGTCAAAGGTCAGGGTGGTCCGGCAACCTGCGGCACGGTTCAGATGGGCAATCAGGTGGTCGGCCAGCCCCGGACCGCCGGTTTCGTAGGCGGTCAGGGCCGCGTCGACCGCGGCAGGATGTGACACTGCCACGGCAGCGGACCCCAGGACGCGCCGCAAGGCCCGGGCAACGGCCGGCCGCGGAAGCCGGTAGGTGCGGTTCAGGACCCAGGCGACCTCGGCCAGCACGATGTCGCAGAGGTGGACCGTCTCGCCCGCCTGAAGCGCCGCGGCGGCGGCGGCGGTCTGGGCCGGATCGTCATCCAGAAGCCAGCGCAACAGAAGGTTGCTGTCGACCCCGATCACCGCTTGCGCCGGGCCAGAAGCTCACCGGCCCGACCGTCGCGGGCCATGTCCACGACCGTCGCCAGGTCGGTCCCCGCCCCCCGGACCGCGGATTTCAGAACGCCGCGCAAGTCCAGCAGGCTGGGCGCCCGCCGCAGGGACACACGGCCCGCGTCGTCGATGACATATTCGAGATGGTCGCCAGGACCGACGCCCAAGGCCGCACGCACCTCGGACGGCACGGTGGTCTGACCTTTGCTGGTGATCCTTCCGACAATCGACACGGCCTTACTCCGATGTTCGCCTTACGGCTGCAAATGTAAGGAAATGACGCCCGGCCTTCAAGGACCTTGCGCCTCGAACCGCGCGTCCACCTCCACCTGCAGGGCATGCGCCAGCGCGTTGGTCTGCATCGCCATGGCGATCACCGCCATCAGCTCGCCGTGCTGCTCTGCGGTCATCCCCCTGGCGCGCGCCGCGGCGGTGTGGGAATGCACGCAGTAGGAACAGCCATTCGCCACCGACACCGCGACGTAGACCAGCTCCTTGACCAGCGGGTCAAGCGCGCCGGGCGCCATCACGACCTGCGCCCGTTCCCAGGTCGCCTTCAGCAGCGCCGGGTCATGCGCCAGCGCGCGCCAGAAGTTGTTGACGTAATCCGTTCCCCGCCTGGCCCGGATGTCGTCGAACACGGCGAGGGCCTCTGCCCCCGCCGCCTCGTCGTCCAGCAGGGGAACGGTCCCCATCACACCCCCCGGCTAAACCATCGCCAGCACGCGCAGGGGCCCGCCCGACCCGCCGCGGTGCTTGGGCGCGCCGACGAACAGCATCGCCCCCTTGGCGGGCACGGCGTCCAGGTTGGCGATGTTCTCGATGCCGTAGCGGCCCGACCCCAGCCAGGAATAATGCACCGCGAAGTCGGCCGAATTCCCGGGGTCCTGCGACAGCGTGTCGACCGCCAGCGCCACGGCGCCCAGTTCGGCCATGTAGTCGGTGGCTTGCTTGGAAAAGCCGGGGAAGGCGAGCTTGCCTTCCGGGTTGTTGGTGCGGAAGGACGGATCGCCCACCCTGGCCCCCCAGCCCGAATTCATCGCGATGCAGGCGCCTGCGGGAATCTCGCCGTTGGCGGAAATCCAGGCGTCGATGTCCTCCTTCATGACCATGGCGTTGGCGTCGTCCATCGCCTTGGCCTTGATGTCGACGACGCAGAGCGGGCAGACCAGGCTGGCGGGCGCGATCTCGTCCACCGACAGCCCGTCGGCGGTAAAGTGCAGCGGCGCGTCGATGTGGGTGCCGACATGTTCCGAGACGTTGATCCTGAAGTACTGGAAGCCGTTGGCGGCGAAGTCCGCCATCCGCTCGTAGGCGATGCCCGGCTGGCCGTCCCAGGTCGGGAAGGTCTCGTCATAGGTGTAGGTCATGTCGATGACCTTGCCGCCGGTCTGCGCCATCGCGGCGCGCGGCAGCAGGGTCGGTGCGGCCAGCGCGGCGGCGCCGAAGGCCGCGGCGCCGAACAGCCCGCGGCGCGACAGCATCCGCTGCTTGACGTCCTCGATCACACAGGCATGGCACATGACGTCTATCCCTCTCCCCCGCGGGGCCGTCAGAGCGGCCCCATGATCCGGCCGTTGAAGCCGCAGACCACCCGGTCCCCGGCAAGCGGCACCAGCCGCACCTCGCGGCGCTGGCCCGGCTCGAAGCGGACGGCAGTGCCGGCCGGTATGTCAAGCCGCATCCCGCGGGCGGCGGCGCGGTCGAAGTCGAGGCCCGGGTTGGTTTCGGCGAAATGGTAGTGGCTGCCCACCTGCACCGGGCGGTCGCCGGTGTTGGCGACGACCAGCGTGACGACCGCGGCCCCCGCGTTCAGCGTGATCTCGCCCGCGGCCGGGAACACCTCGCCCGGGATCATCGGCGCACCGCCGGCGCCGACGCCGCCGAAGGTGGCCGGAACGGGGCAGGCGGACGGGATCGCTTCATCGGCCCTGCCGGATCGGGTGGTGGACGGTGACCAGCTTGGTGCCGTCGGGGAAGGTCGCCTCGACCTGCACGCTCTCGATCATCTCGGGCACGCCCTCCATGCACTGGGCGGCGGTGACGACGTGGCCGCCCGCCGCCATCAGGTCGGCGACCGACCGGCCGTCGCGGGCGCCCTCGACGACGAAATCGGTGATCAGCGCGATCGCCTCGGGGTGGTTCAGCCTGACCCCGCGGGCCAGCCGGTTGCGCGCCACGATCGCGGCCATCGCGACCAGAAGCTTGTCCTTCTCGCGCGGGGTCAGGTTCATCGCGTCACACCTGCCAGACACGGGGCAGGGGGCCTGCGCGCAGCACGCGCAGCGCGCGCACCAGCTGACGGCGCAGCGGCAGCCCGTCCCAGGCCAGGAAGCGCGCCACGAGGCGACCCTCGAAGGCGGAGGCCGCGGCCTCGACTTCGGCCTGGTCGAGCACCGCCCTGAGCGGCCCCAGCGCGTCGGCCGCATCGTCGCGCAGCATGACCAGCGTGGCGAAGGCCCGCGCGCCGCCCAGGATCGCCGGCGCACCCGCGCGGTCCAGCGCGGCGGTGTCGAGCGCCATGGGTTCGGTCCACAGCGGGCGGCCCGCGCGGGTGACCGCGCGCAGGTCGCGGAAGCTGAGCCCCTTCAGCGTTTCCCCCATGGCGTGGCGGCCGAGGATGACGGTTTCGAGAAACAGCGCCCCCGCCCCGGCGGCGAGGTCCAGCGTCACGGTCCGGTCGACGGCAGCGCCGTCGAACAGGATCGTCTCCTGCGGCAGCCAGTCGAGCCAGCCGCCGGCACCGACCGACAGCCGCACCTCGACCCGTGCCGTCCCCGCGCCCGCGGCATAGGCGCGTTCGGCCGTCTGGGTGGTGGCGGTGACGCGGGCGCCCGCGGGCACCTCCAGCGCATAGGCCAGCCGGTCGCCGCCCGTCAGCCCGCCCGAGGTGTTCAGGAACACGACCTCAGGCACCCCGCCATGGACATCCGGCAGGAACGCCTTGGCCGAACCCTCCTGGTGCAGGTCCGCGAGCCGCCCGGCGGGCCCGCGCAGCCGGACTGATGCCTGGCCGTGGCTGCGCTGCAGGGGGGCGGTCGGGGCGGCGAACATGCGGGGACCGCAGCACCCGCGGCGGCGGAAGGCAAGGCCGCGGGCGCCACGAGGCACCGGCGGCGGCGCGGACTGCCCAAGGATTGGGCATTCCGCGCGGGCGGCGGTCGCGTGGCCGGTGTCTTCGAAGAAACCGGACCGGAAACTTCGAAGTTTCCGGCGCGGGCGGGAACCGCCCGCGCCGTTCGGCCGCGCGTCAGGCCGAGACCTGTTCGCGCAGGATCGCGACCGTCATCGAGATCAGCAGGTAGATGCCCGCGAAGATCAGCCCCGCGACCAGCGTGTTCTCGAAGGCGCGGGGGTAGGTCGGCTCGTCGGGCGGGATCGGGCTGACCGACAGCGACAGGTAGCGCACCTGCCGGTTGGCCTCGATCCGCGCGGCCTCCATCGCCGAAAGGCTCTGTGCCAGCAGCATCTGCCGCGTCTGCACGTCGGCCTGCGCCACCAGCAGTTCGCCCTGCACCTTGGCCAGCGACTGGCCCGAGGCGCTGTCCTCGGTCAGCTTGGCGCGCAGGGTGGCGATTTCCGCCTCCAGCGTTTCGACGCGGCGCTTGACCGGCTCGGTCCGCGCGGCGCTGGGGTTCTGGTTCGCCTCCATCTGCGCCAGCGCAAGGCGTTCCGTGGTCAGCTGGGTTTCAAGCTGGGTGATCTGCGCGGTCAGAAGCTGCACCTCGACCTCGGAGGACAGGACCTTGAACTGCTCCTGCAGTTCCACCACCCGGCGCTGCGCGGCCAGCATGTTGGCCTCGGCCTCCTTGTAGGCGTCGCGGGCGCCGCGCATCTGGTCCTCGCGCAGCCGCTGCGTCAGCTGGTCGACCTGGCCTTCGGCATAGCCGATCAGCGCGCGGGCGAAGGCGGCCGAGGTCTGCGGGTCGGTCGCGGCGACCGCCAGCTTCACGATCCCCTCGGTCGGGTCATAGCTGATGCGGATGTTGCGGCTGTAGGTGCGGTAGGCGTTCTCTTCCGTGGCACCTTCGGGAAGGCGCTGGATCGGGTCGATCGCGGGGTCCGAGAAATGCGCCTTGAAGGCATGGTCGCGGTCCAGCCGCATCATCGCCTCGCGCGATTGCAGGTAACCCTGCACGGCGATGCTGTCCTGCTGCGTGGCGAAGGGCGACCCCTGCAGCAGGCCGCCGAGGCCGCCCGCCGCGGCGGCCGCGGGGTTGGCCGACTGCTGGATGACGAATTCCGATTTGGTTTCGTACAGCGGCGTGGCGACGAGGTAGTAGTACCAGCCGCACAGGAAGGTCGGCAGGCCGACGAAGAACAGAAGCCGCAGCGCCAGCATGGCCGACTTGCGGCGGCGGCGGCGCACCAGGTCCTGCTGCATCTTCTGCACGTCCGCCACATGCGCCGCCTCGACGCGCACCTCGGGCGACGGCAGCCGGTTGCCGCCCTTCACCGTCTGCGGCAGCTG
Source organism: uncultured Rhodobacterales bacterium (assembly GCA_964499865.1). GTDB lineage: Bacteria > Pseudomonadota > Alphaproteobacteria > Rhodobacterales > Rhodobacteraceae > JANOGU01. Next base: position 2,693 of record CAZCPY010000039.1, on the reverse strand, counting down.
CGGTGCGCCGGACCCGGGCACCGTGGCCAGCGCGCGGCCCGTCTGCGCGGCGGCCTGACCGGCAAGCGGCGGTGCGGGATCGACCGGCACGCCATCCTCGGCCACCAGTTCCAGCATCGAGGTCTTCTGGAACGGGTCGATCCCCGCCCGGCGCAACAGGCGCACGGCGTCGAAGTCCGATGTCGCGGGCAGGCCGCGCATCTGCGCCATCCGCCGCGCCAGCCGCAGCTGGCGCCCGGTCAGCCCCTCGCGCCGGATGGCGTCGATTTCCTCGCCCGGCACGGGTTCGGAGGCCGGCGCGGCCGGGGCCGGCGTCTGCGGTCCGCCCGCGGTGGGAAAGGGTCCGGCGCCAAAGCCGTCCTCGGGCGCGTCGAACGGCAGGTCCGCCGCGTCGGCCGGGGCGGGAAAGTCGGTGCGGCGGATGCGGAAGCGGCTAGCCCTGGGTGTGGTAGTCATAAACGCGCCTCGCCTCTTCCAGCGTGTCGAACATGTAGAGCTGGCCATTGCGCAGAACCGCGGCCTGGCGGCAGAACTTCTCGATCGTCGAGGCCTGGTGGCTGACCACCACGACGGTAGCATTCTTCAGCCGGTCGCGCAGGATGCCGCCCGCGCGCTTGTTGAACTCGGCATCGGCGGTCGACGGCATGCCTTCGTCGATCAGGTAGATGTCGAATTCCAGCGCCAGCATCAGCGAGAAAGTGAAGCGCGACCGCATGCCCGCGGAATAGACCCCGATCGGCCGGTCGAAATACTCGCCGATCCCGGTCATCCAGCGGCAGAACGCCTCCACGTAGTCGGGGTCGAGACCGTAGAGGCGCGCGATGTAGCGGCAGTTCTCGACCGCCGTGTGCTTGGGGATCACCCCGCCCATGAAGCCCAGCGGAAACGAGATGCGGGCTGTCCGCGTGATCGTGCCCTCGTCGGGCTTTTCCAGGCCCGCCATCATGTTGACGATGGTCGTCTTGCCCGCGCCGTTGGGCGCGAGGATGCCCAGCGAACGCCCCATCTCGACCTTGAAGGAGGCGCGGTCGAGGATGACCTTGCGCGTCCGGCCGGTCCAGAAGGACTTGCTGACGTTGTCGAAGACGATCACGGGTCAGGGCCTGCACCTGCGGGGCGTTCCGGGTTGCGTCCCGGATACGACGGTTGCGTTAACGGCAGCTTGCCGAAGAACGTGAAAGACCGGTTAGGCGGGCTTTGCGGCGACAGTATGTCCGATGCGCACCGCGGCTGGCAAGCTCAGGTGCCCCGGCGGGCGATCAGCAGGGCGGCGGGGCCCAGCAGCAGCGTCAGCGCCAGGCCGAGCCGCGCCGCCTCGACCGCCGTGCCGCCGGGCAAGAGGGCGGGGGCGGTCAGCGCCGGCACCGTCAGCGCCATGCCGCACAGAAGCGCCACCAGGCCCAGGTCGCGCCGCGACAGTCCGGCGGGCGCGCGCCCGGTCAGCCGCATGGCCAGCGCCATGGCGGCGGCGATCCCGGCGGGCTTGGCCAGGCCCGCGGCCAGCGCGGCGATGACCGAGGTGGCCGCCAGCGCATCCGGCGCAACCGCGCAGGAGGTGAAGCCGAAGGCCGCGATCACCGCGACCAGCGGTCCGTGCAGGTGGCGCGACAGGCGGTTCAGGGGGTCGGTGAGGAAGTCCTCGGCGGTCGCGAACAGCCCGAAGCTGCGCGCCGCGCGCGGCATCGCGGGCAGGATCGGCAGGGCACCCAGCGCCGGCGGCAGCCCGGCCAGCGCCACGCCGGCCCATGACACCGCCGCCAGCCCCACCCAGGGCGCGAGGCGCCCGGCGCGGGTGCGGTCCTGCTCGCGGGCGTGCGGGCTTTGCGCCGCCCGGGTCAGCACCAGCCAGCCCCCGAAGGCCGCCGCCGCCGACAGCAGCAGCCAGGCCGGGCGCAGCTCTGCCCCCGGCGCGGCCAGCCCCGCCAGCAGCAGGCCGAGGAGGCTTTCGGTCACGGTGATCAGCAGGATGACCTGCAGCGCGGGATGCGCCGGGCCGAAGACCAGCCGCCCGAAGGCCACCGCAAGCACCACGTCGGCGCCGAACGGCACCGCCCAGCCGGGCGCCGCGGCGGTGTCGGGGTCGGTCTCCAGTGCCCGGGCCAGCAGCGTCCAGGCCAGCGCCGCCGCCGCCATGCCGCCCGCGACACCGGCCAGCGGCACCAGCGCGCCGCGGCCCGCAAGTCCCACGCGCTCGCGCGTCAGCGCCTCCCAGGCCTCCTTGCCCAGCAGCAGCACGAAGGCCGCCATCAGCCCCTCGCCCACCACCCGCGCCACCGTCAGCGGCGCGCCCGAGGGCAGGTCGAACAGCCGTGCCTCGACCACGGCCCAGTAGGCGCCGGGCGCGACCGCGGCGGCAAGGCTGGCGGCGCCTGTGCCGGCGGCAAGCGCCACCGCGTAGCGACTGAGGTAGGGCGTGACGGGGGTCATGCGCGGGGCTTCGTGAACTGCGGATGCGGCGGCCTGCACCCTGTCCTGCACGCGGCGGGCGCGGGCGGCAACGGGGGACGGCGCCGCCGCCGCGGCGCTGTGGCGGCGGCGCCATGGGGCAACGGGTGGCACGGCGGCGGCATCGGCGACCGACGGCCGCGGCGGGGCGGGGCCGGGGCGGGCCGGGGCGGGGCTGGGGCGGGGCTGTCCGGCACCCGACGCCTTCGCATGTCGGGGCAGACGCCCCCCCCCCTCCCCCCCGCCCC
>CAZCPY010000038.1:0-24953 GCA_964499865.1 uncultured Rhodobacterales bacterium | reverse complement strand
TGGCAAAGCCGCCCATCGCCTTGTACAGCGCCGCGGGGATGTTGCGGACGCGGAAGGTGAAGGTGGTCACCATCGGACCCGGACCCCGGCGGGCGTGGTTGGGCGTGGTGGACATGACAAGGAAGCGCGTGGTGTTGTTGGCCTGGTCCTCGATCTCGCTGGCCAGCACGTCGAGCCCGTAGATTGCGGCCGCTAGGCGCGAGGCAAGGGCCGCGAGGTCCCGCTCGCCCCGTTCCGCCACGATGCGCGCCGACCCCGCGGTGTCGGCGCCGGTCACCGCGGTCAGCCCGTGCGCCTTGAGAAAGCCGCGGCACTGGCCCAGCAGGACCGTGTGGCTCATCGCGCGGCGCACCTCGTCAAGCCGCGTGCCGCGGACGCCCATCAGGTGGATGTGCACGCGCAGGAAGGCCTCGTCCACGATGTGCAGGCCCGACCCCGGCAGCAGCGCGTGGATGTCGGCCACCCGGCCGTAGGTGGAGTTCTCCACCGGCAGCATGGCCAGGTCCGCCTCGCCCGACCGGCAGGCCTCGATCGCATCCTCGAAGGTGCGGCAGGCCACGGCTTCCATGCCCGGCCGGGCCTGGCGGCAGGCCTCGTGCGAATAGGCCCCGGGTTCGCCCTGGAATGCGATGCGTCCGGCCATGCCGCGTCCTCTTCCCACCCCGCGCCCGCGCGCGTTTCGTCGCGCGTCTATACCTTGAACCTTCCCGGCGGAAGCGGGTAGAAGCGAGGCTGAACCCAACCCGGGGCAAGAGCGCGCAGGGGCTTAGATGTTCGACACGATGACGATGACGAAGACAGTCGGCGCTGTCTGCGGGGCCTTGCTGGTGTTCCTGCTGACCGGCTTCTTCGGCGAGAAGATCTACAAGACGGCCGGAGGCGAAGGCTACGGCGAAGAGGCCGAACAGGCCTATGTCATCGAAACCGGCGCCGAGGACGCTCCGGCCGAAGCCGCCGCGGAAGAGGTCGACTTCGCCACCGTGCTGGCCTCGGCCGACGCGGCGGCGGGCGAAAAGATCTTCGCCAAGTGCAAGGCCTGCCACAGGGTCGACGGCACGAACGGCACCGGCCCCTACCTGAACGGCATCGTCGGCAAGGCCAAGGCCGCGACCGCCGACTTTGCCTATTCCGAGGCGCTGCTCGCCATGGCCGCCGACAGCTGGACGCCCGACAACCTGAACGCCTTCCTGACCAGCCCCAAGGCCTATGCCCCCGGCACCAAGATGAGCTTTGCCGGACTGCCCAAGGTCGAGGACCGGGCGAACGTGATCGCCTACCTGTCCACCGTGCCCTGAACGGCGGGCCGCTGCGCTGCCCGCGGGGCCCGCGCCCGGCGCGGGCCCTTGCGTTTCCGGGGCCTGCCGGTCGCCCCCGCAGGCAGGCCGCGCCCTTTTTGCACCTGCAACTGTCGCAATCGCGCAAACGTATCTTGCCGGCACGGGCCCGCCCCTTAGCATGCCGGGCCAGAGGCTTGGGGCGGAGGGTCTTCGATGCAGGCACGGATGCGGGGTCAGGGCCGGACGCCGGCGGCAGCACGGGCAGCAGAACGGGCGGCAGAACGGGCGGCAGCTCGGGCGGCGGCGGTGCCGGACGGGCGGCGCGCGGTCGCGGCACTGGGCCTTTCGGCGCTGCTGCTGGCCGCCGCCGCGGGGCTGTCCCGCGCGCAGGAGACCGGCGGCGAGGTGATCGTCGCGCATGGCATCTCGACCTTCGGCGACCTCAAGTATCCGGCCGACTTTCCCTACCTCGACTACGTCAACCCCGACGCGCCCAAGGGCGGCGAGATTTCGGTCTGGACCTCGGGCGGCTTCGACAGCCTCAACCCCTATTCGGTCAAGGGCCGCGCCGGGGCCTTCGCCTCGACCCCGCACGAGACGATCCTGGTCGGCACCGCGGACGAGATCGGCGCCAGCTACTGCCTGATCTGTTCCACGATGGAATACCCGGCCGACCGGTCCTGGGTCATCTTCAACCTGCGGCCCGAGGCGCGGTTCTCGGACGGGTCGCCGCTGACGGCCGAGGATGTGGCGTTTTCCTTCAACATCTTCCTGACCAAGGGCCTGACCGACTTCCGCACCGTCTTTGCCGAATATGTCGATAAGGTCGAGGTGCTCGACCCCTATCGCGTGAAGTTCACCTTCAAGGCGGGCGTGCCGACGCGCGACATGCCGCAGCAGGTGGGCAGCCTGCCGATCCTGTCCAGGGCGCAGTACGAGGCCGCCAGCCTCGACCTCGAGGAAAGCTCGACCGTGCCTTTCATCGGCTCGGGCGCCTATGTCATCGACAAGGTCGACATGGGCAAGTCGATGACGGTGCGGCGCAATCCCGACTACTGGGGACGCGACCTGCCGATCAACCGCGGGACGCAGAATTTCGACGTCATCCGCGTGGAATACTACGCCGACTACAACGCCGCCTTCGAAGGCTTCAAGGCGGGCAACTACACCTTCCGCAACGAGGCCTCGTCGATCACCTGGGCCACCGGCTACGACTTTCCGGCGGTTGCCGCGGGCCATGTGGTCAAGCAGGAACTGCCCTCGGGGGCCAAGGCCAACGGCCAGGCCTTCGTCTTCAACCTGCGGCGCGAGAAGTTCCGGGACCCGCGTGTGCGCGAGGCGATCGGGCTGATGTTCAACTTCGAATGGTCGAACGCGACGCTGTTCTACGGGCTGTATGCCCGGATCGATTCCGTCTGGGAAAACTCCTGGCTGGAGGCGACGGGCGTGCCCACGCCCGAAGAGGCCGCGATCCTGCAACCGCTCGTGGACGAAGGGCTTCTGCCCGCGACCATCCTGACCGACGAGGCGGTGGCCGCGCCGGTTTCAGGCGACCGCCAGCTTGACCGCGGCAACCTGCGCAAGGCCTCGGCGCTTCTGGACGAAGCCGGTTGGACCGTGGGCGACGACGGCCTGCGGCGGAACGCCAGGGGCGAGCCGCTGCGGGTCGAGTTCCTGAACGACAGCCCGTCCTTCGACCGGATCATCAACCCCTTCATCGAGAACCTCAAGGCGCTGGGGGTCGATGCGGTGATGGGGCGGGTCGACGATGCGCAGATGGAAAGCCGCACGCGGCCGCCCTCCTACGACTTCGACATCATCACCGACAACGCCCGGTCGGGCTATTTCTCGGGGTCCGAGCTGCAGCAGTACTACGGGTCGGCCACGGCGGACGTGTCGTCGTTCAACACCATGGGGCTGAAAAGCCCGGCGGTGGACCGGCTGATCGCGGTGGTGCTGGCGGCGAAGACCAAGGACGAGATCACGGTCGCCACCAAGGCGCTGGACCGGGTCTTGCGGGCGGAACGGTTCTGGGTGCCGCAGTGGTTCAAGGATACCCATACGGTCGCCTACTACGACATGTATGAACACCCCGCGGTGCTGCCGCCATATGAACTGGGCGAGTTGTCCTTCTGGTGGTACAACGCCGAAAAGGCCGCGGCACTGAAGGCGGCGGGTGTGCTGAAGTAACGGCACGGGGACGGGGGCAGGACCGATGGGCGCCTATATCCTCAGGCGACTTCTTCTGATCGTCCCGACGCTGGTCGGGATCATGGTGATCAACTTCGGCCTGACGCAGCTTGTCCCCGGCGGCCCGCTGGACCAGGTGCGCGCGCGGCTGGAGGGCGAGGCCGACGCCTTCGCCGCGATCTCGGGCGGCGGCGACGCGGGGGCCGAACAGCAGGGCCAGGATGACGGCTACATCGGCGCCCGCGGCCTGCCGCCCGAATTCCTGGCCAAGCTGGAAACCGAATTCGGCTTCGCCCGCCTGATCTGCCCCGAGGGATTCACCGGCGAGCCCACCATCGAAGGCGGCCTCTGCACCAAGGAATACATCCCCTGGTACGAGCGCTTCGTCATCATGATGGGCAAGTACGTGACCTTCGATTTCGGCGAAAGCTACTTCCGTTCGATCTCGGTCTTCGACCTGGTGCTGGAAAAGATGCCGGTGTCGATCTCGCTCGGCCTGTGGTCGACGCTGCTGGCCTACCTCGTGTCGATCCCGCTCGGCATCCGCAAGGCGGTGCGGGACGGCACGTCGTTCGACACCTGGACATCGGGCGCGATCATCGTGGGCTATGCGATCCCGGGGTTCCTGTTCGCCATCCTGCTGCTGGTGCTGTTCGCGGGCGGGTCCTACTGGCAGTGGTTCCCGCTGCGGGGCCTGACCTCGGACAACTGGGAGGAGCTCAGCCTCTGGGGCAAGGCCGTCGACTATGCCTGGCACATGACGCTGCCGGTGGTGGCCTCGACCATCTCGGCCTTCGCCACGCTGACGCTGCTCACGAAGAACAGTTTCCTCGAGGAAATCCGCAAGCAATATGTCATGACCGCGCGGGCCAAGGGGCTGGCGGAATCCTCGGTGCTGTACGGCCATGTCTTCCGCAACGCGATGCTGATCGTGATCGCGGGCTTTCCGTCCGCCTTCATCTCGATCTTCTTCGGCGGATCGCTGATCATCGAGACGATCTTCTCGCTGGACGGCCTGGGCCGCCTGGGCTTCGAGGCCGCCGTCAGCCGCGACTATCCGGTGATCTTCGGCACGCTGTTCTTCTTCGGCCTGCTGGGGCTGGTGATGGGGATCGTGTCGGACCTGATGTATGTCTGGATCGACCCCCGCATCGACTTCGCGAGGCGCGGATGAGCCCGCTGGCACAGCGCCGCTGGCGCAACTTCAAGGCCAACCGGCGGGCCTACTGGTCGCTGGCGATCTTTTCGCTGCTCTACATCGCCTCGCTGTTCGCCGAGGTGATCGCCAACGACCGGCCGCTGCTGGTGAACTACCGCGGCACCTACTACACGCCGTTCCTGTCCTTCTACCCCGAGACCGCCTTCGGCGGCGACTTCCGCACCGAGGCGGAATACCGCGATGCCGAGGTGCAGTGCCTGATCCGGTCGGGCGGCATCGCCGATTGCCTGGACGACCCCGAAGGCATCATGGCGCAGGTCGAGGCCGGGCAGATGGCCGAGGCATCCCCCGGCTGGATCCTCTGGGCGCCGATCCCCTACAGTTTTGACACCGTGAACGACATCGGCCGCGCGGCGCCCTCGCCGCCCGACGCCAGCCACCTGCTGGGAACCGACGACACCGCACGCGACGTGGCGGCGCGGGTGATCTACGGGTTCCGGCTGTCGGTGTCCTTCGCGCTGATCGTGACGCTCTTGACCTCGGTCGTGGGCATCGCGGCGGGGGCGGTGCAGGGCTACTTCGGCGGCTGGGTGGACCTGATCTTCCAGCGCATCATCGAACTGTGGTCGGCGACGCCCGGCCTCTACATCCTGATCATCGTGGCGGCGATCTGGCAGATGAGCTTCTGGCTTCTGGTCATCGTCTCGGTCATCCTCGGCTGGACCGGCCTTGTGGGCGTGGTCAGGGCCGAATTCCTGCGGGCGCGGAACTTCGAATACGTCCGCGCCGCCCGCGCCCTGGGCGTTTCGGACGGCCGCATCATGGTCCGCCATGTCCTGCCCAATGCCATGGTCGCCACCCTGACGATGATCCCCTTCATCATCACCGGCGCCGTGGGGTCGCTGGCGACGCTGGACTTCCTGGGCTTCGGCCTGCCGTCCTCGGCGCCGTCGCTGGGCGAGTTGACCCTGCAGGCCAAGCAGAACCTGCAGGCGCCCTGGCTGGGCTTCACCGCCTTCTTCACCTTCGCGATCATGCTGTCGCTGATGGTGTTCATCTTCGAGGGCGTCCGCGACGCCTTCGACCCGCGGAAGACGTTTCGATGACCGCTGTGCTGGATGTCCGCGACCTGACCATCCGCTTCCGCCAGGACGGCCAGGTGATCGAGGCCGTTCGCGGCGTGTCCTTCACCGTGAACCGGGGCGAGACGGTGGCGCTGGTGGGCGAAAGCGGGTCGGGCAAGTCGGTCACCGCGCTGTCCACCGTGGCCTTGCTGCCCGACAGCGCCGCGGTGGCGGGGTCGGTGCGCTACAACGGGCAGGAGATGCTGGGTGCGCCCGAGGCCAGCCTGCGGAAGGTGCGCGGCAACGACATCAGCTTCATCTTCCAGGAGCCGATGACCTCGCTGAACCCGCTGCACACGATCGAACGCCAGATCGGCGAAAGCCTGTCGCTGCACCAGGGGCTGACCGGCGCCGCGGCGCGGGCGCGGACGCTGGAACTGCTGGACAAGGTCGGCATCCGCGATGCCGAAAGCCGCCTTCAGGCCTATCCGCACCAGTTGTCGGGCGGGCAGCGGCAGCGGGTGATGATCGCCATGGCGCTGGCCAACGGGCCGGAACTGCTGATCGCGGACGAGCCAACCACGGCGCTGGACGTGACCATCCAGGCGCAGATCCTCGACCTGCTGGCCGACCTCAAGGCGCGCGAGGGGCTGAGCCTTCTGTTCATCACCCACGACCTGACCATCGTGCGCCGCATCGCCGACCGCGTCTGCGTCATGCAGGGCGGCGAGATCGTCGAACAGGGCCCGACCGCCGCGATCTTCGCCGACCCCCGGCACCCCTACACGCAGAAGCTGATCGCCGCCGAACCCAAGGGGCGCCCCGACCCCGTGCCACCGACCACGACCGAGGTCGCGCGGACCGACGCGCTGCGCGTCTGGTTCCCGATCCAGACCGGCCTTCTGCGGCGGACCACGGGCCACGTGAAGGCGGTGAACGACGCCTCGATCCATGTCCGCGGCGGCGAGACGCTGGGGATCGTGGGCGAAAGCGGGTCGGGCAAGACCACGCTGGCGCTGGCGATCCTGCGGCTGACGCAGAGCCAGGGCGCGATCACCTTCAACGGCCAGCGCATCGACGGCCTGAGCGGGCGCCAGATGCGGCCCCTGCGCCGCGACATGCAGGTGGTATTCCAGGACCCCTTCGGCAGCCTGTCGCCCCGCATGACGGCGCAGGAGATCATCGCCGAGGGCCTGGGCGTCCACGGCCTGGACCCCGGCCGCGACCGGCGCGACATGGTGGCCGAGATCATGGCCGAGGTCGGCCTCGACCCCGCCGCGATGGACCGTTACCCGCACGAGTTTTCCGGCGGCCAGCGCCAGCGCATCGCCATCGCGCGGGCGATGATCCTGCGGCCCAAGCTGGTCCTGCTGGACGAGCCGACCTCGGCGCTGGACATGACGGTGCAGGTGCAGATCGTGGGCCTCTTGCGCGACTTGCAGCGCAAGCACGGGCTGGCCTACCTGTTCATCAGCCACGACCTGCGGGTGATCCGGGCGCTGGCGCACCGGGTGGTGGTGATGAAGAACGGCGACATCGTCGAGGCAGGAGAGACGGCAGCCGTCTTCGGCGCACCGCGCACCGACTACACGCGGATGCTGATGGCCGCGGCCTTCGGGGAAAAGGGCCCGGAAGCGGCGTGAGGGGAGAAGCGGCGTGAAGGTCCTGCTTGTCCACCAGAACTTTCCCGGCCAGTTCCTCCACCTCGCCCCCGCGCTGGCGGCGCGCGGGCATGACGTGCGGGCGCTGACGGACGCGCGCAACACCCGCCCGTCGCCCGTGCCGGTGCTGCGCTACCGGCACGACGCCCAGACGGTGGACCCCGCGGCCACGCGGCTGGGGCGCAACTACACCACGATGTCGGACCGCGGCGTGTCGGTCGCCCGCGCGGCCATGGCGCTGCGCCGCCGGGGCTATGTGCCCGACGTGATCCTGGGCCATTCCGGCTGGGGCGAGACGCTGTTTCTCGGGGAGGTCTGGCCAGAGGCGCGGCTCTGTGTCTATGCCGAGTTCTACTACCGCGGCACCGGGCGGGACGTGGGCTTTGACCCGGAGTTCGACGCCGCGCCGAACCCGCTGGACCCGATCCTGATCGCCCAGGGCCGCGCCGCGCATCTGGGCCAGGCGCTGCTGCACGCCGACCACGGGATCAGCCCGACGCACTGGCAGGCCGACAGCTACCCGCCGCCGCTGCGGCGGATGATCGAGGTGGTCTTCGACGGCGTGGACACCGCGCGCCTGCGGCCCGACCCCGCCGCGCAGGTGACCCTGCCGGACGGCACGACCCTGCACGCAGGCGACGAGGTGCTGACCTTCGTCAACCGCAACCTCGAACCCTACCGCGGCTATCATGTCTTCCTGCGCGCCCTGCCCGCGGTTCTGGCGGCCCGGCCGCAGGCGCGGGTGGTGATCGTGGGCGGCGACGAGGTCAGCTACGGCCGCCCGGCGCCGCAGGGCACGACCTGGAAAGAGGTCTTCCTGTCCGAGGTGCGCGACCGTCTCGACCTGTCACGCGTGCATTTCACCGGCAAGCTGCCCTATCCGGCCTTCGTGGCGCTGATGCAGGTGGCGCGGGTGCATGCCTACCTGACCTATCCCTTCGTTCTGTCCTGGTCGATGATCGAGGCCATGGCCTGCGGCGCGCTGGTCGCGGGCTCGGCCACGCCGCCGGTGCAGGAGGTCATCGCGCACGGGCAGAACGGCCTCTTGGTCGATTTCTTCGACATCGCGGGCTGGTCGCGCACCCTGACCGCCGCGCTGGCCGACCCCGCCGCCCATGACGGCCTGCGCGCCGCCGCGCGCCGGACGGCGCTGGACCGATACGACCTCGCGACCGTCTGCCTGCCGCAGATGCTGCGGCTGGTGGAGGAGGGGCCCGTGGGCGGGATCGGTGCGCACGGAACCGGCGCGTAAGGCGCCCCCCCCACCAGGGGTGGAGGGAAGTGACGGCGCTTGAGGGAATCTCGGGGGATTCCCTTTTGGCCGGTTTCTTGTTTCACGATGGAGGCTGGGTAAGGAGGCCATCCTTCATGACGGGACCCCTTTCGATGGATATCCTGGACCGCGCGATGGCGCGGCGTGACGCGGGTGAAACCGTGCGCGCTGTCGCCGGGGCTTTGAGCGTGGCACCGTCGAGCGTGATGAAATGGTCGCAGCGGCGGCGGCAGACGGGAAGCGTCGTGCCGGGCAAGATCGTCGGGCGTGTGCTGCCCAAGATCTAGGGGGCTGAGGCCGACCGGCTGCGCGCCCGGATGGCGGAGGGCGACTTCACCCTGCGCGGGCTGAAGGTCGGCTACCGCACGATGTGGAGCTTCGCCCATGCCGAGGGGCTCAGCTTGAAAAAACCGCGCTCGCCAGTGAGCAGGAACGATCGGACGTTGCCCGCAAGCGTGCGCGCTGGAAGACGCGTCAGGGCAGCATCGACCCGAAACGGCTGGTGTTCATCGATGAGACCTGGGCGAAGACCAACATGGCTCCGCTTCGGGGATGGGCGGCGCGGGGCCAGAGGCTGATCGGTCGCGCGCCCTTCGGGCACTGGAATTCGATGACCTTCGTGGCCGCGCTTCGCCATGACCGGATCATCGCGCCCCGGGTCATCGACGGGCCGATCAACGGCGACAGCTTCTGCACCCGGGGCGAGCAGGTGCCGGTCCCCGAGCTGCGGCCGGACGACATCGCCGTGATGCACAACCCGGGCAGGCGCAGGGCTGTCCTGCCTTCCCGCGCACGCCCCAGAGCTGAACCCGATCGAACAGGTCATCGCCAAACTCAAGCACCTGCTGCGCAAGGCCGCCGAACGCACCAAGGAAGCCCTCTGGCGCAGGATCGGCTCACTGCTCGACCAGTTCACCCCGCGGGAATGCGAAAACCACATCCGAAACGCAGGATACGGCTCCGTCCAGCGTCTTGCTGCCCTGCTCGCGTTGCCCGACGGAAAGTCTGTGCCGGAACGTCTTCTGCACAGCGACATTCACAGGCGCATCGTCTGGCCAGACCGAAGTTTGCCCGGCCAGACTTTCGGTTCGGGAGGGTCCTCTTCCTCACGCCGCCGCCGCGACCCCCTCGGGCACCTTGGCGCCGGTCATGAAGGCCACCGCGTCCGACATCGTGTAGTTCTGCGGCTTGATCACGCAGAGGCGCGACCCCAGGCGGTGGATGTGGATGCGGTCGGCTACCTCGAACACATGCGGCATGTTGTGGGAAATCAGGATGATCGGGATGCCGCGCGACCGCACGTCGCGGATCAGGTCCAGCACCCGGCGGCTTTCCTTGACGCCCAGCGCGGCGGTGGGTTCGTCGAGGATCACCACCTTTGACCCGAAGGCCGCGGCGCGCGCCACCGCCACCCCCTGCCGCTGGCCGCCCGACAGCGTTTCCACCGCCTGGTTGATGTTCTGGATCGTCATCAGCCCCAGTTCGTTCAGCTTTTCGCGCGCGAACTTCTCCATCCGGCCGCGGTCGAGCTGGCGGAACACCGACCCCATGATCCCGGGTTTGCGCAGTTCGCGCCCCATGAACATGTTGTCGGCGATGGAGAGCGCGGGCGACATCGCCAGCGTCTGGTAGACCGTCTCGATCCCCGCGGCGCGGGCCTCGATGGGGGTCTTGAAGCCGATCTCGCGGCCTTCCAGCCAGATCTGCCCCTCGTCCGGGATGACGGCGCCAGACACCGCCTTGATGAGCGTCGATTTCCCGGCCCCGTTATCGCCGATCACGGCGAGGATCTCGCCCGGGAACAGCTCGAAGTCGCAGTTGTTGAGCGCCGTGACCCTGCCGTAGCGCTTGGTGAGGCCCTTGGCCATGAGAATCGGTTCCATCAGCCGGACACCTTTCTGATCCACTGGTCGACCGCGACCGCAAAGATGATGAGCACGCCGATCAGGAAGAAGGTCCATTGCGGGTCGGTGCCGACCAGCCGCAGACCCATCTCGAACACGCCGACGATCAGCGCGCCGAAGAACATCCCCACGATCGACCCGCGCCCGCCGAACAGCGATATCCCCCCGATCACCACGGCAGTGATCGACTGGATGTTGCCAAGCTGCCCGGTGGATGCCGTGGGCGAGACGGACCCGAAGCGTCCGATCATCACCCAGCCCGCGATGGCGCAGAACAGGCCGGCCAGCGCATAGACCTGGATGATGACCTTCTTGGTCGGCACGCCCGCCAGTTCCGCCGCGGCGGCATCGTCGCCGGTGGCATAGACATAGCGGCCCCAGGCGGTGGACCGCAGCACGTAGGACATGACGGCCACGATGGCGACCATCAGGAACACGGCGAACAGCACCTTCACCCCGGTGCCCGGAGCAGCGTTCGTCGTGGCAAAGACCGTCTCGGCCGTCGCCAGGTCGGGCTTCGACCCGTCGGGCAGCATCGGCACGCCGTAGAAGGTGACATCCTTGCCCCAGAAGCCCAGCGCCGGGGCCTGCGCCTCCACGTCCGAGGACCGGATCGTCTCGTTGGCCGAATAGATGAAGTTCGACGCGAGCAGGATCTGCCAGGTGCCCAGCGTCACGATGAAGGGCGGCAGGTTCAGGCGCGCGATCAAGAGGCCGTTGACCGCCCCCATGCCGGTGCCCAGCGCCAGGCCGAAGGCGATGGCCAGTTCTGCGGGGATGCCATAGCGGAACGACATCTGCCCCATCAGCACCGAGGAGAAGACGGCGATGGCCCCGACCGACAGGTCGATGCCCGCGGTCAGCACCACGATGGTCTGGGCGCAGCCCAGGATGCCGACGATGGCGATCTGCTGCAGGATGGTCGACAGCGTGCCCGCCTTGAAGAAGTTGTCGGCGGCAAAGCCGAACACCAGCAGCGCCACCATCAGCACGATCAGTGGCACGGCACTTGGCGTCTGGTGCAGCCAGTGCTGCAACTTCTTCAGAACCGAAGTCTCCTCGTGAAACTCGGCGACCTTCTCGACCGCACCCTTGAGGCCCGCCTCATAGGTACCCGAGACCGCCTTTGCGTCGTCGGCCATCTGTCCCCTCCCTTTGCCCCGCCCTCCCGCGGCCGGGCCGGTTATGACAAGGGCGGCACAGGGCCGCCCTTGCCGAACACGATGTTCCACCGCGCCCCGCCGCAAATCAACCGCGGCGTGACGCAAGGGCCGCGGCGATCAGCCCCAGCAGAGCTCCAGCCCCTTGGCGGTGTCGATCGAGGTGACGCCGTCGACCGGCTTGTCGGTGATCAGCGCGACGCCCGTGTCGAAGAAGTTCTTGCCCTCGGTCGGCGCGGGCTTGGTGCCGTCGGCGGCGTATTTGGCGATGGCTTCAACGCCCAGCGCCGCCATCAGCAGCGGATACTGCTGCGAGGTCGCGCCGATGACGCCGGCCTTGACGTCTTCCACGCCCGGGCAGCCGCCGTCGACCGAGACGATCAGCACGCCTTCCTTGCCCGCCGCCTTGAGCGCCTCGTAGGCACCCGCCGCCGAGGGTTCGTTGATCGTGTAGACGACGTTGATGTCCGGGTCCTTGGCCAGCAGCGCTTCCATCGCCTTCAGGCCGCCTTCCTCGTTGCCGGCGGTCACCTCGTTGCCGACGATGCGCGGGTCGGTCTCGTCGCCCCACTTGGCGGGGTCGGCCACGTCGATGCCGAAGCCGGTCAGGAAGCCCTGGTCGCGCAGCACGTCGACCGAGGGCTGCGAGATGGCCAGGTCAAGCATCGCGATCTTGGCGTTCGCGGCATTCTCGCCCATCGCCGCCAGCGCCCATTGGCCGATCAGAAGGCCGGCCTGGAAGTTGTCGGTGGCGAAGGTCGCATCCGCCGCGTCGATCGGGTCGAGGGGCGTGTCGAGCGCGATCACCAGCACGCCCGCGTCACGGGCGGCCTTGACGCTGTCGACGATGGCCTTGGTGTCGGACGCGGCGATCAGGATGCCCTTGGCGCCGTCGGCCACGCAGGCCTCGATGGCCGCGACCTGGCTTTCGTGGTCGCCGTCGACCTTGCCGGCATAGGATTTCAGCGTCACGCCCAGTTCGGCCGCCTTGGCTTCGGCACCTTCCTTCATCTTCACGAAGAAGGGGTTGGTGTCGGTCTTGGTGATGAGGCAGGCGCTGACGCCCTGCGCCATCGCCGGTGCGCCAAGCAGCGCAAGAGCGGCGGCGCCCAGAAGCGCCCTGGATTTCGAGTTCATGCGTATCCTCCCAAGGATATCAGAGGGTTGCCCCATTTTCGCGCCGAATGCGGCAGACGTCCTCCCGCCGCGGCGCCTGCATGTGAACCCGATTCGCGACGCCCCGTCAAGTTAAATAAATCACTCTGATTTAGTATTGACAGGCTGCCGATTCCCTACGCACCCTGCCCTCCGGAATGCGCTTCGCCTGCAAGGGAGGCGCGCAAGGGAGGAGACGCGGACGAAGACCCGGCACCTGTCAAGGCCGGGCCGCCGCGAGGAATGGGACGGCGCCGATGCTGATCGGGATTCCCCCGATTCTGGGACCGGAGCTTCTGGCGACGCTGCGCGCCATGGGCCACGGCGACGAGATCGCGCTTGTGGACGGGAACTACCCGGCGCAGGACCATGCCCGCCGTCTGGTGCGGGCCGACGGCCACGGGGTTCCCGCGCTGCTGCAGGCGATCCTGACGGTGATGCCGCTGGACGACGACGTTCCCGCGGCGATCCTGCGGGCCGCCTGGGCCAACGACCCTGCACAGGCCAGCGATTTCCACCTTGGCCTGGACGCGCTCTGCGCGCGGCTGGCGCCGGGGCGCAGGGTGCAGCCGCTGGCGGGCGCCGACCTCTACCCGCGCATCCGCAGCGCGCATACCGTCGTCGCCACGTCGGAACCGGCGCTCTACGCCAATGTCATCCTGCGCAAGGGCGTGATCCGCGCATGAGCCCGCCGCCCGACACCTTGGCCGAACGCACGGGCGACGACCAGGGCTTCCGCGGGTCCAACCAGTCGGGGATGCGGGCGCACAACGAACGCCTCGTGCTGAGCCTCGTGCGCCAGCACGGCGGCCTCGCCAAATCCGACATCGCGCGGATCACCGGCCTGTCGGCGCAGACCGTATCCGTCATCATGCGGGCGCTCGAATCCGACGGCCTGCTGCGGCGCGGCGAACCGGTGCGGGGGCGGATCGGCCAGCCGTCCGTGCCCATGTCGCTGGCCCCGGACGGGGCGCTGTTCCTGGGCCTCAAGATCGGGCGGCGGTCCGCCGACCTGGCGCTGGTCGACTTCACCGGCGCGGTGCGCGGGATGCGGCGGGCGATGTACCGCTATCCCACGCCCGACGCGGTGATGGCCTTCGTCGCCGGCGCCCTGCCCGACCTCAAGACGGCCCTGACCGAAGTGCAGCGCGAAAGGCTGGGCGGCCTTGGCATCGCCATGCCCTTCGAGCTCTGGTCCTGGGTGGCCGACATCGGCGCGCCGCAGGCCGAGATGGACGCCTGGCGCCACCGAGACATCGCCGCCGAGATCGCTTCGCTCTCGGGCCTTCCGGTCTTCGTGCAGAACGACGCCACCGCCGCCTGCGGCGCCGAACTGGTGTTCGGCCGGGGCGAGAGGCCGCGCGACTTCCTGTATTTCTACTTCGGCTACTTCATCGGCGGCGGCCTCGTGCTGAACGGCCGCCTGTTCACCGGCACCAGCGGCAACGCGGGCGCCGTGGGGCCGATGCCGGTGCCGGGTCCCGACGGCCAGATGCGCCGCCTGCTGGAGGTCGCCTCGCTGTCGGTCCTGTCGCGCGCCATCGAGACGGCAGGCGGCGATGCCGACCCGCTGTGGATCAGCCCCGAATTCTGGGACATCGCGCCCGCGGTGCTTGACCCCTGGGTGACGGCGACGGCCGAAGGGCTGGCTGCGGCGACGCTTTCGGCGGCAAGCCTGCTGGAGATCGAGGCCGTGCTGATCGACGGCTGGCTGCCCGCCGCCCTGCGCGAAAGGATGGTGGCCGCGACGCAGGGCGCCTTCGCCCGGCTGGACCAGGCAGGGATCAGCCCGCCTGCGATCCGCGCAGGGACCATCGGCCCGCAGGCCCGCGCACTGGGGGGTGCCGCCGTGCCGCTGGCGCAGCGCTACCTTGCCGACGCCGGGGGCCCGGTGCGGGGCGACGCCTGACCCGGCCGCCTTCCGTCGCGGCGCGGCTTGGCCTAAGCTTGGCCCCACCCTTCCCGCCAGACCGGAGTGCGCGCCATGGATCACCGCCTTTTCTACATCAACGGCGCCTGGGTCCCGCCCGCCGCGGCGCATGACCACCCGGTCATCGACCCCTCGACCGAAGAGGTCTGCGCGACCATCTCGCTCGGCGCGCAGGCCGACACCGACGCCGCCGTCGCTGCCGCCAAGGCCGCGTTCCCCGCCTGGGCCGCCACCCCGCCCGCCGTCCGCAAACGGTTCGTCGAGGGCATCCTCGCGCAGTACGAGGCCCGGGCCGAGGAGATGGCGCAGGCGATCAGCCTGGAGATGGGGTCGCCCATCGACCATGCGCGCAGCCAGCAGGCGCCGTCGCTGCCCTGGCACCTGAAGAACTTCCTGACCGCCTTCGACCACATCGACTGGGTCCGCCCCCTTGGCCCCCATGCCCCGAACGACCGTCTCGCGCTGGAACCCATCGGCGTCGTCGGCCTGATCACGCCCTGGAACTGGCCGATGAACCAGGTGACGCTCAAGGTCATCCCGGCGCTGCTGGCGGGCTGCACCTGCGTGCTGAAGCCTTCCGAGGAATCGCCGCTGTCGTCGCTGCTGTTCGCCGAGTTTGTCCATGACGTGGGCCTGCCGCCTGGGGTGTTCAACCTGGTGAACGGCGACGGGCCGGGGGTGGGGTCGCAATTGTCGCGGCACCCGGATGTGGAGATGATCTCGTTCACCGGGTCCACCCGCGCGGGCCGGGCGATTTCCCTCGCGGCGGCCGAAACGCTCAAGCGCGTGACGCTGGAACTGGGCGGCAAGGGGGCGAACCTGATCTTCGCCGACGCCGATGCGCGTGCCGTCGAACGCGGCGTGCGGCACTGTTTCGACAACACCGGCCAGTCCTGCAACGCCCCGACCCGGATGCTGGTCGAACGGTCGGTCTATGCCCGGGCGGTCGAGACCGCCGCCCGCGTGGCGGCGGACACCCGCGTCGCCTCGGCGCACGAACCCGGCCCCCACATCGGCCCCGTCGTCAACGCCCGGCAATGGGCGCAGATCCAGGCGATGATCGAAAAGGGCATCGCCGAGGGCGCGCGTCTGGTCGCGGGCGGCCCGGGGCGGCCCGAGGGGCTGAACCGCGGCTATTTCGTGCGCCCCACGGTCTTTGCCGACGTGGTTCCCGGCATGGCCATCGAGCGCGAGGAAATCTTCGGCCCCGTGCTGTCGATGATCCCCTTCGACAGCGAGGAGGAGGCCCTGCGCATCGCCAACGACACGCCCTACGGCCTCACGAACTACGTCCAGACGCAGGACGGGGCCCGGCGCAACCGGCTGGCGCTGCGACTGAAATCCGGCATGGTGCAGATGAACGGCAAGAGCCGCGGCGCAGGATCGCCCTTCGGCGGCATGAAGCAGTCGGGCCGCGCGCGCGAAGGCGGCATCTTCGGGATCGAGGAGTTCCTGGAGCTCAAGGCGATCTCTGGCTGGGATCCGGCGGCCGAGGCGATGGCGGCGGAATAGGGCGGGACTGCGGCCCCGGGAAGAAACGGCCCCACGACCTCTGGCGCCTCCCCTCCCCCTCGTGGGGAGGGGATGGGGGAGGGGGGCCCCCGCGACCGGCCGGGCGCCCCCCACCCTCTCCCTCCCCCACGAGGGGGGGAGGGAAGCACTCCGTCGGCCCAGGGTGCGCGAGGCCTGGCCCCGCGTCAGGCGGGCGGCACATCCACGACGATGATCGAGATGTTGTCGCCCCCGCCGCTGTCCAGCGCGAAATTCAGCAGCTTTTCGCCCACCGTCTCGATCGGCGTCTCGGCCAGCATCCGCTTCAGCGTGGCGAAGTTGGCGTATTTCGTCAGCCCGTCCGAACACAGCAGGAACCGGTCGCCCGGCGCCACCTCGCCCCTGATCTTGTCGAGGTCCAGCTCCTCGCCCACCCCCACGGCGCGGGTGATGGCGTTCGAATGGGGGTGATGTTCGGCCTCGTCCCAGGTCATCTCGCCCGCCAGGACGAATTCGCCCACGACCGAATGGTCGGTCGTCAGCATCTCGATCTCGCCGTCGCGCAGCCGATACAGGCGGCTGTCGCCCGCCCAGAAGGCCACGAAATGCGTGTCCGTCAGGATCAGCGCCACCACCGTGGCGCCGACGGTGGAGTGATACTTGGTGGTCGAGGCCACATGGATGCGCTCGTGGGCCTTCAGGATCGTCTGGCGCAGGGCCCGCATCAGGTCGGCCGGCGGCAGGTCGGGCGGGATCATCGCGATGGTGTCGACGATGGTCTGGCTGGCGAAGTCCCCCGCCTCGTGACCGCCCATGCCGTCGGCCACCACCCAGATCCGCTGATCCGGCAGCGACAGGATCGAATCCTCGTTGATCTTGCGCACCTTGCCGACATGGGTCACGGCCGTGAAGCGGACGGGATACAGCGTCATGCCTCGGCCGGCTCCGTGTCCTGCGGCTGCCACAGCGGCGCCTCGAGGTCGAACAGCGCCAGCACCTGTCCGCCTGCGGGCAGCCCTTCGCACAGCATCAGGCGCGTGCCGGTCTGCAGGTCGGCCGACCAGAGCGACGGCTTGCGGAACCGCTGCGACAGCGCGTCGGCGGCCACCTCGGCGGGCAGGCGGGCGGGATCGCCGCCGTGAAAGACGATGCCGCCCGTGGCATCGAGGCGCCGCACCTGCGGCGTCTCGCCCCCGGCGGCCAGGGCGCCCAGCCGTTCGGCCATCGCCTCCTTGGTCGCCCCGTCCTCCAGCGCCGCCAGTGCCACGCCCTCAAGCTCGTAGAACAGCGGCGCGGCCAGCAGGTGGTCAAGCACGGGGGCGGCGCCGTCGGCCAGCGGTGCGGCCAGCGTCAGCGGGAACTGGCGGCCCACGCGGTCGACCGACATCATCATCACCCCGGTCATCGCCGCCGCCCCCACGATCCCGGGCGCCAGCGTGAAACGCCAGATCGGGGCCGAGAAATACAGGTCCTGCCAGCGGTCCCCCAGCGCCGCCTTGCCGGCCAGGATCGAGTCCTGCAGCCAGCGGTCCCAAGGATCGACGAACCCGCCGGGAAGGTCCATGCGGAAGAAGTCCCCGAGGGCCGGAAACTTGCCGAAGGCGCCGAATTTCCCCGCCATCAGAACGACTTCGGACAGGAGAACTTGGTCAGCGCGGCCAGCGCATAGGGGTCGATGGCCGAGTTCGACTTCATCACGAACAACGCCAGCCGCCCGCCCACGCGCCAGGTCAGCCGCTTGCCCCCCGCCGCGCTGCGCACCTCGGCGCTGTCGAGCAGGCGGAACCAGGCCCAGGACCCGTCACGGCGCAGAGAATTCTCGGTGCCGTCGACCGCAGGCTCGATGGTGATGCGCGCAAAGCCTGCAGCCCCCGGCCATTCCACCCCGGCAGGCGTCGGCGCCTCGCCCTGGTTGTAGACGACCGAGGTGCCGTCGATGTCCAGCGTCATCAAGGTCGCCGAGGGGTCCAAAGCGTCCGGCGTGATCGAGAAGGCGGCCTTGGGCGAAGGGCCCTCGGGGAAGAAGGCCGTGCGGATCTCGGCCGCCAGCTGGAACTGTTCAAGCACGGCGTCCGAAATCCCAAGGTCGGCGTCGTTCACCTTCTTCCAGGCCCAGGGGCGGGCCTGAGTGTCGACGAACTTGGCCATGTTCTCGTTGAAAAAGGCGTCGATCACCCCGCCCGGGGCAAAGAAGCGGGCAAAGTCGGCCATGCCCACCTCTTCCTTGGCGCGGCGGTTGAAGGGATAGCGGCCGTCGATGAGCTGCTCGCAGACCGGCAGCACGGCGCTGGTCCATTTGGCGTTCAGCTGCGCCCGGGTGCCGTCGGCGGTGATGCCCGAGGCACCCGAGGAGACCTGGCTGACCCAGCGCTTGATCGGGCCTTCGCTGTAGCGCTGCGAAAACAGCGTCAACTGGAAGATCGGATTCTCTTCCGTGACGTCGGAAATCGTCGCCGTGCCGGTAAAGCCCTGCTTGGCCATCTCGCGGTTGACCGCGACCAGGATGTTGACCAGTTCATCCAGCTGCGAAGCCTGGCCTTCGGGGCGGAAGACCATGTCGTTCAGCCACTTGAACCGCTCTTCCACGAAGGCGCCCGGCGGTTTGGGCGGCGGGGCGCCCGGCGCGGCGGCCTCGGTCAGCGCGGCGACGAAGGCCTGCACCTGCACCGACACCGCCGACCGCAGTTCGATGGCCGCGATTTCCTGCAGCCCTTCGCCCGCCACGGCATCGACCAGCGCGGTGCGGTCCTCGGTCAGGCGCGTCTCTGCGGCAATCGCGTTCAGCAGGTTGACGATGGGCGATGTCGGACCCGACAGGATGTTCGTCACCTCGGCCGCGTGCTGCACCGATTGCAGCGGCACGATGTCCACGTCGGCCATGATCCCGTCATAGCGCGAGATGTAATCGTTGTAATACAGGTCCAGCACGTCGCGCGCGGTGGCGACAAGCGCGGTTTCCGACTGTTCCGAGGCCGCCGTCGGCCCCAGCACCCAGCTTTCCGACGAGATGCGCTGCGCCACGCCCAGGGCCTCGGCAAGGAAGACCTCGTTGAAGCCCTTGTAGGTGTAGATGCCCTCGATCCCGTCCGACAGCGCCTTGCCCGAGGTGCGCACCAGCACCCGCGGCGCCGAGGGGCCCGCCACATCGGTGATGCGCCATTCCGGGATCGCCAGGGCGTCGGGCGAGTTGATGATCGACGCATAGATGCGCTGCGCCATCGGCGTGTCGGCCAGCACGCGCTGCGCCTGCTCGATCAGCGGGCCGTTCAGCTGGATGGCGGTGATCGGCTGGCTCAGCAGCGCCTCGAGGTGCGCCGACATCTCGGCCCGCAGGGGCTCGTTGGCGGGGCCGGGGAACGACACGTTCCAGTCCAGCCCCATCCATTCCTTGACCAGGTCGGCGTTCATCGGACCCTGCTGGCCCAGCATCAGATAGACCTTCAGCGCCTCGTAAAGAACGTCGGGTTCGTTCATCGACGACTGGATCTGGTTTTCCAGCCGCAAAAGCAGCCGCGGCAGGAAGTGCTGGTTCAGGCCGGCGCGATAGCTCATGGCCGCGTTCGACCCGATCAGGCGGCCCTGATACAGGCCCCAGGTCAGCTCTCCCGGCACCGCGACCTCGCCCGCCAGCGGGTTGGCGGGAAGGCTGCGCAGGATCGCCAGCGACGGCAGCGTCGCGGCGATGTCGGTATCGCCCACCGGGCTTTGCGGCACCTGCGCGATGGCGGTCTGGTAGGCGGCAATCTTCTCGGACGCCTCGGCGATCATCGCCTGGTTGCCCAGGAAGCTGCGTGTCCACAGCGCACCCGCCCCGACGGCGACCAGGATCGTCGAGGCGATCGCGGCCCAGCGGATGCGCTTGTAGCGGCGTTCCACCTTGTCGTCGGCCGAGACGAGGCCCGCCTCCTTGAAGATCACCTGCTCGAACAGCCGTGTCAGGAAGAACGACCGCCCCGTGCCGCGGCCCGATCCGATGGCCTGCCGGCCGATGCCGAAGGTGCGGGCCATGCCCATCATCAGCCGGTCGATCGGCGTGCCTTCCTGCGTGCCCGAGGCGAAATAGACCCCGCGCAGCATGTGGCGGTGCTCGAACTTGTTGTCCTGGAACACCTCGGCCAGGAAATCCCGCGCCACCTGCCGGACCGACGCCACATGTCCGGGGAAACCCGCGATCAGGCTGCGGCGCTGGTGGTCGATTTCCTGCTGCATCCGTTCCAGCGACTGCGCGTTAAGCTGCGTGACCAGCGCCGAGAACTCGTCGTCGAAGGCCGCGATGGGCGAGACGTTGCTCTTGGCCTTGTCGAGCGGCAGGGTGAACCCCCAGACCTGTTCGCGCGCCTCCTTGCCGAGGTTGTCGAAGAACTCGGCAAAGCCCGCGATCAGGTCGGCCTTGGTGAACATCACATAGACCGGGAACCGCACGCCCAGCTTGTCGCGCAGCTCGTGCAGGCGGCGGCGGATCGCCTTGGCATGGGCGGCCTGCGTCACCTCGTCGGTCATCGACAGGTCGGACAGCGAAATGGCGATCACCGCGCCGTTGATCGGCTGGCGCTTGCGGTATTTCTTGAGCAGCGCGAGGAACCCAAGCCAGCCGCGGTTGTCGCTGTCGGCGTCGCTTTCCTGCGTGGTGTAGCGGCCCGCGGTGTCGATCAGCACGGCGTTGTCGGTGAACCACCAGTCGCAGTTGCGCGTGCCCCCCACGCCGCCGATGGACGCCGCGTCGCCGCCCTCGTCCAGCAACGGGAACTTCAGCCCGGAATTGACGATGGCCGTCGTCTTGCCCGCGCCGGGCGGGCCCACGATGATGTACCAGGGCAGTTCGTACAGGCTGCGGCTGCCCAGCTTGGACTTGCGCAGGTTGGTCAGCGCGGTCTTGAGCTTGGCCCTCATCTCCTCCAGTTCGGCGCTGACCGCATCGCCCTCGTCGGGGTCGCCGGTCGAGGCGACGATGTCGTCCGTCATCTTCCGGTTGCGGCGCCAGCGCACCAGAAGGATGATGATGGTGACGAACAGCCAGAAGCCCAGCAGCACACCGACCCAGAACAGCTTGTCCAGCAGCGTGTCCATGGGGCGAACGTCGCCCCAGCCGACGAATTCGCCGAACCACAGGATCAGGCCGCACAGGATCAGCGTGACGAGGAACATCACCCCGATGGTGCTGCGCATCAAAGGATAGACGACATAGCGGCGCAGCATGGCCTCAGCTCTCCGCTTTCAGCAGGATGATCTCGATCCGCCGGTTCTCGTCGCGGCCCTCGCGCGAGTTGTTGCGCTCCTCGCAGGCCGCCGACCCGTCGTTGCAGACGGGTTCCGCATCGGCGCGGCCCTCGGCCGACAGCCGGTCCTCGCCCAGGATCGCCGCCATCTGGTTCTTCACCGTCTCGGCCCGCGCCAGCGACAGCGCCATGTTCGACTTGAACCGCCGCGACTTGATCGGCACGTTGTCGGAATGCCCGACGATCAGCAGTTTGCCGGGCTGGTCCTTCAGCGCCTTGGCCAGCCGGTCGATGCGTTCGGGATAGCCCTCGGACAACTGGTCGGAACCCGAGGCGAACATGCCGACACCCTTGACCCGCACGGTGATCGTGGTCGCGGTCTGAAAGACCTTGACGAGGCCGTCGGCGATCTCGGGCTCGAGGAAGCCGGCGATCAGCTCGGCCTGGTCGGGCGGCGCCTCGGGCGGCGGGGGTGGCGGCGGCGGGGGCGGCGGGGCGGGGCGGTCCAGCACCGGCGGGACGGTCGAGTTCAGCGTCGCCAGCGCGCCGATCACCCGGTCGGAATTGTTGCCCAGCAGGTAGGTCAGCGTGGCGAACATCAGCGCCAGGACGGTGGCCGTGGTGGCCAGCGCGATGTAGACCGGCTTCCACGCCGACAGCGCGCGATGCGGCTTTTCAACCCCGCGCCAGCGCGGCGACAGGTCCTGTTCCACCGCTCCGCGCTGCGCCCGGATGATGCGCGCCAGGCCGTTGCGGACCTGCATGTGCTTGTCGACGCCGCCCGCCTCCACGCGCAAGCGCCCGTCGAAGCCGAGCGACAGGCACATGTACATGAACTCGAGCAGCTCGATGTTGTTGGGCGGGTCTTTCTCCAGCCGCGCCAGCACGTCGTAGAACCGGTCGCCGCCCACCGTTTCCTTGTGGAAGGTGCCGACCATCGACTGCATGCCCCAGGACGACTGTTCGCCCCAGGGGGTGTTCAGCACCACGTCGTCGATGGTGGCGCAGATCGCATAGCGCGCGACCTTCACCTGCTGGGGGTCCACCCCGGCCGAGATCGCGCGGCTTTCGAAACTGCGCACCTCGGCCACGACGTTGCGGCGCAGGGCCTCGGGGTCCACATGCTGGGCGCGGTTGCGGATGCGGCTGACCAGGGCGAACAGCGTGGCCGCGGTGGCGTTCAGCCGGTTCATGCCCGTCATCGCCAGCGCGATGGGCGATTCCCCCGCCTTGCCCTCGCCCCCGCCCGACGGGGCCGCGGGCGCCGGCGCCTCGCGCTGCGGCACGCCATAGCCCGCGGGTGCGGCGGCCTGCGGGGCGGCATAGGCGGGCACGCCCGCCGGAGCGGCCCCGGCAGCGGCCCGGCGGCCCGCCGGATTGGGGCGGATCACCGTGCGTTCGCTGTCGTCCGGTTCGGCAAAGGGGTCGTGTCCAGCCATCGCACCTGTCCTGTCGCCGCCTCAGCCCACCCGGATCGCCCAAAGCTCCATGATCAGGCCCGGGAAATCGCCCGAGACATGGACGGCGATGCCGCCCGACGTGGTCATTTTGCGCCAGTAGGGGCTATCGCGGTCAAGCTCAAAATAGACCACGCCCGCGTGATAGGGGATCTGCCGCGGCGCGACCGGCAGCGGGCGCATGGTGATGCCGGGCAGCGCCGAGTTGACCAGCTGCCTGATCTCCTCGACCGGGCCGATCTTGGCCTGGCCGGGGAAGTGGCGCCGCACGTTTTCCGGCGGCACGTCGCCGCGCACGGCAAGCACGAAGCTGGCGGTCGAGACCAGCTTGCGGTCGGCGATGATGCCGACCGAGATGCCGTACTTGCGCGCCTCGAGCGCGATCGACACCGCCGTCTGTTCCAGCACCGACGACAGGTACTGCCGCAGCAGGCGGATCACCGGGGCGAAGGTGCCGGTCAGGTTGTCGTGCTGGTAGGGCGGAAATTCGGGCGGCATCTTTTCGGACGCCATGAAGGTCGCAAGCTCGCCCCCCAGCGCCACGCAGGCCTGGAAGATGTGGATCGGGTGGATGTTCTCGCACTGGATCAGGTGGCGGAACACCGGGCTCATCCGGTTGACCAGCATCAGCAGAAGAAAGTCCGAAATCTCTGCCACGCCCTTGGACGCACCGGTTTCCGACAGCCGCCCGGCCAGCGCCTTCATCCGGTGCGCCAGAAGGCCGTCGATCTCGCGCATGAAGCTTTGCAGCGGCGGGGCGGCCCGCACGTCGACGCAGGTCGGCATGAAGGCCTTGTCCAGCAAAACCTCGCCATCGGGGCGCTTTTCGATGATGCGCGCGATGGGGATCACCAGCCGGTCGGCCAGGTCGTCGATCTGCAGCGCGAACTGAAGGCGCAGCTTGCCGACCGACAGGATCACGGGCTTGCGCGCCTCGCCGGTCACGTCGGTGACCTCGACCTCGGCAGCGCGAAAGCGGGCGGCCGACTTTTCGGCGCCCGAAGGATCGATGTCCAGCGCCCCGCGGCGCCGCGCGGGCACCGACAGGTAGACGATGCAGTCCTTGACGCCGTCCGGCACCTCCAGCGCGGGCGGATGGTCCTCGGCCTGCGGCACGCGGAACACCGTGCCGTCCGGCGTCAGCCCGGCCGCGCCCTTGATCGCGAACTGCCCGAACTTGAGCACTTCCTCGTTGATGTCGAGCTCGTTCAGGCCCCAGGCATAGGGCACCACGCGCCGCGCAAGGCCGGTCACCAGCGTTTCGGCATAGCGGTCGGCCTGCTGGAAGTGGTGGGGCTGAAGAAACAGCCCCTCTGTCCAAAGCACCTTGCTTTCCCAGGACATCGCTACCCCCGGCGCCCCTTGCACCGCACCCCGGCGGCGAACCTAAACGCGGCGTAAGCGTCTGTCACTTCAATCTTTCAAGCTGCGACTGATAGGCCCGCGCAAACTCGCGGGCAAAGAATTCGTGAAAGTCGTTCTCGGCCTGTTCGGCCAGGCCGGCATAGAACTTCTCGTATTCCTCCCACAGCTTGGCCTTGCGGTTGCCCATGATCCCGCCGCCGCCCTGCACCTTGGCGTCCAGCGCCTTGGGGTCGAGCCTGCGCAGCACGTCGCGGATCGCCGCCTCCATGCCGGTGACCATGGCGACCTCATGCGCCTTGATGTCGTCCAGCGCCTCCTTGGCGGCGGCCTCGCCGTCCATGTAGCCCTTGGCCTTGGGCCGCACCATCATCTCGACCGCATGTTCGCCCGACAGCGCGAACTTCAGCGGGTTGTTGCCCTTGGCGCCGATCTGGGTGCGTTCCATGCGAAACTCGCCCTTGATCGAGGCGCGCGTCATCAGGATGTCGCGCAGGCCCTCGATCACCTGGCGGAAGACGCCGCCGATGCGCTCCATCGTCGCCGCCATCTCCTCGTCGGGGATGTGCACATCCTCGGCGCCCGCCCCCTTCAGGAAGGCGCGGGCGGCGGCGTCGCTGCGGGCGCGGCCGGGCGCCGCGGGCGGCGGCGGCA
>CAZCPY010000037.1:9868-25116 GCA_964499865.1 uncultured Rhodobacterales bacterium | reverse complement strand
GCCGCGCCGGGACCGCCGCTGCCAGCACACCCAGGACGCGCCCGACAACACCCCGCGCGGTGACCTCCGCGGGGGGGCGGGCAAGCTGGGCCGCGCAGACATCCACCCGCACCATGCCCGACAGGTCGGGCATGCCGCCCCGCCCGTACATGTCGTAGTCGGTGGGCCCGAGCTCGGTTCCTACCGCCAGCACCGCATCCGCCGCCGCGATCAACGCCCGTACGCCGGGCAGCGAAGGCGAGGCGGGCACGGTCAGCGGATGGCCATGCATCAGGCCGCGGGCGTTGACGGTCTGCACGACCGGCGCGTCCAGCGCCTCGGCCAGCGCGCGCAGCGGTTCCCCGGCCCGCACGCAGCCGCCGCCCGCCAGGATCACCGGCCGCGCCGCACCCGCCAGCCGCGCCGCGGCGCGCGCCACCGTCGCCGCATCCGGGCCGGGGCGCGACGCCGCCACAGGCGCGGGCAGGGGCGGGCAGGGCAAGGGCATCACGTCGGTCGGCACCTCGACATGCGCAGGGCCGGGGCGGCCCGACAGCATCGCGGCAAAGGCCGCGTCCAGCACCGGGCCCAGGTCCTGCGGCGCACCGACGCGGAAGGTCGGGCACAGCGCGCGCACCATCGCCTGCTGGTCGGGCAGTTCGTGCAGGTGGCCAAGACCCCGGCCGAGGCTGTCGCGCCGGCTGACGCCCGAGACGACCAGAACGGGAACCGAATCGGCCCGTGCCTGGGCCATCGCGGTCAGCGCATTGGTCAGCCCCGGCCCGGTGATGACGAAGGCCACCCCGGGCCGCCCCGACACCCGCGCATAGCCGTCCGCCATGAAGGCCGCGCCCTGTTCGTGCCGCGCCGTCACATGGCGCAGGCCCGACCCGGCCAGCCCGCGGTACAGCTCGATCGTGTGCACGCCCGGAATGCCGAAGACCACCCCGACCCCGCGCGCGGCCAGGCCCGCGACCAGCTCCTGCCCCACCGTCCTCATGCGCTCACCGCGGCGGCATGGGCGGCGATGCGGGTGCAGGCCTCGGCCAGAAGGTCATCGGGCTGCGTCAGGCTCAGCCGCAGCCACCCCGCCAGCGCGGCGCCAAAGCTTTCGCCCGGCATCGCGGCGACCAGCCGGTCCTGCAGCAGGCCGCGGGCAAAGGCGGTGCCCGACAGGCCGGTCGCGCGGACATCGACAAGGGCGAACATCCCCGCCTCGGGCCGGTGAACCGCCAGCCCCGCCACGCCGTGCAGCCGGTCATGCACCAGCGCGGCCCGGGCGGCAAAGCGCGCGCGCATCCCCGCGGCGACGGACGAGCCCCGGCGGAGCGCGGCCTCGGTCATGTCGGCGATGAAGGGCTGGCTGCCGAACAGCATCGTCTCGGACAGCGGCAGCACGCGTCGGCAGAACTCGGCCGGGCCGACCAGCCAGCCCGACCGGAATCCGGGTGCCGCATGCGACTTGGAGATTGACCCCGCAACCACCGTGCGTTCGGCCAGGCCCGCATCGTCCAGCGGCGAGGCGAACGCGGTGTCGCCGAAGATAATGTCCTCGTAGACCTCGTCGCAGAGGATCCACAGGTCATGCGCCCTGGCCAGCGCGCCCAGTGCGGCGATGTCGGCGGCCGTCAGGACGGCGCCGGTGGGGTTGTGCGGCGTGTTCAGGAACAGCACGCGCGCCTCGGGCACCATGCGGGCGGCCACGTCGGCGGCCTGCAGGCGGAACCCCAGGTCCGGGCGCAGCGGCACCGGCACGGCGCGCGCGCCGCTGGCCGCGATCAGGCCGTCGTAGGTCGCATAGCCCGGGTCGCCCACCAGCACCGCATCGCCCGGCCCGGTCAGCGCCATCAGCGCCACGTAAAGCGAGGTCTGCGTCCCCGGCAGGCACAGCACCTGGTCGGTGCCGATGGTCCGGCCCCGCCGCGCGCTGTAGCGGGCCGCCAGCGCCGCGACGAGCCCCGGTTCGCCCCGCCCGTTGGAATAGCCGGTGCGCCCGGCCACCATGCCCGCCCGCGCGACCTCCAGCAGTTCGGGGGGCGTGGGGATGTCGGGTTCGCCGATGGTCAGCTCGATCACCGGCTGCCCGGCCGCCTTCATCGCCCGCGCCTCGGCATGCAGCGCCCAGCGCGCGCCGCCAAGGCCGGCGAGGCGGTCGATCACGGGGGCGTATCGCATCGTCGAAAGTCCGTCGGCCACAGCGGAGGCGTGGTGTCTCATGATGCGTCTCCAGCGTCGA
Source organism: uncultured Rhodobacterales bacterium (assembly GCA_964499865.1). GTDB lineage: Bacteria > Pseudomonadota > Alphaproteobacteria > Rhodobacterales > Rhodobacteraceae > JANOGU01. The sequence continues at coordinate 22,901 of CAZCPY010000037.1, read as the reverse complement.
GGGGGGGGGCGGCGACCGGTCGGGCCGCGGCAAGGTCGATGCCGAGGATCGCGCCGACGGCCGCAAGCCCGATTCGCTCCAGTTCGCCCGGGGCAAAGACCTCGGGCAGCATGCCGCCTTCCATCCACAGCCCGTCGATGGTGGCGTTGGCGGCGATGGCCATCGGTCGGGCGAGGGCGGGGTCGGACAGGCCGGGCACCGCCATGATCAGGTCCTGCAACTGGTCGCGATAGCGCAGGTAGGTCTGGCGGTGGACCTCGAGCAGCGCGGGATCGCGGCGCACCAGGTTCATGAACCCGGCCCAGAGCCGGATGCGGCTTTCGTCCAGCACCGGCGGGCGAAAGCTGGCCGCCACATAGGCCGCCAGACGCGCCACGGGATCCTGCCCCGCGGCGCCCGCGGCGTCGAGGCTGAGGTCGGTCATCCGCGTCATCAGATGGGCAAAGGCTGCGCGGGTCAGTTCTTCCTTGCCTTCGAAATAGTGCCCGATCAGCCCCGGCGTGACCCCCGCCCGTTCGGCGATGGCGCGCACCGTGGCGGCATCCGGGCCCGCCTCGGCGATCAGCTCCAGCGCGGCGGCGATCAGCGCCTCGCGCCGCCGCTCTTCGCCCTCGCGACGGAATTTGCGCCGGTCCCCGGTCATCGTCCCCCCCCGGACCCGCCGGAGCATTTATACGCTTGCATAATAAGATACTGGCGGTGTTACTTCCACCGGGTGGACGAAGAAAGTTCGATGACGGCACGCCAGACTGCCACGCCTGCCGATACTGCCGCGACCGCGGACGGGCGCCCCGAGGCGATCCGCATCGAAGGGCTGCACAAGTCCTTCGGCTCGCTCGAGGTGCTCAAGGGCGTGTCGCTGCGCGCCTGCGAGGGCGATGTCGTGGCGATCATCGGCGGGTCGGGCTCCGGCAAGTCGACGATGCTGCGCTGCATCAACTTCCTGGAACAGCCGTCGGGCGGCCGGATCGTGATCGGGGGCGAGGACGTCTTGATGCACGCCGACGGCCGCCCCGTCGACCGCCGCCAGATCGAGCGCATGCGCCAGCGACTGGGGATGGTGTTCCAGCAGTTCAACCTGTGGTCGCACATGACCGTCATGGGCAACCTGATCGAGGTGCCGGTCCATGTCCTGGGCGTGCCCCGGGCCGATGCCGTGGAACGCGCCCGCAAGGTGCTGGACCGCGTGGGCCTGGCCGCCAAGGAAGACGTCTACCCCGCCTACCTGTCGGGCGGCCAGCAGCAGCGCGTGGCGATCGCCCGCGCCCTGTGCGTGGAACCGCGTGCGATGCTGTTCGACGAACCCACCTCGGCGCTCGACCCCGAACTGGTGGGCGAGGTCCTGCAGGTGATCCGCGGCCTGGCCGAGGAAGGCCGCACGATGATCCTGGTGACGCACGAGATGAAATTCGCGCGCGAGGTGGCCAGCCACGTCATCTACCTCTACAACGGCCTGATCGAAGAGGAAGGCCCGCCGGATGCGCTGTTCGGCGCGCCGAAATCCGACCGGTTGAAGCAGTTCCTGAAAACCGTGGGCTGAGGACGACCCGCGGAACCACCGACCAACGAGGAGAGACCGAACCATGAAGACCCTTGCCCTTGCCGCCGCAGCGGCGCTTGCCCTCGGCACCGCGGCCGTGGCCGAGCCGATCAAGATCGGCGTCGCCGCCGAACCCTACCCGCCCTTCACCTCGCCCGACGCCTCGGGCAACTGGGTGGGCTGGGAAATCGACTTCATGAACGCGATCTGCAAGCAGGCCGCGCTGGAATGCGTCATCACCCCCACCGCCTGGGACGGCATCATCCCGGCGCTCAATGCGGGCCAGATCGACGTCATCATGTCGTCGATGACGATCACCGCCGAACGGATGGAGTCGATCGACTTTTCCGACAAGTACTACGACACCCCGGCCTCGGTGATGGTCGCCGCGAACAGCGACATCACGCCGGACGTGGCGGGCCTGACCGGCAAGATCATCGGCGTGCAGGTCTCGACCATCCACGCCACCTATGTCGAGAAGTACTTCGCCTCGGTCGCCGCAGAGGTGAAGACCTACCAGACCCTGGACGAGGCCAACCAGGACCTCGCCGCGGGCCGTGTCGACGCGGTCATGGCCGATTCCATCGCGGTGAACGACTTCGTCAAGTCGGACGGCAGCGGCGGCTGCTGCAAGGTCGCGGGCAACGTCGCCAGCGACCCCGAAGTGCTTGGCCTCGGCGTCGGTTTCGGCTTGCGCAAGGGCGACCCGCTGCGCGAGACCCTCAATGCCGCCATCGCCGCGATCCGCGCCGACGGCACCTACGACGCCATCTCCAAGCCCTACTTCGACTTCGACATCTACGGCATGTAAGCCTCCCGATGGACTGCCCCCCCGCCGCGCAGCTGTCGTCGCTGGAACTGCTCGGCTTCGGCGACTGCGGCTGGGGGGGCACGCTGGCCGCGGGCCTCGGCAACTCGATCCTGATCGCGCTCGGCGCCTATGCGCTGGGCTTCGCCATCGGGGTCGCGGGCGCCTTCGGCAAGCTCTACGGCGGCCCGGTCGGGCGCGACCTCTGGGCCGTCTACACCACCATCGTGCGGGCGGTGCCCGAACTGGTGCTGATCCTCATCCTCTACTATGCCGTCCCCGGTGCGGTGAACGAGATGCTCGTGTCGCTCGGGCGCGACCGCATCGACCTGCCGCAGTTCATCACCGGCGTGGCGGTGCTGGCCTTCGTGCAGGGCGCCTACCAGACCGAAGTGCTGCGCGGCGCCATCCTGTCGGTGCCCGCAGGCCAGATCGAGGCGGCGCGCGCGATGGGGATGACCCCGGTGCTGGTCGCCCGCCGGGTGATCTTTCCCCTGATGACCGCGAACGCCGTGCCGGGCCTCGGCAACCTGTGGCTGAACGCCACCAAGGACACCGCGCTGCTGGCCGTCATCGGATTCTCCGAACTCACCAAGGCCACGCAGCAGGCCTCGTCCACGACCAAGGCCTTCTTCACCTTCTACGGCGCGGCGATGACGGCGTATCTGGTGATCTCGCTCGTCTCGATCTTCCTGTTCGCGCGCATCGAGCGCTGGGCGCGCAAGGGCCAGCGGGACATGAGGAGGGCATGATGGCCGGGCTGATGAAGCCGCACCGCATCGTGCTGATCCTCGTGGCGCTGGGGATCGTCGGGCTCAGCGCGGCGACGTTGCGCTGGGACTGGCTGGCCGACCCGAAGTATCAGGCCCTGATGCTGCCCGCCCTGGCCTGGACGGTCAGCCTGACCGTGGGCACGATGGTGCTGGGGATGATCCTGGCCGTGCCGATCGGCTTCGTGCAGGCGGTGGGTCCCTGGTATCTGGCGACGCCCGCGCGGGTGTTCTGCACGGTGATCCGCGGCACGCCGCTGCTGATGCAGATCTGGCTTCTGTATTACGGGCTGGGCTCGCTGTTCCCCTCGATCCCCTGGATCCGCGAAAGCGACCTCTGGCCGATCCTGCGGCAGGCCTGGCCCTATGCGGTTCTGGCGCTGTCCCTGTCGGTCGCGGGCTACGAGGGCGAGGTGATGCGCGGCGCCTTCAAGAGCGTGCCACACGGCCAGCTCGAGGCCGCCCGCGCCATGGGCGTGCCCGGCTTCACGCTGTTCCGCCGCATCTGGCTGCCCCAGGCCCTGCACCGCGTGCTGCCCACGATCGGCGGCGAGACGGTGCTGCAGCTCAAGTCCACGCCGCTCGTGTCGACCATCACCATCGTCGAAATCTACCGCGTGGCGAACCAGGTGCGACAGGACACCTACATCGTCTACGAGCCGCTCCTGCTGCTGGCCGTGGCCTACATGGCGCTGGCCGGGCTGATCGTGCTCCTGTTCCGCTGGTTCGAAAGCCTCTTCCCCACCCGCACCGCGTGACGGACGCCGCAGCGGTTGCAGTCTCGAACAAACGGAGGGGGACGCTGTTCCCCGCCTTCGCCGCCCCCCGGGATACCTGGAAAGCGATGACAGGGCGATGGGCCTTCATCTCTTTCCAAGTATCCCGGGGTCCGGGGCAGCGCCCCGGGTCCCTCCACCTGCGCAACGCCCTTCCTCTCGTCCGGCGAAGCCACGGTTTGCGAGCACCCCCACCCCCCTTCGGGTGGGGTCGAGCAAACCGTCCCCCCCCGGCGGCACTACTGCGCCACGTCCTTGTGGATGATGACATCCGCCTGCGGATAGGTGGCGATGATGGCGCGGCGCAGGGCGGCGCCGATGTCATGCGCCTCGCGCAGGGTCAGGGCGCCGTCCAGTTCCACATGCAGGCTGACGAAGACGCGGCGCCCGGCGGTGCGGGTCTTGAGGTCGTGGAAGCCGCGCGCGCCGGGCCAGTCGCGGGCGATGGCGGCGATCCCTTCGACGATGCGCGGATCGGCCGCCCGGTCCATCAGCGCATCCCAGGCCCCCCGGCCGATGCGCAGCGACCCCAGCGCCAGCATCGCCGCCGTGGCCAGCGCCACCACCGCATCGATCCGCACCAGCCCGAACTGTGCCGAGGCCGCCAGCGACAGGATGGCGCCCAGGTTGGGCACCAGGTCGGCGAGGTAGTGCAGCCGGTCGGCCGCCACCACGCGGTTGCCGGTCCGGCGCGCCACCCGCCCCTGCCAGGCCACCAGCCCCAGCGTCAGCGCGATGGACACCGCCATCACCGCGATGCCCATGCCTTCCGCCGCCAGCACCGGCGGCGCGGGGTCGACCAGCCGCCGCATCCCGGCCACCGCCACCACTGCCGCCGCCACGCCCAGGAAAACCGCCTGCCCCAGGGCCGCCAGGTCTTCGGCCGAGGTGTGTCCGTAGGCGTGGTCCTCGTCGGCCGGCTTTGCCGCGTAGGCGATGGCGACCATCGCGGCCAGCGACACCGCCAGGTCCATCGCGCTGTCGGCCACCGAGGCGGCGACCGACAGGGCATTCGTCTCGGCCAGGGCCCAGAGCTTGAGGCCGATCAGCACCAGCGCCACGCTGACCGACGCCAGCGCGGCAGTGAGGTCAAGGCGGGTGCCGGGCGACAGGGCCATGCGGGGGCCTCCTGGGGACGGACCCCGCGGTTCTGCCCCGTTCGCCGCGCCGCGGCAAGCCCGCACCCTTGCACCCCGCGCGGCTTGCCGTCAGGCTCGCCCGCAAAAGGAGAGCCCGACCGATGCCCGCCGCGCCCGTTCCCGCGCCCGTCCTCGCGCCCGTCCTCGCGCCCCCGTCCGACGCCGCGCTGCCGCTGCACGTGGTGGCGCCCGAGGCGCTGGAGCCCTTCCTCGCCACCCTGCCTGCCGCCCAGACCGCCTGGCTGCGGGCGACCGGGTTCGAGGCGGCGCTCGGCCAGACGCGGCTTCTGCCGGGCCCGGACGGCATACCTGCGGGGGCCGTGGTCGGCCATGGCAGCGCGTCGTCCCGGGCCAGGACGCGCTTCGGCCTGGCCAAGGCGGAGGGCGCACTGCCCGCCGGCGACTGGGCGCTGACCGGGGCCCTGTTGCCCGAAGAGACTGCGGAGGCCGCGCTCGGCTGGCTGCTCGCCGCCTACCGCTTCGACCGCTACCGCCCCACGGCAACCGCCAAGCCCCGGCCCCGTCTGGTCGCCCCCGCGGGGGTGGATGCGGCGCGGCTGGAGGCTGTCGCGGCGGCCGAATGGCTGACGCGCGATCTGGTGAACACCCCCGCATCCGACCTCGGCCCGGCAGAGCTCGAGGCCGCGGTGCGCGACGTGGCGGCCCGGTTCGGGGCGGCGGTCACCGTCATCACGGGCGACGACCTGCTGGCGCGGAACTTCCCGATGATCCACGCCGTCGGCCGCGCCAGCCCCCGCGCGCCGCGGCTGATCGAGATGACCTGGGGGACCGAAGGCCCGTCGCTGTGCCTGGTCGGCAAGGGCGTCTGCTTCGACACCGGCGGGCTGGACCTCAAGCCGTCCTCCGGCATGCTTCTGATGAAGAAGGACATGGGCGGGGCGGCCACGGTGCTGGGGCTGGCGCAGGCGATCATGGCGCTGGCGCTGCCGCTCAGGCTGCGCGTGCTGATCCCGGCAGTGGAGAATGCGGTTGCCGGCAACGCCATGCGCCCGCGCGACATCCTGACCAGCCGCAAGGGCCTGACGGTCGAGATCAACAACACCGACGCCGAGGGCCGCCTGATCCTGGCCGATGCGCTGGCCTGGGCCGCCGAGGCGCCTGCCGACCTGACGGTCAGCATGGCCACGCTGACGGGCGCCGCGCGCACCGCCGTGGGTCCCGACCTCGCGCCCTTCTTCACCGACGACGAGGCGCTTGCCTCCGCCCTGTCCGAGGCGGCGGCGCGGGTGCGCGATCCGGTCTGGCGGCTGCCGTTCTGGGCGCCCTACGAGCCCCTGATCGAACCCGGCATCGCCGATCTGGACAACGCGCCCTCGGGGGGCATGGCGGGGGCGATCACCGCGGCGCTGTTCCTGCGCCGCTTCGCGCCGCCGCGCTATGTGCACTTCGACATCTACGCCCACCAGCCGGCCGACGCCCCCGGCCGCCCCAGGGGCGGCGTGGGCCAGGGCGCGCGGGCGCTGTTGGATGCGCTGCCGCAGGTGCTGGCGCTGTGACCGGGGCGGACGCCCATGGCTGACTGGCGCCTGACCCCCGCGACCGACCGCATCGCGCTGACCGCCCTGCGCGGGCAGGTCGAGGCCGCGGCCTACACCGACGGCGACCCGATGGAGCTTGCCGTGCCCTTCGCCGACCTGGCGCGCAGCCCCGGCGGCGGGCGCGAGCGGCAGCTTCTGCTGGGCGAGGGCTTCACCGTCATCGACCGCGACGGCGGCTGGGCCTTTGGCCAGGCGGCGCGCGACGGCTATTGCGGCTGGGTCCCCGCCTTCGCGCTTGCCCCGCCCACGGCGCCAACCCACCGCGTGGCGACGCTTGGCACCCACCTTTACCCCGAGCCGCGGGTGCAGGCGCGGGCCACGGGGTCGCTGACGCTGGGTGCCAGGCTGCGGGTGGATGCGGTGCAGGGCGCCTTTGCCATCACCCCGCGCGGCGCGGTGCCCGCGGACCACCTGGCGCCGCTGGCCGCGACGGAAACGGATCCCGTGGCGGTGGCGGAAATGTTCCTCCATGTCCCCTACCTCTGGGGCGGCAACACGCGCGATGGCCTGGACTGTTCGGGCCTGGTGCAGGCGGCGCTGCTGGCCTGCGGCGTCCCCTGCCCCGGCGACAGCGACCTGCAGCAGGCGCTTGGCAACCCCGGCGAGGGGCCGCCGCAACGGGGCGATCTGGTCTTCTGGAAGGGCCATGTCGCGCTGGTCACAGGCCCCGACCTGATCCTGCACGCCAACGGCCACCACATGGCGGTGGCTTTCGAGCCCCTGTCCGCCGCCGCCGCGCGCATTGCCGCGGCCGGCGGCGGGCCGGTCGCCGCGCATCGCCGCATCCACAGGGAGGAACACAGATGAAATCCGCCATCGTGATGGCCGGGGGCAGCGGCATGGGCGCCGCCGCCGCCCGACGCCTGCATGCCGAAGGCCATGCCGTGTCGATCCTGTCGTCCTCCGGCAAGGGCGAGGCGCTGGCACTTGAACTCGGCGGCGTCGGCGTCACCGGCACGAACGCCAGCCAGGCCGACATCGACCGGCTGGTTGCGGCCGTGATCGACCGCTTCGGCCGCATCGACGTTCTGGTGAACTCGGCGGGCCACGGGCCGCGCGGCACGGTGGACGGCCTGACCGATGCCGACTGGGCGGGCGGGATGGAGGTGTACCTGATGTCCGCGCTGCGCCCGATCCGCGCGGTCACGCCGCACATGGTGGCGGCGGGTGGCGGGGCGATCGTCAACATCACCTCCTATGTCGCGGTCGAGCCCGACGTGGCCTTCCCCACCTCGGCCGTCTTCCGCGCCGGGCTTGCGGCCTTTGTCCGCATGTATGCCGACACCCATGCGAAGGACGGCATCCGCATCAACAACGTGCTGCCCGGCTTCATCGACAGCCTGCCCGAACGCGCCGACCTGAAGGCCAGGGTGCCGATGGGCCGCTATGGCCGGGTGGAGGAAATCGCCGCCACCATCGCCTTCCTGTGCGGCGAGGGCGCGGGCTACATCACCGGGCAGAACATCCGCGTCGACGGCGGCGTCACGCGGTCGGCCTGAGCGCGGGCGCGGCGCCTTCCCCTGACGGGGGCTTTGCGCTAAGCCCCCGGGCCGGAACGGAGGCTTGCGATGAAGTTCACGCTGGGCTGGCTCAACGAGCATCTCGACACCGACGCGCCGCTGGCCGCGCTTGCCGAGGCGCTGACCGACCTCGGCCACGAGGTCGAGGGGATCGAGGACCCCGCCGCCCGGCTGGGCGCCTTCACCATCGCCCGGGTGATCGAGGCGGTGCAGCACCCCAACGCCGACCGCCTGCGCGTCTGCCGGGTGGAAACCTTTCCCGCCGGTCCCGGCACGGCGCCGGTCGAGGTGCAGGTGGTCTGCGGCGCGCCGAATGCGCGCACGGGGCTGGTGGGCGTCTTCGCGCCGCCGGGCACGCATGTGCCGGGAACGGGCGTCGACCTGAAACCGGGCGTGATCCGCGGCGTCGAATCGAACGGGATGCTCTGTTCCGAACGCGAGCTGATGCTGTCGGATGACCACGACGGCATCATCGACCTGCCCGCGGATGCCCCGCTGGGGGTGCGGTTCATCGACTGGAAGGGCCTGTCCGACCCGGTGATCGAGGTCAAGATCACCCCCAACCGCCCCGATGCGCTGGGCGTGCGCGGGATCGCCCGCGACCTGGCCGCGCGCGGACTGGGCCGCCTGCGCCCGCAGGACGAAACGCCCGTGCCGGGCGCCTTTCCCTGCCCGGTTCAGGTGCAGGTCTCGCCAGAACTCAAGGCCAGGGGCTGCCCGCATTTCGCCGTCCGCCTGATCCGCGGCGTGACGAACGGCCCCTCGCCCGCCTGGCTGCAGGCGCGGCTGAAGGCCATCGGCCTGCGGCCGATCTCGGCGCTGGTCGACATCACCAACCTGTTCACCATCGGCCTGAACCGCCCGCTGCACGTCTTCGACGCCGCCCGCGTCCACGGGCCGCTGCGCGTCCACCCGGCGGCGGGCGGCGAAAGCCTGCTGGCGCTGGACGGCAAGACCTATCGCCTTGCGCCGGGCCAGATGGTGATCTCGGATGACCACGGCCCCGAAAGCCTGGCGGGCATCATGGGCGGCGAGGCCTCGGGCGTGACCGCGGCCACCACCGATGTGATCGTCGAAAGCGCCTGGTGGGATCCGATCACCATCGCCGCCACCGGCCGCGCGCTGAAGATCACCTCGGATGCGCGCTACCGGTTCGAGCGCGGCGTGGACCCCGCCTTCACCCGCCCCGGGCTGGAGATGGCGACGCGGATGATCCTCGACCTCTGCGGCGGGCAGGCGTCCGACGTGGCCGAGGACGGCGCGCCGCTGCTGACCCCCCGCAGCTATCGCTTCGACCCCGCGCGGGCCGAACGGCTGGTCGGCATGGCGATCCCCGAGGCCGCGCAGCGCGCGACCCTTGCCGCGTTGGGCTTCACCGTCGAGGGCGACCGCGCGACCCCGCCCACCTGGCGCCCGGATGTGCAGGGCGAAGCCGACCTGGTCGAGGAGGTGGCGCGCGTGGCCTCGCTGTCGGGCCTGCAGGGCGTGCCGATGGCGCGCCCCGCGCCCGGCGTGCCCCGCCCGATCCTGACCGCGGCGCAGAAGCGGGAGCGCACGGCCCGGCGCACTCTTGCGGGCCTGGGCTACAACGAATGCGTGACCTACAGCTTCATCCCCGGCCCCGCGGCGCGGGCCTTCGGCGGCGGGACCGAGGCGGTGCGGGTCGAGAACCCGATCTCGTCGGAAATGACGCATCTGCGCCCCGACCTGCTGCCCGGCCTGCTGGCGGCGGCGGCGCGCAACCAGGCGCGGGGGTTCATGGATCTGGCGCTGTTCGAGGTGGGCCCCGTCTTCGGCGGAGGCGAACCCGGGGAACAGGAGATCCAGGCCGCCGCCCTGCTGGTCGGCGATGCCGCGGCGCGCGACCCGCACGGGTCGCGCCGCCCGGTCGATGTCTTCGACGCCAAGGCGGATGCCGAGGCGGTGCTGGCCGCGCTCGGCGCCCCTGCCCGCACGCAGATCACCCGCGCGGTGCCCGGCTGGTGGCACCCGGGCCGGTCGGGCGCCATCGGCCTGGGGCCCGTGCGGATGGCGGTCTTCGGCGCGGTGCATCCGCGGGTGCTGGAGTCGTTCGGCGTCAAGGGCCCGGCGGTGGCGGTCACGCTCTGGCCCGCCGCCGTGCCCGCGCCCAAGGTCCGCACGCCCACCAGGCCCGCGCTGGCGCTGTCGGACTTCCAGGCCGTCGAGCGCGACTTCGCCTTCGTCGTGGGGGCCGAGGTCGAGGCGGCGGTGGCGGTCAACGCGGCGCAGGGCGCCGACAAGGCGCTGATCGCCTCGGTCCGTGTCTTCGACCACTTCGCGGGCGACAAGGCCGAGGCGCAGATGGGCGAGGGGCGAAAGTCCATCGGCCTGACGGTGCGGCTGCAACCGACGGGCGGCACGCTGACCGAGGCCGACATCGCCGCGGTCTCGGCCCGGGTGGTGGACAAGGTCGTCAAGGCCACCGGCGGCACGCTGCGGGGGTAACGCGGAACCTCTGCCCGAAGGGCGCTTCCCTCCCCCCTCGCGGGGGAGGGATGGGGCGGGGGGGCCGGCCGGTCGCGCGGCCCCCCACCCCCCATCCCCTCTCCGCCAGGGGGGGGGAGGGGAGGCGCCTTTCGCGGCGGGGGTCAGTCCATGGCCGCGGACAGGAAGACCTGCACCGTTTCGGCGAATGCCCGGGGCGCGTCGGCGTGCAGCCAGTGGCCCGCGCCGGGGATGCGCACGAAACGGGCATGCGGGAACTGCGCCAGGATCGCCGGGCGGTGTTCGGGCAGCACATAGGACGACCGCGCTCCCGACAGGAACAGGCAACGCCCGTCGAACCGGCCCCGGATCGAAGGCCAGCCCGTGATCTGCGGCATGAAGGCCTCCAGCACGTCGAGGTTCAGCCGCCAGCGCGGCGGGTCGGCCCGCAGGTCCAGCGACTGCAGGAAGAAGGCGCGCTGGCCCGCGTCGGGCTCGACCAGCGCCAGACGGCGGTCCATCTCGGCCCGCGTGCGCGGCGGCGACAGGTCGAGGTCCCGCATGTGGTGGATGTGGCGCGTGTTGTCATGGGCGTAAGGGACCGGCGCGATGTCGGCCACGACCAGACGCGCCACCAGCCCGGGCCGCGCCAGCGCCAGCGCCATCACCGCCTTGCCGCCCATCGAATGGCCCAGCAGGTCGACCGCCCGCCCCCCCGGCGCGATCTCGGCCCCGATCACCTGCGCAAGGTCTTCGGCCATGTCGGCATAGGTATGGCTGGGCGCCCAGGGGCTTTCGCCGTGGTTGCGCTGGTCCACCGTCACCACGTCGCGCTGATCCGACAGCGCCCGGGCGATGGCGCCCCAGTTGCGGGCGGAGCCGAACAGCCCGTGCACGATGACCAGGGGTGCGGCCTGCGCCGGATTGCGGGCGGGGAAACGGTGTGTCGCGAGCATGCCACGGGGATAGGGCTTGCGCGCGCCCCGCGCCAGTGGCGTTGTCGCGCGGCGGCGGCGGGCCTATCCTGCCGCTGCGGCAAGGAGATACCCATGGGCGCGGTGACGATCCAGCAGATGGCCGACCGCGTGGCGGCGCTGATGGAACAGCGGCTGCGCGTCGGTGGCGAAGGGCTTGCGGGCAAGCTCAGGCGTGGCGGCCGGCGCCTGCCGCGTCAGGTGCGCGACGCGGCCGAACGGCTGGCCGAGGCGGCGCACATGTCGCAGAACCCGCGGCTTCTGCTGCAGGTCGACGAAGCCAGGGTCGCGCAGGACTACGACGCCTGCGTGCGCCACCTGCAGGGCATCGACCTGGCCTATCGCCGCAAGGGCGCGGTGCTGGGCTTCCTCGGGACCGTCTTCGCAAGCCTTCTGGTGGTGACGGCGCTGGCCTACGGCTTTGCCCGCTGGCGCGGGCTGGTCTGACCGCCGGGCAGGGGTGCGGCGTGCAGCGACCGCCGGGTGACCAGCGTGACGGTAACGAAGGCGACGTACAGCAGCAGGTACCAGGACCCGAGCTTGCCCCAGTTCACCATCTGCCCCGGCACCTGCCCCGCATAGAGCCAGGTCCCGGTCAGCGTGCCCAGGTTCTCGGCCAGCCAGAGCGCGAGGCTCGACAGGACGGCCGCCAGCGGCAGCGGCATCCAGAAGTCGCGGGTGTCGATGCGGAACCAGATGCGGGTGCGGGCGAAAAGGATCACCGTGGCGGCGAACAGACCCAGCCGCAGGTCGACGGTGAAGTGGTGGGCGAAGAAGTTGACGTAGATCGCCCCGGCCAGCAGGAAGGTCGCCCAGAGCGGCGGATAGGGCGCGAAGCGCATGTCGAAGATGCGGATCACGCGCGCCATGTAGCTGCCCACCGCGGCATACATGAAGCCCGAGAACAGCGGCACCTCCATCACCTTGAACAGCCCGGGCTCGGGGTAGGCCCAGGACCCGGCCCAGACCTTGAACCATTCCATCGCCGTGCCGGTCAGGTGGAACAGGAGGATCACCCGCGCCTCCACCCAGGTCTCGAGCCGCGTCCACAGGAAGACCGCCTGCATGGCGATGGCGAAGAGGAACAGCGCGTCATAGCGGTGGACGGGCCAGTCCGCCTGCCAGACAAGCCGGGTCGCGATGATCGCGGCCAGAAACAGGCCGCCGAACAGGCAGGCCCATCCCTGCTTCAGCACGAACAGCACGGGCTCGACCGCCCAGCCCGGCAACCGCGCCCGGGCCGCGTCGCCGAGGCGGTGTTCGAGCGAGCGGGTGGTCTGCGGGCCGGTCACTGCAGCGACCTGCGCTTTCGCCGGGAGGGACAGCGCGCTCGACCCCACCCCGAAGGGGGGTGGGGGTGCTCGCGCGCCGTGGCTGCCGCGGGAACAACCTTCAGGCGCGTCACCTGCGGGACCCCCGGGGCGCTGCCCCGGGCCCCGGAGTATTTCGACCAAGATGAAGCTGCATCCGTGGCTTCATCTTGGCCCAAATACTCTCAGGGG
>CAZCPY010000037.1:0-9858 GCA_964499865.1 uncultured Rhodobacterales bacterium | reverse complement strand
GGGGGAGCGACCGAAGGGAGCGGTGGGGGCGGAACGCCCCCTCAGCGGAGCCGGAGGGGCTTCTTCAGCCCCGCAGGCGACAGGAAAGGCGTGTGCCGAAGGCACTCGATTCGGTCCGGCTGCGGTCAGAGACCCGGGTAGATCGGGAAGCGGTCGCAGAGGGCCTGGACCTTCGCGCGCACCGCGGCTTCGACGGCGCCGTTGCCCGCCTCGCCGTTCGCCGCGAGGCCGTCGGTCACCTCGACGATCCAGCGGGCGATCTGGCGGAATTCGGCCTCGGCGAAACCGCGCGTCGTGCCTGCGGGGGTGCCGAGGCGGACGCCGGAGGTGACGAAGGGCTTTTCCGGGTCGAAGGGCACGCCGTTCTTGTTGCAGGTGATGTGCGCACGGCCAAGCGCCGCCTCGGCCGCCTTGCCGGTCACCTTCTTGGGCCGCAGGTCGGCAAGGCAGAGGTGGTTGTCGGTGCCGCCCGAGACGATGTCGATGCCGCCGCGCGTCAGTTCGTCCGCCAGCGCCGCGGCATTGGCCTTGACCTGCGCGGCATAGGCGCGGAATTCGGGACGCAGCGCCTCGCCGAAGGCGACCGCCTTGGCGGCGATCACATGCATCAGCGGGCCGCCCTGAAGGCCAGGGAAGACGGCCGAGTTCACCTTCCTGGCGATCTCCTCGTCATTGGTCAGGATCAGCCCGCCGCGGGGGCCGCGCAGCGACTTGTGGGTGGTCGAGGTGACCACATGCGCATGCGGCACGGGCGAGGCATGCACGCCGCCCGCCACCAGGCCCGCGATATGCGCCATGTCGACGTGCAGGTAGGCGCCGACCTCGTCGGCGATCGCGCGGAACGCCGCCCAGTCCCATTCGCGCGAATAGGCGGTGCCGCCGGCGATGATGAGCTTCGGCCGGGTTTCCAGCGCCTTGGCCCGCACGTCGTCCATGTCCAGCCGCTGATCCTGCGGGCGCACGCCGTAGCTGACCACGTTGAACCACTTGCCCGACATGTTGACGGGCGAACCATGCGTCAGGTGCCCGCCCGAGTTGAGGTCGAGGCCCATGAAGGTGTCGCCGGGTTTCAGCAGCGCGAGGAACACCGCCTGGTTCATCTGGCTGCCCGAGTTCGGCTGCACGTTCGCGAACTTGCAGCCGAAAAGCGCCTTCGCGCGGTCGATCGCCAGCGTCTCGGCGATGTCCACATACTGGCAGCCGCCGTAGTAGCGCTTGCCCGGATAGCCTTCGGCGTACTTGTTCGTCATCACGCCGCCCTGCGCTTCCATCACGGCGCGCGAGACGATGTTTTCCGAGGCGATCAGCTCGATCTCGTCACGCTGGCGGCCCAGTTCGCGGACCATCGCCGCGGCGATCTCGGGATCGCGCTGGCCGAGCGTCTCGGTGAAGAAGCCTGCGTCACGGTGGGCGGCTTCGGCGATGTTGGTCATGGGTGCATTCACGGGCGGTTCTCCCAGCGGCTTCGGACCTGCGACTTCCGGCGGGCATACTCTAGGGCGGGGCGCCGGGAAAGCGAGGATTCCGACGCCTACGCGGGCGTCCGCGAAGCGGGGTTGAGTTCGCGCGTCCGGGCCGCCACTACTGGAACGGAAGGGAGCCCCCCGCCATGGCCGCTGACCGCATCGCCTTTCGCGCGAGCCCCGCGCCCGCGGCGCAGGAAGCGCATGCCGCGCTGGTCGCCGCCCATGGCGACAGCCCGCTGGACCGCGCCGAGGTCGTGGTGGCGCTGGGGGGCGACGGCTTCATGCTGGCGACGCTGCATGCCGTGCAGGCCAGCGGACTGCCGGTCTATGGCATGAACTGCGGCACCATCGGCTTCCTGATGAACGCCTATGACCTGGACGGGCTGCGCGAGCGCGTGGCGGCGGCCGAGGAGACGGTGCTGAACCCGCTGTCGATGCGGGCCGAGACGGCGGCGGGGGGCATGGTCGAGGCGCTGGCGATCAACGAGGTGAGCCTGCTGCGCGCCGGTCCCCAGGCGGCGCGGCTGCGTATTTCGGTCGACGGGCGCGAAAGGCTGGACGAGCTGGTCTGCGACGGCGCGCTGGTGGCCACGCCGGCGGGGTCGACGGCCTACAACTACTCCGCCCACGGGCCGATCCTGCCGATCGGGTCGGACGTGCTGGCGCTGACGGCGGTCGCCGCCTACCGCCCGCGGCGCTGGCGCGGGGCGCTTCTGCCCAAGGGCGCGGTGGTGCGCTTCGACGTGGTCGATCCGGTCAAGCGGCCGGTGATGGCGGATGCCGACAGCCGGTCGGCGGGCGTCGTCACCGCCGTCACGGTGCGGTCCGAGCCGCGCGTGCGCCACCGCATCCTGCACGACCCCGGGCACGGCCTGGACGAACGCCTGATCCGCGAGCAGTTCGCGTGAACGCGGCGTGAGACGGCGCCCGCGGCCCGGTCGGTGGGCCCGCGCGGTCCGGGGCGCCGCTATTGCGGGACCAGCACCTCTTCGCCCACGCCGTTGGAGCCCGAGACGGTCCAGGTGCCGGTCAGCGTGCCGTCGGCCTCCAGCTTGTAGATCGCCATGCCGATGGCGTCGCCGATGACATAGGACGCGGCGAAGGTGTCGCCCTGCCGCATGCAGATGCCCTTGGACAGTTGCCCGCCGGTGTTCCAGACGATCTCGCAGGTCACGTCCGACGTGCTGCGGATTTCGGCGGTGCCGCGGTAGGTCGATCCGTCAAAGCCCCTGCCTGCGACCTCATAGCCGCCGCCGATGTCCTCCGCCGCCGCCGGCGATGCCGCGAACACAAGCGAAATCAATATCTTGCGCATAAGTATCCTCCCCCGGGGCGAAACTGCCCCGGGGCGAGGCTAGCACGGATTTCCGGCCGGGAAAGCCGTCTCAGGCGGGGGCCCTGGCAAAGCGGAGGTAGGGCAGCCTGATGTCCAGTTCGCCATATTTCACCCGCGCCTGGTCGGTCGGCAGGGACAGCGCCACGATCACGTCCTGCCCGGGCTGCCAGTTGGCGGGCGTCGCCAGCGGCACGCCGTCGGTCGCCCGCACGGCATCGAGCGCGCGCAGGATCTCGGCAAAGTTGCGCCCCACCGACATCGGATAGGTCATCGTGAGCCGCACCTTCCTGTCCGGCCCGATGATGTAGACCGTGCGCACCGTCGCCGTATGGGCGGGCGCGCGGCCTTCGGCCGGCAGGGCGTATTCGGCGGGCAGCATGTCATAGGCCTTGGCGACGGTCAGGCTCACGTCGTCGATCATCGGAAACTCGGCCGGGGCACCGCCCACGGCCTCGATGTCGCGCTTCCACTTCTCGTGGTCGGACACCGAGTCGACCGAGACTCCGATGACCTTTGTCTTCCGCTTGGCGAATTCCGGGGCGAGTTGGGCCACCACGCCGAATTCGGTGGTGCAGACGGGGGTGAAGTCGCGCGGGTGGCTGAACAGGATGGCGTAATGGCCATCGAGCCATTCGTGGAACCGGATCTCGCCCGCGGTGGAGGGGGCGGTGAAGTCCGGGGCGATGTCGTTGATGCGCAGGCCCATGGCGGTCTCCTCAGGCTGGGATGGATGACAGATAGCGATTCCGGAACGGAATTGCATCCTGCTGGCGGGGCAAGGGGGCGAAAGAGGATGCGGTTCTGCATCCGGGCATAGGAAAGGAACGCAAATCCTTCGGTCTGCCTTGCCGCGCGCGGAAACCTCCGGGCCCTTGGCGCTTCCCTCCCCCCCCCGTGGGGGAGGGAGAGGGTGGGGGGGTGCCCGGCCGGTCGGCGGCGCCCCCTTCCCCGGCGCTTTGCCACGAGGGGCAAGGGGTGAGGGGTGAGGGGCGAGGGGCGAGGGGCGAGGGGCGAGGGGCGAGGGGCGAGGGGCGAGGGGAGGCGCCACAAGGTGACACAGGGCGCAACGCGGCGATGGCCCGAAACGGAAGGGCCCCGCCGATCCCGGCGGGGCCCCCTGTCGTCCGGGCCGCAGGGGCGCGAAGCTCAGCCTGCCGCCGCCGCGTCGTCCGACCGCAGGCCCGAGGGCGCCGCGATGTTGGCGATGACGAAGTTGCGCTCGACCGTGGGCTTGCAGTCCTCGGGCATCGCGATGTCGCGGATGTGGATCACGTCGCCGATGTCGCGGCCTTCCAGATCGGCCACCAGCCGTTCGGGAATGTTCCCGGCCAGCACGTCCAGCTCCACCTCGGGGCGCACGATGGTCAGCGTGCCGCCGCGCTTCAGCCCCGGCGACTTCTCGTGGTTGATGAAGTCGACATGGATGTACAGGTTCACCCGGCTGGTGCGGCGCAGGCGCATGAAGTCGACATGCACCGGCGTGTCGCGCACGACGTCGCGCTGCACGGCGCGGCAGATCACCCGCACGTCGTCCTGCCCCTCGACCTTGAGGTTCCACAGCGTCGACAGGAAGCGGCCCGCCTTCAGGCGCTTGTAGAGGTAGTTGTAGGGGATCTTGATCGGCAGCGGGTCCTTGCCGCCACCGTAGACAATGCCGGGTACGCTCTCGTCGCGACGAGCCTGACGGGCGGCCCCCTTGCCTGTCCCCGTCCGTACCTCGGCGACCAGATCGGGGATCTCGCCAGCCATGAGGGTCTCCATGTGTTGCGTCCCCGCCCTCCAAGGGTGTGCGGCGGACCGCGGGCCTATAGCGGGGAACGGCGGGCGGGGGAAGGGGGCTTGCGCGGCGCGGTGGCGCCAGCGCGCCTTGCCCGACTCAGGGCACCGGGGCGAAGGTGGAGGGCAAAGCGAGCGGAGGCCGCCGATGCCCGTCACCGTGCTTGTCGGCACCACCAAGGGCGCCTTCCTGATCGACGCGCAGGACGGTGCGGTGCGCGGGCCCTTCTGCGACGGCTGGCCGATCAACCATGTGATCGGCGATCCGGCGACGGGCCAGCTCTGGGCCGGGGGCGGCGGGGAATGGCCCGGGGCGGGGGTCTGGCGGTCCACCGACGGCGGCGCGACCTGGACGCTGGCACTGCTGGCGAACGGCAGGTTCGACGCGATGCTGGCCGCAGACCCCTCGGTCGCCGGATACACCGGCATGCAGCCCAACCCGCCCGCGCCCTTTACCGGCGCGGTGGATGCGGTCTGGTCGCTGGGCCTGGCGGGCGGCCGCGTGCTGGCCGGGACCCGGCCCGCGACGCTGCTGGCCTCGGACGACGGCGGCGCCACCTGGGCGCGGGTGGACGGCCTGTCCGAGCACGCCTCGCGCGACACATGGGAGCCCGGCGGCGCGGGTCTCGTGCTGCACACCATCGTCTGCGATCCGGTGCGGCCCGAACGCCAGTGGGTCGGCATCTCGGCCGCGGGGGTCTTCGCGACCGAGGACGGCGGCGCCACCTGGGACCGCCGCAACCGCCTGGGCAACGCGGACGCCCGTGCCCATGCCGGCGGGCCCGGCCATACGGCGCACGAGACGGGGCTGTGCGTGCACAACTTCGTCCGGGCGGAGGGGGATGCTGACCTGTTCTACCAGCAGAACCACCACGGCGTGTTCCGGTCTGCCGACGGCGGGCGCAGCTGGACGGCGATCCACGACGGGCTGCCGTCGTCCTACGGCTTTGCGATCGCGGTTGACCCCGCCGATTCGCGCCGCCTGTGGGTCTTTCCGCTGAACGGGGACACCGCGGGCCGCTTTCCGCCCGATGCCGCCGCCGCCGTCTGGCGGTCGCGGGACGGCGGCGAAAGCTGGGAAGCCCTGCGCGACGGCCTGCCGCAGAAAGGCTGCTTCTTCACCGTGCTGCGCCAGGCGATGGCGGTGGACCGCGCCTCGCCCGCGGGGGTCTACTTCGGCACCAACTCGGGGTCGGTCTTCGCCAGCCGTGACGGCGGCGACCGCTGGGACGAGATCGCCCGCCACCTGCCCACCGTGCTGTCGGTCGAGACGCTGACGCTGTAGCGCGTTGCGACAAAGGCGGCCGCGGTCGGTTCCGGCACCTCCCCTCCCCCTCGTGGGGAGGGGATGGGGGAGGGGGGTGCCCGGGTCGGCACGGAAAGCCCCCCCTCCCTCTCCCTCCCCCACGAGGGGGGAGGGAAGCGCCCATCCAGCCGCGGGTGCGCCCGGGCGATCCGTCACGCCGCCGTCAGGATCGTCACCACGGTGCCGCCATAGCGGCGGCGGTCGGTCAGGGTGAAGCCCGCTGGCACGGGCAGGTCCATGCCTTCCTCCCAGACCACCGTCGCCCCCGGGGCCAGCCAGCCGCCCCCGCGCGCCGAGGCCAGCGCGGCCTCGCCCAGGCCCCGGCCGTAGGGGGGATCGAGGAACACCAGCCCGTATCCCGGCCCCCGGTTCGGCCCCAGCCGCGTGGCATCGCGGCGCCAGACATCGGTGACGCCGATCGCCCGGCACAGCTCGATGTTGCGCCGCAGCAGCGCGCGGGCCGTCACGCCGTCATCGACAAAGGCCGCCCGCGCCGCCCCGCGGCTGAGCGCCTCCAGCCCCAGCGCCCCGGTGCCCGCGAACAGGTCGAGCACTCGGACGCCCGTCAGATCCAGGTGCAGGCTGTTCTGCAGCAGGTTGAACACCGCCTCGCGCACGCGGTCCGCGGTCGGGCGCAGGTGTGCCGCCGGGTCGCCGTCGCCGACCGGCGCGAGCGCCAGCCCGCGCCAGGCGCCGCCGATGATCCTCATGCCCGGAGCAAGGGCTTCAGATCGACCGCCGGGTCCGCCAGCAGCGCCTCGTCGGGCGTCTTGCCCGCCTCGATCAGCCGCTTGCCCACCATGTAGGCGCGCGCGTCGTTGATCGCGTCGACGGCGATCAGGCGACCGTCCGCGAAATACCAGAACGCCACCTGATCGTCGGAGGTCCGGCGCGTGACGACCCGGTCGTAGCCGGTGTTCAGCCCCGCGATCTGCAGCTTGGCCTCGTACTGGTCGGACCAGAACCAGGGGCTGGGGACATACTCCGCCCCCGCGCCCAGGATGTTTGCGGCCACCGTCTCGGCCATGTCGATGGCGTTCTGCACCGATTCGAGCCTGAGCCGCCCGCCCTTCCACGGGAAGGAGGCGCAGTCCCCGGCGGCCCAGATGGCGGGGTCCGACGTGCGGCCATGGGCGTCGGTGGCGATCCCGTTGTCGAGCCGCAGGCCCGCGGCCTCGGCCAGCGCGGTATCCGGCGCGATGCCCACGCCGACGATGACGAAATCGCAGGGCACCACCTCGCCATCCGCCAGGTCCGCCGCGCTTACCCGCCCCTCGCCCGTCAGGCGGCGCAGGCCGGTGCCTTCGATCAGCCGCACGCCATGGGCGCGGTGCAGGTCGCGGAAGGCGTCCGAGGTCTGCGGCGCGGCCACCCTTTGCAGGATGCGCGGCGCCATTTCCACCAGCGTGACCGCCAGCCCCAGCTTGCGCGCCACCGCCGCGGCCTCGAGCCCGATGTAGCCGCCGCCCACGATCACCACGCGGGCACCGGGGCGGAACTCGGCCCGCATCGCCTCGATGTCGTCGATGCCGCGCAGGGTGTAGACGCCCGCAAGATCGCCGCCGATGGACGCGGGCAGGCGGCGGGGCACCGACCCCGTGGTCAGCGCCAGCGCGTCATAGGCCAGGGCCTGCCCGCCGACCGTGACCGTCCGCGCCGCCGGGTCGATGCCGGTGACGGGCGTTCCCAGACGCAGGTCGATCCCCTGTTCGGCCCAGTAGGCCTCGCCCCGCAGCGCCAGCCGTTCGAACCCGGCCTCGCCCATCAGGTAATCCTTCGACAGCGGCGGGCGCTGGTAGGGCAGGTGCGGCTCTGCCCCGACCAGGGTGATGCCGCCCGCATGCCCCAGCGCGCGCAGCTTCGACGCGAGCGAAGCGCCCGCCTGCCCCGCCCCGATCACCACCACCTGCATCGCCTGCCCCCTCCCGCTCTGGCCCGCGCTCTGGCCCGCGCTCTGGCCCGCGCTCTGGCCCGCGCTCTGGCCGTCCGCCCCGCGCGACCCTATAACCCCGCCCGACAGCAGCGCAACGACAGGAGACCACGCCCGTGCCCTTCGCCACCGGAGACCGCCTTCCCGACGTCCCCCTCCTGCGGATCGGCCCCGACGGGCCGGAAAGCGTGGCGCTGGGGGCGCGGCTGGCCGGGCGCAAGGTGGTGGTGTTCGGGCTGCCCGGCGCCTTCACCTCGACCTGCACCATGGCGCATGTGCCGAGCTTCATCCGCACCAAGCCCGGCTTTGACGCCAGGGGGGTGGACGAGATCATCTGCATCGCCGTCAACGACCCCTTCGTGATGAAGGCCTGGGGCGAGGCCACGGGGGCGGCGGCGGCGGGGATCACCATGCTGGCTGACGGCGCCTCGGCCTTCACCAGGGCGGTGGGGATGGCGTTTTCGGTGCCCGCGCTCGGCTTCCACGACCGCTGCCAGCGCTTCGCGCTGTATGCCGAGGACGGCGTGATCCGCGTGCTGAACATCGAAACCGCGCGCGGCAGCTGCGACGTCTCGGGCGGCGAGGCGCTGCTGGCGGCGATCCCGGGGTAGCGCCCCCGGGGCGCGGCGGGGTTTCCCTTTTGCCGCGCCCTGCCCTATCCCTTTGGCCTGCCGCTGCAAGGAAGGGCCCCGCGCCATGGTCGACATCGCCACGCGCGTCTGGAACCATCGCTGGAAGATCGACCCCATCGTCCGGTCGCTGATCGACACCGATTTCTACAAGCTGTTGATGTGCCAGTCGATCTTTCGCAACCGGCCGGAAACCACCGTCACCTTCAGCCTGATCAACCGTTCGGCCTCGGTCCGCCTGGCCGAGCTGGTGGACGAGGGCGAACTGCGCGAGCAATTGGACCATGTGCGGTCCTTGTCGCTGACGCGGGGCGAATCGACCTGGCTGCGCGGCAACACGTTCTACGGCAAGCGGCAGATGTTCCGGCCCGACTTCATGGAATGGTTCGAGGGCCTGCGCCTGCCGCCCTATCACCTGGAACGCCGCGACGGGCAGTTCGAGCTGACCTTCGAAGGCCGCTGGCCCGAGGTCATGCTGTGGGAGATCCCGGCGCTGGCGGTGCTGATGGAGATGCGCTCGCGCGCCGTGCTGGAACGGCTGGGGCGGTTCGAGCTGCAGGTGCTCTATGCCCGGGCGATGACCAAGCTGTGGGAAAAGATCGCCCGCCTGCGCGCCATCGACGGCCTGCGCATCGCCGATTTCGGCACCCGGCGGCGGCATTCCTTCCTGTGGCAGGACTGGGCCGTGCAGGCGATGATGGAGGGGATGGAGGGCAAGTTCACCGGCACCTCGAACTGCCTGATCGCGCAACGCCGCGACATCGAGGCGATCGGGACGAATGCGCACGAGCTGCCCATGGTCTATGCCGCCCTGGCCGATACCGACGCCGAACTGGCCGAAGCCCCCTACCGCGTGCTGGCCGACTGGCAGGAGGAGCACGAGGGCAACCTGCGCATCATCCTGCCCGATACCTTCGGCACCGGGGGCTTTCTCGCCCGCGCGCCCGACTGGCTGGCGCAGTGGACCGGCATCCGCATCGATTCGGGCGACCCTGCGGAAGGCGCGGAAACCGCGATCCGCTGGTGGCAGGACCGCGGCGAGGACCCGAAGACCAAGCTCGTCATCTTCTCCGACGGGCTGGACGTGGACCGGATCGAAGAGCTGCACGCCCGGTTCCGCGGCCGGGTGAAGGTGTCCTTCGGCTGGGGCACGATGCTGACCAACGACTTCCGCGGACTGGCCGAGGGGGACGCGCTGGCGCCCTTCAGCCTGGTCTGCAAGGCGGTGGCAGCCGACGGGCGGCCGACGGTCAAGCTGTCGGACAACCCCAACAAGGCGATGGGGCCAAGGGACCAGATCACCCGCTACAAGCGCGTCTTCGACGTGGGCGCGCAGCGGGCCATCGAGGTGGTGGTCTAGCTGTGAACTCTCAGGAGGTTGTTCACCCGGAACGGGGTTAGGCTGCAATCGCCAA
>CAZCPY010000036.1:0-26037 GCA_964499865.1 uncultured Rhodobacterales bacterium | reverse complement strand
GATTGCAGCCTAACCCCGTTCCGGGTGAACAACCTCCTGAGAGTTCACACCTAGAGCCGCGCCAGCCGTTCCGTCAGCAGCGCGAAGAACCCGTCCCGGTCCACCCCGCCCATGAACATCGCGTTGCGCGGGCGCTGCGTCACGCCCCACCAGTCGGCGACCGTCATGCCGAGCGTGAGGTCCGACCCCGTCTCGATCTCGACGTTGATCTGGCGGCCGGTGAACAGCTCCGGCCGGATGAGGTATGCGATCACCGTGGGGTCGTGCAGCGGCGCGCCGGCGGAGCCGTATTTCGCCACGTCGAAGCGTTCGAAGAATTCCGTCCAGGCCGCCACCATCCGCCCCACCCCGGTGCCAAGCGCCGCCATCCCCGCCACCCAGTCGCGCGAGGTCAGCGCCTTGTGGGTCACGTCCAGCGGCATCACCGTCAGCGGCGCGCCCGCCCTGAAGACGACCTCCGCAGCCTCGGGATCGACATAGATGTTGAACTCGGCCGCGGGGGTGATGTTGCCCACCTCGAAATAGGCGCCGCCCATCAGCACCACCTCCTGCACGCGGGGGATGATGTCGGGCGCGCGCTGGAAGGCCGTCGCGATGTTGGTCAGCGGCCCGAGGGGGCAGAGCGTCACCGTCCCCGCAGGTTCCCGCCGGAGCGTGTCGATGATGAAATCCACCCCGTGCATGGCCTGCAGGGGCATCGTCGGGTCGGGCAGGGGCGGGCCGTCGAGGCCGGTCTTGCCGTGCACATGCTCGGCGGTGACGAGGCGGCGCTTCAGCGGCCGGTCGCAGCCCGCGAAGACCGGCAGGTCCGCGCGCCCCGCCAGTTCGCAGACGATGCGGGCGTTCCTTTCGGTCAGCGCCAGCGGCACGTTGCCCGCCACCGCGGTGATCCCCAGCACCTGCACCTCGGGCGAGGCCAGCGCCAGCAGGATGGCGACCGCGTCGTCCTGCCCGGGGTCGGTGTCGATGATGATGCGGCGCGGCATGGCGGTCTCCCTCTGGCGGCGCAGCAAAGCAAAGGGGCCGGGGGTTGTCCACCCGGCCCCGCAGCACCCGTGGGGCGGGGTTCACCCCGCCGCCGCCTCAGCCGTCGAAGTTCACCGTTTCCATGATCTTGACCGCGCTGGCGCGCAGCTTGGCCACTTCGGTCAGGCCCGTGTCATCCGCGGTGAACTCGCCCCAGGACGCGACCAGCGCGGACCGTTCCACGCCCGGCTTGACCGGATACTCGTAGTTGGTCTCGGCGTAGATCCGCTGCGCCGCATCGCCGGACAGCCATTCCATGAACTTCAGCGCGGCCTCGCGGTTCGGCGCCGCCCTGGTCATCGCCACGCCCGAGATGTTGACATGCGTGCCGCCGCCTTCGAACACCGGGAACACCGGCCGCACCTTGCCCGCCGCTGCGGCTTCCTCGGGATTGTTCAGCATCTGGCCGAGGTAATAGGTGTTGCCGATGGCGATGTCGCAGACGCCCGCGGCAATCGCCTTGATCTGGTCGCGGTCGCCGCCTTCGGGCTTGCGGGCGAGATTGGCCTTGATCCCCTCGGCCCAGGCGGTCGCGGCCGCTTCGCCCTTGCGGGCGATCACGCCCGCCAGCAGCGCCACGTTGTAGTCGTTCAGGCCGGACCGCGAGCAGATGCGGCCCTTCCATTTGTCGGAGGCCAGGTCCTCGTAGGTGGTGACCTCGCCGTCGGCGACGCGCTCGGTCGAGGCAAAGACGATGCGCGCGCGCGCCGTCAGGCCGAACCACTGGTCGCCCGCGTCGCGCAGGGCGGCGGGGATGTTGGCTTCCAGCACGTCCGACTGCACCGGCTGCGTCACGCCCGCATCGACGATCTGCTGCAGGCGCGCGATGTCGACGGTCAGCACCAGGTCGGCAGGCGTGCGGTCGCCCTCGGCCACCAGCCGTTCCACCATGCCCTTGTCGACGAAGGCCACGTTGACGGCGATCCCCGTCTCGGCGGTGAAGGCGTCGACCAGCGGCTGGATCAGCTCGGGCTGGCGGTGGGAATAGACGTTGATCTCCTGCGCCAGCGCGGGCAGCGCGGCGGCGATCAGGCCGGAGGAAAGCAGGCCCGAGGCGAGCAGGGCGGTGCGGATCGACATGGTTGACCTCTTTTGTCGGAAACTCCTGCGCGCCTTAAACCCGAGTCTTTTGCTCGGGTCAATGGGAAAGGCTGCCGTGGCCAATGGGCGGACATCGGGGAAGCGCTTGGGGCGGGATCCGGCCGGGCGGAACCTCTGCCCGAAGGGCGCTTCCCTCCCCCCTCGTGGGGGAGGGAGAGGGTGGGGGGGCGCCCCGGCCTGCCGCGCGCAGCCCCCCACCCCCCGGCGCCTCCCCGCCAGTGGGAGGGGAGGCGCCCGTGCCGGAAGGTTCCGCCTGAGACGGCCGCCCGCTATGCGCGGGACGCGGCGGCGATGACGGGCGCCAGGTTCGCCTGCACCCGCGCCCGCGGCGTGGCGCCCGACAGGTCGGGCACGAAGGGCCGGCCGGTGATCGCCTCGAAGGCCGCGATGTAGGTGCGCGCCGTGGTCTCGATCATCGCGGACGGGATCGGCGGGACGGGCTCGCGGTAGGGATCGCAGCGGGCGGCGACCCAGGCGCGGATCACGTCCTTGTCGAAGGACGGCGGCCGGGTGCCGGCCTCCAGTGCCCGGGCATAGCCCTCGGCCTTCCACCAGCGGCTGCTGTCGGGCGTGTGGATCTCGTCGGCCAGCACGATCCGGCCTTCGGCATCGGTGCCGAACTCGTATTTGGTGTCCGCCAGGATCAGCCCCCGCGCCGCCGCTACCGCCTGCCCGCGGGCGAACAGCGCCAGCGCCAGCGCCGAGACCTCGTCCCACTGCGCCGCGGTCAGCAGGCCCCCGGCGATGATCCCCTCGGCCGTCAGCGGCGCGTCATGGGCGCCGTCCATCGCCTTGGAGGTGGGGGTGATGATCGGCGCGGGCAGCGCCGCGTGCGGGCGCAGGCCGTCGGGCAGGCGGTGGCCGTACATCTCGCGCTGACCGGCCTTGTACATCGTCAGGATCGAGGTCGAGGTCGTCCCCGCCAGATAGCCGCGCACCACCACCTCGACCGGCAGGATGGTCACCCGGCGGGCCAGCACGGCGTTGGGGTCGGGATAGGCCAGCACATGGTTGGGGCAGAGGTCGGCGGTTTCCTCGAACCACCAGCGGGCGCATTGCGTCAGGACCTGACCCTTCCAGGGGATGGTCGCCAGGATGATGTCGAAGGCCGACAGCCGGTCGGAGGCCACCAGCAGCCGCGTGCCGTCGG
This sequence comes from uncultured Rhodobacterales bacterium, assembly GCA_964499865.1. GTDB lineage: Bacteria > Pseudomonadota > Alphaproteobacteria > Rhodobacterales > Rhodobacteraceae > JANOGU01. The sequence continues at coordinate 22,760 of CAZCPY010000036.1, read as the reverse complement.
GCAGGTCGTAGCAATCGCGCACCTTGCCGAAATAGGGCGCGGGCCAGCCGTCGAAGCGGGCATCGGGCAGGGTGCGGGTCATCTCCATGGCGGCGGTCTGCGGCGGGCGGGGGGGCGGTGTCAAGCCGGGGACGGCGGTTGCGCCTGTCCCGACCGGGGTGCCCCCCTCCCCCTTCCCCTCCCCACGAGGGGGAGGGGAGGCGCATCCTCACCACCTGCGGTGCCTGCGGACACCTGGCGCCTCCCTCCCCCCTCGTGGGGGAGGGATGGGGAGGGGGGGCTTGGCCCGCGGCTTACGGCCTGAACGCGCGCAGGTGCGTCGGGCAATGCTCGCCGCTGTCGAGCACCGGGATCATCCGTTCCCAGATCCCTGCATTCTTCGCCACGAAGTCCGCCCCGACGACGCGCGCCGCGGCCGCGCCCTCGGCGCCCTTCAGCCGCGCCAGTTCCACCCGCGCCTGCACGCGGTACCAGGCGTTGCGGCTGGCCGTGGCGATGCCGGTGAACCCCGCCGCCTCCATCGCCGCGCGGTAGCGGGCGGGCGAGGCCATGCCGAAGTCCAGCCCTTCCGCCGCGATGTAGGCGGCCATCAGGGGCGAGGGCGCGCCGTCATGGCCGATCAGCCAGTCGGAGGCGAGGAACCGCCCGCCGGGCTTCAGCACGCGGAAGACCTCGGCCATCAGCGCCGCCTTGTCGGGGATGTGGACGATGGAGTCCTTGGAGAACACCACGTCGAAGGTGCCGGGCGGAAAGGGCAGGGGGCCGGGGGCGACCCTGGCAAGCCCGATGCGCGCGGCAAGCCCCGCCCGCCCGATCAGCGCGCGGGCGCGGGCCAGCACGGTATCCTCCACGTCGATGCCGCAGACGTAGGCGGCGCCATGCGCCTGCACCAGCGCGAGGTCCACGCCCCCCGCGCCGCAGCCGATGTCAAGCACCGCGCAGCCCGCGATGTCCTGCCCGTCAAGGATGCGCGCCACCTCCTCGGGGCCGCCGGGGGACAGGAAGCCCTCGCCCCAGATCGCCTCGAGCATGGCGATCATGTCGTGGTGGTAAAGCTCGCCGCCGATATCGTCGCCCATGCCTGTCTCCATTTCTTGCGAACGCCGCCGCCCGGCGCACCCCGGCCCCCGCCGGCATCGTCACCCCGCCGGCATCCGGCCGCCCCGCACCGCCCGCGCCGCGGCCTCGGGCGAGGATCAGGATCAGGATCATGTCGGGGCTCGTCATGGGGCTTGGCCGGCCTCCAGCATGTCCCAGTCGGGGGCAGGGATGACACGGGCGGGTTCGCCGATGTCCCGTGTCCAGGCGTAGAGGCACAGGAAGGGCACGTCGCCCGTCAGCGTGGCATGGGGCTGGTGCGCGGGGTTCCAGACCGGCTCATGCGCGGGCCGCGTCTCGATCGCCGCACCGGGGGCAAAGCGCCAGCCGTGCGGGCCGGTCAGGGGCGCGTAAAGCTCGGGCGCGGCATGGGCGTGGTCGCGGTAGAGCGTGCGGGGCGCGATCAGGAAGATGCCAAGCTCGAAGTCGGGGCCATGGGCCAGGGGCGCAAAAGCATGGCGCCGGGCGAAGGCGGGGCCGATCAGCGCGGGCGGATAGCGGTCGTAGACCACCCATCCCAGCCAGGGCGCCGCGGCTGCGATCGCCGCGACCAGCGCGGGGGCGCCCTGCACCGCGGCCAGTGCCGCGGGCAGGTGCGCGGCCACCACCGGATGCGGCTGCGGTTCAGGCGGCAGGGCGCGCGCGGTCGCAAGCCCCGCCGCAACCTCCTCCGTCCCCGGCCCCGTCAGGCCACGCAGGCAGGCCGCCGCTTCCGCCGCCAGCGCCGCCACCTCGGCCCCCGGCGCGGCACAGCCCCGCGCCGCCAGCGCCGCCTGCACGTCGAGCCTGTCCGACGGCGCGCTTTCGCGATAGGCCTCCAGCGCCGCATCCGTCAGCAGCCCCGCCCCGTGCAGCGTCATCGCCGCGCCGTAGCGCAGCCGTGCCGACCCGGGCACGCCCGCAGGCGTCAGGATCGCGGCGCGGGCGGCCTCCAGCCGTGCGGTCAAGCGGTGCCCCCCCTGTAGGCCATCGCTTCCTCGCGCAGGCGGCGGCGTTCGGCGCGGGTCAGGATCACCCCCGCCACCGCCACGCCGCAGCCCACCACCAGCACGATCAGCGTCGCCAGCGCGTTGATGTCCGGCGTCACCCCCAGCCGCACCTTGGACCAGATCAGCAGGGGCAGCGTGGTGGAGCCGGGGCCGGTGGTGAACTGGGTGATCACCACGTCGTCGAGCGAGATGGTGAAGGCCAGAAGCCAGCCCGCCAGGATCGCGGGCGAGATCACCGGCAGGGTGATGTCGCGCATCACCTGCCAGGGCCGGGCGCCCAGGTCCATCGCCGCCTCCTCGATGGCGCGGTCGGCCGACAGCATCCGCGACTGCACGATGGTGGCCACGTAGACCATCGAGAATGTGATGTGCGCCAGCGTGATGGTGGTGAAGCCCCGGCTGCCCGGCCAGCCCAGCCAGTCGGCCATCAGGATGAACAGCATCAGCATCGAGATGCCGGTGATGACCTCGGGCATCACCAAGGGCGCTGTCACCAGCCCCGACAGCGCCGCCCGGCCGCGAAAGCGGAAGCGGGCCAGCGCGATGCCCGCCATGGTGCCCAGGACGGTGGCGCCGGTGGCCGAGACGAAGGCGATCTGCAAGGACAGCCGGGCCGCCGCCATGATCTGGTCGTTCTGCCAGAGGCTCGCGTACCACTTCGTGGAAAACCCGCCCCAGACCGTGGCGAGCCGCGAGGCGTTGAAGGAATAGACCGCCATCGACAGGATCGGGACGTAGAAGAACACCAGACCCGCCGCCAGCATGAAGGTCAGGAACGGACTGCGCCGTCTCACCTTGTGCCCTCCGCCCGGGCCTGCGACCGGTTCATCGCGATCGTCGGCGCCACCATCAGCACCAGAAGCGCCACCGCCACCGCCGAAGCCATCGGCCAGTCGCGCGCCGAAGTGAATTCGTCGGCGATCACGCGGCCGATCATCGGCGACCCCGCATCCCCCACCAGCGTCGGGATCACCAGTTCTCCCGCCGCCGGGATGAACACCAGAAGCCCCCCCGCCACGATGCCCGGCACCGACTGCGGCAGGGTGATGTCGCGGAACACGCGGGCGGGGCGCGCGCCGAGGTCCATCGCCGCCTCGTCCAGCAATGGGTCCAGCCGTTCGAGGTTGGCGTAAAGCGGCAGGACCATGAAGGGCAGGTAGGTGTAGGTCATCACCAGCACCACCGCGAAGTCCGAATTCATCATCGGCACCGACCGCACCGCCCAGTCGACCGGCACGACCCAGTTCCAGGCGTCCGTCAGCGCCCGGTTGAACCAGGAGTTCGACCCCATCATCCCCATCCAGGCATAGACGCGCAGAAGGAACGAGGTCCAGAACGGCAGCACGATCAGCATCAGCAGCACCGTCCGCCACCCCCGCCCCACCCGCGTCAGCGCCAGCGCCATCGGATAGCCGACCAGCAGGCAGCTTGCCGTCGCCAGCCCCGCATTGGCGAGCGAGGTCAGAAAGGCGCGCAGGTAGAGGTCGTCCTGCACCAGGCGCAGGTAGCCCTCGGTGTTCAGCAGCGGGTTGTCGCCGCCGAAACCGAAGGGCGGCGCGGTGGGGGTGCGGGTGGCGAAGCTCATCGCCAGCACGATCAGGAAGGGCAGAAGGAAGAACAGCACCAGCCACACCGTCGGCAGGCCGATCACCAGATCGGACCAGCCGCGGCGGTGGAACCAGCGCGACAGGGCGGTCATTCGGTCAGCACGATGGCGGCCTCGGGCGGGAAGGACAGCGTCACCGCCTCGTCCCAGTCGGGCCGGGCGCCGCCGGGACGGGCGTTGACGGCGTGGACCGAGACCATCGCACCCGAGGCCAGCCGCACGCGGTAGAGCGAATCCTTGCCGAAATAGGCCAGGTCCTGCACCCGGCCCGCGACACGGTTCGCGCCCCCGTCACCCAGCGTCAGCTTTTCGGGGCGCAGGGCCAGCGTCACCTCCTGCCCCTCCGACAGCCCGCCGCGGGGCGCCGCGGTCACGGGCCCCAGGTCGGGCGTCTCCAGCCGCAGACCCTGCGGACCCGTCTCGGCCACCGTCGCGGGCAGGAAGGTGATGGCGCCCAGGAACCCCGCGACAAAGCGGTTCTGCGGCGCCTCGTAGACCTCGGCAGGCTTGCCCACCTGCCGCACCTCGCCGCGGTCCATCACCGCGATGCGGTCCGACAGCGTCATCGCCTCTTCCTGGTCGTGGGTGACGACGATGCAGGTCACGCCGGTTTCGTCCTGGATGCGCATCAGTTCGAACTGCGTCTGCTCGCGCAGCTTCCGGTCCAGCGCCGCCAGGGGTTCGTCCAGCAGCAGAAGCTTGGGCTGCCGCGCCAGCGCGCGCGCCAGCGCCACGCGCTGCTTCTGCCCGCCGGAAATCTGGTGCGGCTTGCGGTCGCCCAGCCCCTGCAACTGCACCAGCGCCAGCATCTCGGCCACCCGCGCCGCGCGCGCGGCAGCGGTCATCGGCTCGTGCTTCAGGCCATAGCCCACGTTCTGCGCCACGCTCATGTGCGGGAACAGCGCGTAGGACTGGAACATCATGTGCACCGGCCGGTCCCAGGGCGGCACGCCGGCCATGTCCTGCCCGTCGATCACGATGCGTCCCGCCGAGGGCGTCTCGAAGCCCGCGAGCATCCGCAGCAGCGTGGTCTTGCCGCAGCCCGACCCGCCCAGAAGCCCGAAGACCTCGCCCCGCGCGATGTCAAGGCTGACATCGCGCACCGCCTGAACGCTGCCGAACCGTTTCGACACGCCCTCGATGCGCAGGAAGGCGTCGGCGGCCACCACGCTCAGCCCGCCTTGATCGCCGCCCAGGCGCGCATGATCGCGCGGTCCTGGTCCTCGCCCAGCGGCCTCGGCGCTCAGAGCCGCTGCATCACCTCGGGCGTGGGGTAGACCGCCGGGTCGGAGCGGATCGCCGCGTCCACCAGGGGCGTCGCGGCAAAGTTGGCGTTGGCATAGCCGGTGTAGTCGGTGCAGGCGGCGATCACCTCGGGGCGCAGCAGGTAGTCGAGGAAGGCATAGGCGCTGTCGACATTGGCCGCATCCGCCGGGATCGCCCAGAGGTCGAACCAGGCCGGGGCGCCGGTGCGCGGCACGTAGTAGGCCAGGTCGAGGTCGATCCCCGCCTCGGCCGCCCGCGCCTTTGCCACGCCGTAGTCGCCCGACCAGGTGTTGATGGCGCACAACTCGCCGTTCGGGATCGCGTTCAGGTAGTTCGAGTTGTCGAAGGTCCGGATATAGGGCCGGATGCCCGCGAAGGCCTCGGCCACGCGGTCGTAGTCGGCGACGTTGGTGGTATCGCCGTCCAGCCCCAGATGGCGCAGCACCATCAGCATGATGTCGGTCGGGCTGTCGAGGATCGAGATCCCGCAGTCGGCCAGCCTGGCCGCGTTCTCGGGCGCAAAGATCGTGTCGAGGTCTTCCAGATCCGCCTCCGGCAGGCGTTCGCGCACCATCGCGAGGTTGAAGGCGAAGCCCACCGACCCCCACATGTAGGGCACCGAATACTGCACGCCGGGGTCCCAGCCCTCCAGCACCTTGAGCACCGCCGGATCGAGGTTGCCCCAGCCCGTCAGCCGGGCGCGGTCGATCTTGCGGTAGATGCCGGCCCCGATCATCCGCGGCAGGCCCAGGCCCGATTGCAGCACCACGTCATAGCCCGAGGCGCCGGCCAGCATCTTGGCCTCCATCTCCTCGGACGAGGCGTAGAGGTCGTAGACCACCGAAATGCCGGTTTCGGATTCGAAGTCGGCGATCGTCGTCTCGCCGATGTAGTCGGCCCAGTTGTAGACGTTCAGGCTGCCCCCCTGCGCCCGGGACGGGCGCACGAAGGGGGCGGCAAGGGCGCCTGTGGTCAGCATAAGGCCCTGGCGGCGGGTCAGTCTCATGGCATCCTCCCCGGGTTTGGTTGCAGGTTATGGCGTTGCGGGCCGCGCGCAACGCAATTCCGCGTTGCGGGCGGCGATCTCGGCCTCGGGCGGGGCCTCGTCCAGCCGCATCACCGGGATCAGGTCGCGCAGGCGGTCGTGGTGGGATTTCAGGCCCCATTCCAGATCGGACAGGTGAAAGCCCTCGAAGGCGCGCGAGGTCATCGACTCGTTCGACCAGATCGACAGCTGGCGGTCCTCGGCCGAAGTGTCGCGGTCGATCCGCCCGGCCAGATAGCGCGCGGCGGCGCGGCGGCGGTCCTCGCCCGGCCAGCGGTAGCTGCGCCCGGTCAGGCGCGTCTGCCCGGGCGACAGCGGGATGTCCTGGTAGAACTGCGCCGATTCAGGCGTGAAGGCGAAGACGGCGTTGGGAAACAGCCCGTAGTAGGTCCAGGCGTTGGCCAGCCGCGGCGGCAGGTCGTCGCGCGGCGTGGCCAGCTTCAGATACTGCCGCACCGACCAGCGCCGCCCGGGCGCGTCGCCGAATTCGCCGATGGAATGCGACAGGCCGTCGGGCAGCACCAGGTCGCGGTAGGTGCGGCCGTAGAGGTCCTGCAGCGCGGGATGCGCCATGGCGACGTGGTAGCCCTCGTTGTCGACATCGCGCACCGACTTCCAGTTCACCGGCAGCACCGAGGGCGCGGTGACCATCTGCGCGGGCAAAAGGTCGGCGGTGCGGTAGGCGGCGAAGTCGGCGTCGAAGGGGGCCAGCCAGTCGGCCACGGCAGGCTGCGGCCCGGGGGCAAAGCGCAGGAACAGGAAGCCGTGGAACGTCCCGCATTCCAGCGGCTTCAGCCCGAAGTCGCGGCGGTCCAGCCCGCCGAAGGTTTCGGGCCGCGCTGCGCCGCGGAGGGTGCCGTCGAGGTTGTAGACCCAGCCGTGGAAGGGGCAGACGATGGCGCCCCTGCACTGGCCGCGGTCGCCGTCCACCACCCGCGCGCCGCGGTGCCGGCAGAGGTTCATGAAGGCCCGCACCTGCCCGTCGGCGCCCCGCATCAGGATGGCGCGCTCGCCCAGCATGTCGAAGGCCAGCCAGTCCCCGGCGTTGGGAATGTCGCATTCGTGGCCGGCCAGTTGCCAATGGGACAGCATCAAACCGCGTTCAAGTTCGAAAAGTGCAGGGGAATGATAGGTCCATCCCGGCAGGCCGCGGCGGTCCCAGTCGCGGGGGGCGGGCAGGATGTGGCGGGTGATCTCGCTCATGGCATGGTCCTTCCGGTCAGCCAGCGGTGCAGGCTGGCGATGTCGAATTCCTCGGGCATCAGGGCGGCGCGGTCGAAGGCGGGCGAGGCGAGCCCGCGCTGGTTCATCTCGCAGGCCGCCGCGTCCTCGGTCAGCACGGTCAGCGCGAAGGCGGCGACGGCGGCGGCGTCGAAACCCGGCTGCGCCAGCGTTTCCGGCGTGAACAGCCATTCGGCGGTCAGAAGCGTGCGGTCGGGCGCAAGCGGCATCAGCCGCACGGCGCGCACGTAGTCCACATGCGCGACGATGAAGGTCGAGGGCAGGATGGTGACGAAACGGAAGCCCGCGGCGCGTTCTTCGGGCGCGAGCCCGGGGAACTCCGGCCCGCAGGGTCGTCCGTCCGCGGTCCAGGTCCGCGCGCCGGGCTTCAGCACCGGGCCGGGCGGCTGACCGGGTTGCCAGCCGGGCGCCTCGGCCTCGGACATGATCCCGCGGCGGTAGACCGGCACGAGGTCGGTCAGCCCGCGGTGGATGCCGGGGCAGTGCAGGCATTCGTTGTAGTTTTCCCAGAACACCTTCCAGTTGGCGGCGATGACCTGGGTGTGGCGGTGGCCCGTCACGAGGCCGTCCGTCGGCCAGTTGTCCAGTGCCGAAAGCCCCAGGTCGGGGGCAAGGGGCGGCGGGTCCTTGGCCAGGCACAGGAAGATGCCCCCCGCCCAGAGCGTCACCGCCACCGGGTGCAGGCCGTGGGCGCTGCGGTCGAAATCCGCGGCGGGCGTGGCGGGGCCGGTGGAGACCAGGCGGCCTTCGGTGTCATAGGCCCAGGCGTGGTAGGGGCAGCGGATCAGCCCGCTGACCTGTGCCTCGGCCGCGCAAACCTCGGCCCCGCGGTGGCGGCAGGTGTTGTGGAAGGCGCGCAGGGTGCCGTCAGGCGCGCGCACCAGCAGGACCGGCGCGCCCGCCACGTCCACCGCCCGCATCGTGCCGGGTGCGAGGTCGGACAGGCGGCCCACCGACACCCATTCCCGCTGCCACAGCGCGCGGTCGGCGGCGAAAGCCTCCGGGGAGACGTAGGCCGCGCGGGGCAGGCCGGGCGAGGTGGCGGGCAGGCGCGGCGACATCAGGTGGCCCCCGGCGGCGTGGCGCGCCTGCGGGCGGGGGCGAAGAAGGGGCGCTCCACCGGCCGCACGCGGACCATGAGCTTTTCGTAGCGCAGTTCGCGCAGGGCGTAGATCTCGGCCCAGAGGTCCTCGCCCCGCGCATGTTTTGCGGCGACCTGGGCGATGGCGAGGTTGGCCTTCAGCGTGGGCGACCAGGCGGCGGCGGTGACCACCCCGGCCTCGGACTTGCGGGCGTGGTAGAGGACCGCGCCGTCGGCCGGGATGTTGCCCTCCACGTCCAGCCCCAGTGTCACGACGTGCGGGGCGCCTTTCTTGGCGGCAAGCGCACGGCGGCCGGTGAAGGGGCCTTTCCCGAGGTCCACCAGCCGGCCCAGGCCCAGTTCCCAGGGCGTGCGCGCGCGGTCCTCGCGCAGCGCCTGTCCGGCGGGGATGAAATCGACGTTGGCGATCAGGAACCCGGCCTCCAGCCGCGCCAGCCCCAGCGCATCGGACCCCACGGGCCGCAGGCCCGAGGGGCCGCCCGCCGCCATCAGCGCATCCCAGACCGGCAGCGCGGCGGCGGGGTCGAACCAGAGCTCATACCCCAGATCGCCGGTGAACCCGGTGCGCGACAAGAGCACCTCTGCCCCCGCCACCGTCACCATGGCCCAGCGGAAGGGCTTCAGCGTCTCCACCGCCGCCACCCCCAGCGCGCGCAGGACCGAGGCGCTGCACGGGCCTTGCAAGGCAAGGGCGGCCAGCGCCCCGGTCTCGTCGGTGACGGAGACGTCAAAGCCCGCGGCGCTGTCCAGAAGCCAGGGCAGGTGGCGCTCCTGGCAGGTCAGGCGGAAGTCCTGCGCACCCAGGCGGAACAGGGTGCCGTCGTCCATCACATGGCCGTCGTCGTCGCACCAGACGGTATACTGCACCCCGCCCGGCGTCAGCTTGCGGACATCGCGCACGGTCAGGCGGTTGGCACAGGCTTCGGCGTCGGGCCCGGTGATGCGGTATTTCACCATCGGGCAGAGGTCATACAGCGTGGCAGCATTGCGGATCGCCGAATGCTCCATCGCCTCGTCGCCGAAGCAGAGCGCGGTCGTGCAGCCCGCCCAGGGGCCCCAGCGGTTGAGCATGTTGAGGGGTGCCGTGCGCGCGTGGAAGGGCGTCGGCAGCAGGGGGGTGCGCCAGTGCGTCAACGGCAGGGTCATGCCCCGACCTCCAGGATGCGCCCCGCGGCGTTCCAGCCCGCGGCCCCCGTCAGCCCGCCACCGGGATGGGTGCCGGACCCGCAATGCCACAGGCGGCCGATCGGCGTGGCGTACTGCGCCAGTTCCGGCAGCGGGCGCAGGAACAGCATCTGCTCGATGCTCAGCTCTGCGCCATGCCAGCAGGGCAGGGCGAAGTCGGCCGCGATCTCCCAGGGCATGCGCAGGTCTGTGGCCTGCACCAGGGCGCCGATGCCGGGGGCTTGGTCCTCCAGCACCGCCATGGTGCGGGCGAGGAACGCCGCCTTGGTGGCGGCGCGGTCCTGCGGCGCATGGGGGGCGAACTGCACGACGGCGGACAGGACATGCGCGCCCTCGGGGGCCCAGCCGGGCTCGTGCGCCGAGGGAAGCACGATCTCCAGCACCGGGCGGTCAGGCGTCTCGCCGTATTTCACCGGGGACCAGGCGTCCTCGACCGCGGTGACCGAGGGCGCGATGACCAGCCGGTCGCGCAGGTCGGCGCCGCGGAAATCGGGGGCGGCGGTCAGGGCCAGCGTCAGCTTCGCCGCCGCCCCGCGCGCCCGGATCTGGCCCAGGCGGGTGTAGAGACCGACATCCAGCACGCGGGGCCCGACAAGGCCGCGCAGGGTCTGCGCGGGGGTGAGGGACGACACGATCAGGTCGGCCGTGATGTGCTCGCCCGTGGCCAGCCGCACGCCGGTGGCGCGGTCGCCGTCGGTGTCGATGGCGACAACGCGGGCGCCGCAGCGGATGGTGATGCCCGCCGCCTGCGCCGCCGCGGCCATCGCCGCGGCATGGGCGGGGGTGCCGCCGGGGGGCAGGGTGGCGGGGCCTGCGGCCAGTCGGTCCAGCATCAGGATCAGCGAGTTGGGGCTGCGCGGCCCGAGCCATGCGCCCAGCGTCGTGTCGAAGGCCAGCGCGCCCTGCAGCAGCGGGTCGGTCAGCTCGTCTTCGGCCACGTCGGCGACGTTGGTCAGCAAGAGGCGCAGCGCCTCGCGGAATTCGGTCTTGCCGAGGCGGCGCAGGGCCAGCGCGACCCCGGCCAGCCGCCCCCAGGGATTGCCGCGCCCCAGCACCGGCGGGGCCATCTGCCGCAGGGGGGCCAGCGCGGTCGCGATCCCGGTCAGGCGGGCGTGCAGGGTCGCCCAGGCCGCGGCGTCCGGGCCGTCGGCCTTGCCGCCGCGGATGCGGCGATGCGCACCCGTGGCCGACAGCGCGGTCGTCCCAAGCGCCGCCCGCCGGTCGGCGCCCGGCAGGCCCATGGCCTGCGCCACGCGCCCGTCCAGCCCGTGCAGCAGATGCGCCAGCGGCGCGCGGAAGCCCGGTGCGGGCTCGATCACCGCCGTGGTGCCGCCGGGCACCGCAGCGGCCTCCAGCACCGTGACGCGCCAGCCCTTCTGCGAAAGGCGCAGGGCGCAGGCCAGGCCATTGGCCCCGGCCCCCAGGATCAGGGCGTCAGAGCACGGCATAGGCATCCCTCATGTCCGAGCCCTTGCGCGCCGCGGCCAGCACCTCGGAGGCCGCGTTCCGCCCCGGCGCCCCCATCACCCCGCCGCCCGGATGGGCGGACGAGCCGCAGAGCCACAGGCCCCGCACCGGCAGGCGGTACTGCGCATGCCCCGGCACGGGGCGGTTGAACAGAAGCTGGTCGAAGGTCAGCTCGCCCTGGAAGATGTTGCCCTCGGTCAGCCCGACCTCGGCCTCCAGCTCCCGCGGGGTGCGCGTCTCGACATGCAGGATGCGCGACCTGAAGCCGGGGGAATAGGTCTCGATCTGGTCAAGGCAGGTGTCGCGGAAGGCGTCGCGGTCGGCGTCGGTCCAGGGCTGGCCGCCGATTTTGGGGGGCGCATACTGGACGAAGCAGGACATGAAATGCTTGCCCTGCGGCACCATCGTGGGGTCGATCATGGTGGGGATCATGCAGTCCTGGAACGGGTCGCGGCTGAAGCGGCCGGCCTTCCAGTCGTCATAGGCGCGCTCCATCCGTTCCACGCTGTCGGTGAAGTGCAGGTCGCCCTTCAGCATCGGCGCGCCTTCGGGCAGGGCGGGGAATACCGGCGCTGCATCGAGCGCGATGTTCAGCTTGCCCGACGATCCCCGCGTCTTGAACCGCCTGACCCCGCGCAGGAAATCCTCGGGCAGGTGGCGCTGGTCCACCGCCGCCGCGGTGCGCTTGACGTCCATGCCCGACAGGACGCGGGTGGCGCGCAGCTCCTCGCCGTTGTCCAGCTCCACCCCCAGCACGCGGCCGTCGCGCACGAGGATCCGGCGCACCGCGTGGCCCGTGCGGACCTCGCCGCCCGCAGCCTGCAAGGATGCCGTCAGCGCCCGCGTGATCGCCCCCATGCCGCCGCGGGCAAAGCCCCAGGCGCCGATGTTGCCGTCCACATCGCCCATGTAGTGGTGCAGCAGCACATAGGCCGACCCCGGCGACATCGGCCCCAGCGCGGTGCCGATGATGCCGGACACCGCGAGGTAGGACTTGATGACCGGGTGCTCGAAGTAGTCGTCGAGGAAATCCGCCACGCTCATCGTCCAGAAGCGGACCATCCGCGCCGCCTCGGCCCCCGACAACTCGCCCATGCGGCGGGCCAGCCAGGCCATTTCCAGCACGTCGCGCGGGCGGAAGGACGCGGGGTCCGGCGGCGTGCGCAGCAGCATCGGGCGGATGAAGCGGCAGTAGCGCAGGATGTCGCGGCTGTAGCGGTCGTAGGCTTCCGCATCGCGGGCGCTGTAGCGGGCGAACTCGCGGCGGTTGGCGTCGTGGTCGCGGTACATCGCCAGATAGCCGCCTGACCGGGTGAAGACCGCGCCGCCCTCATAGGGCAGGATCTGCAATCCGTGCTTCGGCAATTCGAGGTCGCGCATGATCTCGGGCCGGAACAGCGAGGCGACGTAGGAGCAGTTGGAATACAGGAAGCCCGGGTAGATCTCGCGGCTGACCGCCGCGCCGCCGATCCAGTCGTTCCTTTCCACCACCGTCACGCGCAGGCCCGCGCGCGCGAGATAGCAGGCCGCCACCAGCCCGTTGTGCCCCGCGCCGATGACGATGGCGTCCATCATGTCTGCGCCGGGATCGCGGTGGCGGTGTGCTGCAACGCCATGTCGAGCGCGGTCTCGAAGGCCGCCAGCGTCTCGGCCAGGCAGGCGTCGTCATGCGCCTCGCAGATGAACCAGGGCTCGCGGCTGTCGGGTTCGCAGAGGATGCCCAGGTCGTGCAGGTGGTGCGCCACGCGGTCGTAAAGCGTGTAGTCCGACCGTTTCCAGTCGCGGTAGTTGTCGGGCGGGGTCTCGGCGAAGAACAGGCCGAACATCGACGGATGCCCGGCAAAGGAATGCGGCACGCCGCGGCGCGACAGGATCGCCGACAGGCCCGCCTTCAGCCCTTCGCCATAGGCCGCGATGGTCTCCAGCGCCGGGGTCTCGTCGAGGATGCGCAGACATTCCTCGGCCGCGGCGAGGCTGACGGCATGCGCCGTGTAGGTGCCGCCATGCGCCGCCGCCCCGGGGCGAAAGCTGCGCATCACCTCCGCGCGCCCGGCGACGGCCGCGATCGGGTAGCCGTTCGCCATCGCCTTGGCGAAGGTGGCGATGTCGGGTGTGACGCCCAGAGCCGACTGCACCCCGCCGCGGGCCACGCGAAAGCCGGTCTTGACCTCGTCCATGATCATCAGGACGCCGTGTTTCGTGCACAGCTCGCGGGCGCGCCTCACATAGTCCGGGCCGGCGGCGATGCCGCAGCAGTTGCCCTGGATCGGCTCGATCAGCATCGCCGCCATGCGGTCGCCGTGGCGGCGGAATACCTCCTCCAGCCGGGCGGGGTCGTTCATCGGCGTGACATGGACGAACTGGCGCAGGCCCGAGGGCACGCCCCGTGACCAGGGCGCGATCTGCGGGTCGCCAAGCGCGGGGTCCCAGGTGTCGAGGCTGACGCCCCAGAAGCCCGCGTCGAACAACCCGTGATAGCCGCCCTCGACCAGCAGGTAGTCGTCGCGGCCCGTATGCGCGCGGGCCAGCCGCAGGGCGGCCATCACCGCCTCGGTGCCGGAGTTGGAAAAGCGCACGAGGTCCATCCCCGGCACCATGCGGCACAGCCGGTCGGCCACGGTGAATTCGCGCTCGGTCGCCAGCGCGAAGACGCCGCCGACTTCCATCCCGCGCCGCGCGGCGGCATCCACGCGGTCATCCGCATGGCCCAGGATCGCCGGGCCATAGCCCAGCCGGTAATCCACATAGGCATTGCCGTCGATGTCCCACAGCCGGGCGCCCTTGCCGCGGGCGACATAGAGCGTGCGGTCGTCGCCCCAGTAGCGGAACGACGACGACACGCCGAGCGGCAGCCGCGTCAGCGCGCGCTTGAACTGCGCGTTGCAGCGGGTCAGGTCGCGGGGGGCGGGCATCGTGGTCTCCGGGGCAGGGGATTTTGACTTGGCAGTCAGAATGGCCGGATTCTGACTGTGCTGTCAATCAGAATCCGGCGCAGTCCACCCCTATCAATTCCCGCGGAAGCGCTTACATCTGCCGCATCGCCCCGCCGCCGCCCCGCCCCTTGCCCGTTCAGGCCCCGGATGGACACCGAACCGCTGCCCCAAGCCCCTGCCGCGCCGCCGCCCCCGCCGCCGCCCCCGCCGCCGCGCAAGCAGTCGCGTCCGGCGCGCCGGGTGCAGCTGATCGAGGCGACGATCGAGACGCTGGCAGAGATGGGCTATGCCCGCACCACGCTGACCGCCGTCGCGAAACGGGCGGGCCTGAGCCACGGCCTGGTCAACTTCCACTTCGAGACCAAGGAAAGGCTGCTGGCCGAGACCATGGCCTACCTGGCCGAGGAATATTCCGCCAACTGGCACGCGGCGCTGGACGGGGCGGGCCCTTCGCCCGCGGCACGGCTTGAGGCGATCCTGCGGGCCGACTTCAACCCCGCGATCTGCACGCCCGCGCGGCTGGCCGCCTGGTGCAGCTTCTGGGGCGAGGCGCAGTCGCGTCCGCTTTACCAGCAGGAATGCGGCTCGAATGATGCCGACTACAACGACACACTGGAGGCGATCTGCGCCGCCCTTCTGGCCGACAGCGGCCGCGGCGGGAACGCCGCGCGCATCGCCCGGGTGCTGCGGGTGACGACCGAAGGCGTCTGGCTGGACCTGATGACCATGCAAGCCCCCTATTCGCGCGACGAGGCGCTGGCGACCGTGCTGACCTGCGCGGCGGCCTTCTTTCCGGGGCAGTTCGACCCCGGGGCGGTGGTAGGCCCGGAGGGATTTGAACCCCCAACCAAGGCGTTATGAGCGCCCTGCTCTGACCGTTGAGCTACAGGCCCGGCCGTGGGCCGGGGGTCGCAGACGGCAGGGCCCGCGTCAAGCCCGCGTTGCGCCCCCCGCGCGCTTGGCCTAAGGGGTCCGCAGCCGGCGCAAGGGGGGCATGCCATGTCGCACAAGGGTCTGACTTATGCCGAGGCCGGCGTCGACATCGACGCGGGCAATGCGCTGGTCGAACGCATCAAGCCCGCCGCCGCGGCCTCGCGCCGGGCGGGGGTGATGGCGGGTCTCGGCGGCTTCGGCGCGCTGTTCGACCTGCGCGCGGCGGGCTACCGCGACCCGATCCTGGTCGCCGCCACCGACGGCGTGGGCACCAAGCTGCGCATCGCCATCGACACCGGCGCGCTGGACACCATCGGCCAGGACCTCGTCGCGATGTGCGTCAACGATCTGGTCTGCCAGGGGGCAGAGCCCTTGCTGTTCCTCGACTATTTCGCGACCGGCAAGCTGGACGTGGCCCAGGCCGCCCGCGTCATCGACGGCATCGCCCGCGCCTGCGCCGCCTGCGGCGCGGCGCTGGTCGGCGGCGAGACGGCCGAGATGCCGGGGATGTACCACGGGCAGGACTTCGACCTTGCGGGCTTTGCCGTCGGTGCGATGGAACGCGGCGGCGACCTGCCCAAGGGCGTGGCCGAGGGCGACATCCTTCTGGGCCTCGCCTCGGACGGGGTGCATTCCAACGGCTATTCCTTTGTCCGCAAGGTGGTGGAACGGGCGGGGCTGGACTGGGCCGATCCCTGCCCCTGGGCCGAGGGCACGCTGGGGGCCGTGCTGCTGGCGCCGACGCGGCTTTACGTGCGGCCCCTGCTGGCCGCGGTCCGGGCGGGGGGCGTGCATGCCGCGGCGCACATCACCGGCGGCGGGCTGACCGAGAACCCGCCGCGGGTGATGCCGGATGGGTTGGCCTGCGAGATCGACCTGACCGCCTGGCGCCTGCCGCCGGTATTCCGCTGGCTGTCCGACACGGCGGGGATGACCGGGGGCGAACTGCTCAAGACCTTCAACTGCGGCATCGGCATGGTGCTGGCGGTGGATCCCGACCGGGCCGAGCCGCTGGCGGCGCTGCTCGCCACGCAGGGTGAGCGCGTCGTGGCCCTGGGCCGCGTTGTGCCGGGGCAGGGGGTCCGGTACCGCGGCACGCTGGCGTGATCCGCGCGGCCATCCTGATCTCGGGTGGCGGCTCGAACATGGCCGCGCTGGCCGACAGCATGACGGGCGACCATCCGGCGCGGCCGGTGCTGGTGGTGTCGAACGTCCCCGGCGCGGGGGGGCTGGCCAAGGCGGCCGCGCGCGGCATTCCGGTGGCGGTGGTGGACCACCGGGCGCACCGCGACCGCGGCGCCTTCGAGGCCGCGCTGGCGGGGGTGCTGGAGGCCGCACGGCCCGACCTGATCTGCCTTGCCGGCTTCATGCGCATCCTGACGCCCGCCTTCGTCACCCGCTTCGAAGGTCGGCTGGTGAACATCCACCCCTCGCTGCTGCCGAAGCACCCGGGCCTCGACACCCACGCCCGGGCGCTCGCGGCGGGCGACACGCAGGCGGGCTGCACCGTGCACCGGGTGACGGCCGACCTCGACGCCGGGCCGATCCTCGGCCAGGCGCGGGTGCCGGTCCTGCCGGGGGATACGCCCCAGACGCTGGCCGCAAGGGTGCTGGAGGCCGAGCACCGGCTTTACCCCGCCGTCGTCCGGCGGCTGGCCGAGGGCGCGCCGGGGGTGCTGGAACTCTAGCCCCCCGCCCGCGGCACCCGCAGAAAAGCCGCGAGCGCCGCCAGCGCCAACAGTCCCGCCAGCGCCACCGTGGCCCCGCCCCCCAGCCAGGCCAGCGACAGCGCCAGTGCAAAGGGCGCGACCGCCCCGGACGCCAACCGCGTGGCGGCCAGCCGCCCCAGCCGCGCGCCGAAGCCAACGGCCCCGAACAGCGCCAGCGGCACGGTCCCGCGCACGATGCTGCTCAGCCCGCTGGCCAGACCGAAGCACAGCGCGAAGGCCATGGCCGCGGCCAGGCCGGGCGGCGCCAGCCACAGCACCGCCATCGCCGCGGCCAGCATCGCGGTCGCCAGCACCGCGGCCCAGATCGGATGGTGGCGCACCCCGAACGCGAGGTCGATCACCCGCACCGCGACCTGCGCGGGCCCCATCACCGCGCCCGCCGCGACCGCCGCGGCAGGCGCCAGCCCCATCGCCACCAGGACCGGCACCCATTGCGCCGCAAAGGCCGACAGCACCACGCCCGACAGCGCGAAGGCCACCGCCAGCCACAGCATCGCAGCGCCGTGCCGCTCTGGCGGCAGCGGCGGGAAGGGCGGCGCGGGCGGGGCCGCCCCGGCCGCCCCGGGCGCGGCCCGCGGCAGGGTCAGGTGCAGGGGCAGGCAGACGGCCAGATGCAGCGCGGCGAAGGCGAGGTAGGTCCCGCGCCAGCCGAAAGCCTCGGCCAGCAGCAGCGTCAGGGGCCAGAAGACGGTCGAGGCAAAGCCGCCGATCAGCGTCATCAGCGTGATCGCCCGTCGTGCCCCCGCCGCCCCCGCCCCCTGCGCCAGCGCGGCGAAGGCCGCGTCGTACAGCACCATGGCCGCCACGACCTCGGCCAGCAGCAGCGCCGCCACCAGTCCCGCCAGCCCCTGCACCTGCGACAGGACCGCCAGCGCCAGCGCCGCCCCCGCCGACCCCGCCGCCATCACCGGCGCGGCCCCGTGCCGGTCGATCGCCCGCCCGACGAAAGGCGCCGCCGCCCCGCCCGCCAGCAGCGCCAGCGAAAAGGCGGCGAAGGCCGCGGGCTGGCCGATGCCGAGGTCGCCCGACAGCCGCGCCACGACCACGCCGAAGGCGTAGTACAGCGTGCCGTAGCCCACGACCTGCGTGATCCCCAGCGCGACGATCAGATGCGCGATCCGCCGCGGCGGCATGGCGATTCCCTGTCCCATGCGCCAAGGCCTCGCGCATCCCGCCGCCCCGCGCCAGTGCCGGGCGCGCCCTGCGTCGGGGCTTTTCATCGTGGCCACGGCCCCCTATAGCGGCCCTGAGCCGCGGGATGACCCCGCACCGAAGGATGGCCCATGCGCACGATCACCACGACCGAAGACCTTGCCGATTTCTGCGCCGCCGCCCGTCAGTGCCCCTATGTCACGCTCGACACCGAATTCCTGCGCGAACGCACCTACTGGTCAAGGCTGTGCCTGATCCAGGCCGCGCTGCCCGGCAAGACCGGCGAGGCGGTGCTGATCGACCCGATCCTGGGCGAGGGGATGAGCCTTGAACCCCTCTACGACCTCTTCCGCGACGAGGCGGTGGTCAAGGTCTTCCACGCCGCCCGGCAGGATCTGGAGATCTTCTGGGTCGAAGGCCGCGTCTTTCCCAAGCCGCTGTTCGACACCCAGGTCGCGGCGATGGTCTGCGGCTATGGCGAACAGGCGGGCTACGAGACGCTGGTGCGGCGCATCGCGCACCAGCCGCTCGACAAGACCTCGCGCTTCACCGACTGGTCGCGCCGCCCGCTGACCGAGGCGCAGGCGGAATATGCGCTGGCGGACGTGACCCACCTGCGGGTGATCTACGAAAGCCTGGCCGCGCAACTGGAAAAGAACGGCCGCGCGCCCTGGGTGGCCGAGGAACTGGCGCTGCTGACCGACCCCGCGACCTATACCGTGACGCCCGAGGATGCCTGGACGCGGATCAAGACGCGCTCCACCTCCGGCCGCTTCCTGGCCGTGGTGCGCGAACTGGCGCGGTTCCGCGAGGCCCATGCGCAGCGCGACAACGTGCCGCGGTCGCGCGTGCTGAAGGACGACGCACTTCTGGAGCTCGCCTCCACCCGCCCGGCGACGCACGAAGACCTGGGCAAATCGCGGCTTCTCTTGCGCGAGGGGCGGCGGGGCGAGATCGCGGACGGCATCCTCGCGGCGGTCAGGACGGCGATGGCCCTGCCGGCCGAGGCGCTGCCCAGGCCGCCGGCTGACGGCGACCAGCCGCAGGTCAACCCCGCGCTTGCCGACCTGCTGCGCGTGCTGCTGAAGGCCAAGGCCGAGACCCTGGGCGTGGCCCCCCGCCTGATCGCCTCGGCCGCCGATCTCGACGCGATGGCGGGCGGCGCGCTGGACGGTGCGCTGACCCGCGGCTGGCGCGGCGAGGTCTTCGGCGAGGACGCGCTGCGCCTCTGCCGCGGCGAGATCGCGCTGACGGCGAAGGGGCAGTCGGTGAAGGTGGTGCGGCTGTAGCGCGCGCTCAGCGCCGCGGCGACAGGCTGTTCGTCTCGCCCTGCACGACGATGCCCGCGACCTGCGCCAGCCGGATGTCGGAAATGAAGGTTGCCACCACCACCTCGCGCGACACCTCGGTCGAGGCAGGCTGATCCGTGACCGGCGGGAAGACGCGGAAGTCGAAGACGAGGATGCCGTTCTCGTCCACCGGGCGGGCCACCAGTTCGGCATCCCAGTAGCCCTGCGTCGGCGGCAGGCCCGTGGCGCGCAGGATCACCCCGCCCGGCATCGGCTCCAGCACCGCGCGGGTGACCTGGCGGACCGGCAGCCGCTGGTCCGCCAGCGCCGCCGGGATGCCGCTTTCCGCCGCCACCTTGCGTTCGGCCTGTTCGCGGGGCCCGAACCAGTTGACCGGGTTCAGCCGCGACCCGCAGGCCGACAGCAGCATCAGCGCCGCAAGGGAAGCGAGGAGGGTGACGCGCATCTTCGGCCCGTGGTGTCGAGGTTCCGCCTTTGGGTAGCCCAAGGCGGGCCGGATGAAAAGCCGCGCGCTGGACCTTTCGCCCCGCGGGCGCTACCTCGCCCGACATGGCCAGCCCCGCGTTCGAAGACATCGCCGAGACCTTCGCCTTCCTGGACGACTGGGAAGACCGCTACCGCCATGTGATCGAGCTTGGCCGCGCCCTGCCGCCGATGCCCGAGGCGCTGAAGACCGAGGCCACCAGGGTCACCGGCTGCGCCAGCCAGGTCTGGCTGCATCCGATGCCGGGCGGCCGTTTCGACTTTCACGGCGACAGCGATGCGATGATCGTGCGCGGCCTGATCGCCGTGCTGCACGCGCTCTATGCGGGGCTGACGCCCGATCAGGTGCGCGCGGTCGATGCGGGGGCGGAACTGGCGCGCCTGGGGCTGGACAGGCACCTGTCGGCGCAGCGGTCGAACGGCCTGCGGGCGATGGTCGCCCGCATCCGCGCGGTCGCCTAGACGCGCTCCACCGTCACCGCGGGGTAGAAGGCCAGGTGCCCGGCGATGGCGGCCACCTCGTCCCTGGGCGTCTCGTAGGACCAGACGACATTCTCCATCCGCCCGTCGGGCGTGACGATCGAGAAATAGCTCGCCTGCCCCTTGAAGCCGCAGCTCGAGCCGCGGTCGGTGCGGTCCAGCATCGCCGTCGCCACATCGGCGCGGGGAAAGTAGACGACCGGCGGCCGCCCGCCTTCGTGCAGCAGAAGCGCATTGCGGCTTTCGGCGATCACCGCGCCGCCGGTGCGGGCGACCCAGGTGCCGGGCGCGGGGGTGACGGTGACATGCGGCATCGGGCGGTCTCCTCTTTCCGGCGTCAAACTGGGGCGGTCGCGGCGGAAAGCCAGTCCCGTGCGGCCGCAGACAGCCGCGGGCCGATCTTCGCGGCGACTGCGGCGTGATAGGCGTTCAGCCAGTCGCGTTCGTCGGGCGACAGGCGGTCGGCGCGGATCAGGCGGCGGTCGAAGGGGGCGAAGGTCAGCGTCTCGAACCGCAACTGCCTGCGGTCGTCCACGCCCCGCGGTGCCTCCTCGACCACGATCAGGTTCTCGAGTCTGATCCCGAAGGCGCCCTCGCGGTAGTAGCCGGGTTCGTTCGACAGGATCATGCCCGGCTCGAGCGGCACCTCCGACAGCCGCGACAGCCGCTGGGGCCCCTCGTGCACCGACAGGAAGGCGCCGACGCCGTGGCCGGTGCCGTGGTCGTAGTCCATCCCCGCCGCCCAGAGATGCTGGCGCGCCAGCGCATCGAGGTCGCGGCCGGCGAGGCCGCGGGGAAAGCGCGCGCGCGAGATGGCGATCAGGCCCTGCAGCACGCGGGTGTAGGCATCCGCCTCTTCGGCCCCCGGGGGCCCCAGCGCGATGGTGCGGGTGATGTCGGTCGTGCCGTCGCGGTACTGCGCGCCCGAATCGACGAGCAGAAGCTCGCCCGTCCGCAACCGCCGGTCGGTCGCCCCGGTCACGCGGTAGTGGATGATCGCGCCGTTCGGCCCCGATCCGCAGATCGTGTCGAAGGCGATGTCGTGCAGCGCGTCCGTCGCCCGGCGAAAGCCCTCCAGCGCGCGCACCACGGCGATTTCCGTCAGGCCCGCGGGGTCCGCACCGTCCAGCCAGGCCAGAAACTCGGTCACCGCCGCCCCGTCGCGCAGATGCGCCGCGCGGGTGGCGGCGATCTCGGCCGCGGTCTTGCAGGCCTTGGGCAGGCGGCAGGGGTCGTCGGCGAAGGCGACCTCCACGCCTGCCGCGAGAAGCTCGCGGCTGACGGCGAGGGGTGCCGTGGCGCGGTCCACCCGCACCGGGCCCTGCAGGCTGCGCAGCGCAGGGACGAAGGCCGAGGGCGGAAGCAGCGTGACCTCGGGGCCGAGGTGGGCGCGCAGCGTGTCGCCGACCTTGGCCGGGTCGGCGAACAGGGTGACGCGGCCGCTGTCGGACAGGACGGCAAAGCCCTGCACCACCGGGTTTTTCGGCACATCCGCGCCGCGGATGTTCAACAGCCAGCAGATCGAGTCGGGCAGCGTCAGCACCGCCGCCCGGTGCCCGGCCCTGCGCAGACCCCCGGCCAGGTCCGCCCGCTTGTCCAGGGCAGTTCGCCCGGCCAGGGTGTCGGGATGGACGAAGGCCGCACCGACCGGAGGGGCGGGCTGGTCTGGCCAGATCGAATCGACGAAATTGCTTGTAGGGATAAGGTTTATGCCGCTTCCCTCGAGTGCCGTCTCAAGCTTGCCGATCTCCTCGACCGTGTGCAGCCAGGGGTCGAACCCGATCTGACCGGTGTCAAGATGCGCCCTGATCCAGTCGCCGGGTTTCGTCTCGGGCCAGTCCACCGGGGTGAAGTCTGCCGCCACCTGCGCCTTGACCTGCACGCGGTAGCGCCCGTCGATGAAGACGCCC
This sequence comes from uncultured Rhodobacterales bacterium, assembly GCA_964499865.1. Classification (GTDB taxonomy): domain Bacteria; phylum Pseudomonadota; class Alphaproteobacteria; order Rhodobacterales; family Rhodobacteraceae; genus JANOGU01. The sequence continues at coordinate 829 of CAZCPY010000036.1, read as the reverse complement.
GCCACCTGCGGCAGCACGATGCAGAACCCCGCCGACCCGGTGAAGCCGGTCAGCCAGGACAGCCGTTCGTCCCGCGCTGCCACATATTCGCCCTGATGCGCATCGGCGCGCGGCACCAGGAACCCCGCCAGCCCCGCCCCCGCCAGCGCCGTCCGCAGGGCGGCCAGCCGGGGCGGGCCCTGCTCGGGCGCGGCGGTGGTCTCGAAGGTCTGGAACATGGGCCCCCCGCAGGATCAGGCCGCGCGGCGGCCAAGCGCGCGGGCGCGCTTCTTGGGATCGACCTCGAACAGGCCCGCAAGCTGTTCGGTCATCGCGCCGGCAAGCTGTTCCACATCGGTGATCGTCACGGCGCGCTGGTAGTAGCGCGTGACGTCATGGCCGATGCCGATGGCGATCAGTTCCACCGCGCGGCGGCGTTCCACCATGGCGATCACGTCGCGCAGGTGTTTTTCCAGGAAGTTCGAGGGGTTGACCGACAGCGTGCTATCATCCACCGGCGCCCCGTCGGAAATCACCATCAGGATCTTGCGCGCCTCGCGCCGCGCCACGGCCCGGCGGTGCGCCCATTCCAGCGCCTCGCCGTCGATGTTCTCCTTGAGCAGGCCCTCCTTCATCATCAGGCCCAGGTTCGCCCGCACCCGCCGCCAGGGCGCATCCGCGGACTTGTAGACGATGTGGCGCAGGTCGTTCAGGCGGCCCGGACCGGCGGGCCGCCCGGCGGCCAGCCACTTCTCGCGGCTCTGCCCGCCCTTCCAGGCGCGGGTGGTAAAGCCCAGGATCTCGACCTTGACCGCGCAGCGTTCCAGCGTGCGGGCCAGCACGTCGGCGC
>CAZCPY010000035.1:0-26494 GCA_964499865.1 uncultured Rhodobacterales bacterium | reverse complement strand
TACCGGGGTCCCCTTTGGACGCCGATCGGGCGTCCCGTTTCGATGCTGTTTGACAACCATTACATGCCCGCGCTGACCATCGCCGGGGCGTCGGACGCCAAGGACCGGCTGACCTTCATGACCGATGCGATCGACCTCGGGTCGGTGTCGATGCGGTCCTTTGTCTTCCATCAGGGGGCTTGAGATGCCTGCCTGTCGCCGGTGTCGATGACGGCGCCGTCCGGGACCTGCACGACCGGCGCGCCGAGGTTCTCGAGTCTTGGCCGCGCGCCATCCCTTCGCGGACCTTCGGCACGCACGTCCGAGATGAACGGCGCAACGTCCGACGCTACCGTGGGCGCATGTGGCGTCACCATGGGCGCCCCGGCCGACATGGTGTCGCCGGTGGTCACGTCGGCCACCGTCTCGACGAAGGCATCGGCGCGAAGCGCGATCACGCTGACCCGGCGCTCTTCCAGCTTCACAGTTCCGCCGCGCGCAGGGTTTCCGCCGGCGGGGCCTGCACTGCCGTGGCCGTGCCGTCGTCGCTGTCCTCGCCCTCATGGACCGGGAGGTAGTCCAACTCCATGGAATCCCTTTTCGAGACCGGAGAGGAAGCGGTCAGTCCCATCGCGGCGCGGCAGCAGAGGCCCGTCCCGTCGCCCGTTTCGGCCAAGGCAGAGGCTGGTTTCGGATCGAGCGCGGCATCCACGCCTGCCTGCAGCGGCAGAAAGGCCCGCCCGTCTGCCGTCTGTTTCTCGGTCGCCGACCAGTCCGGCAACGCGTCGGGATGCCGCCAGCAGATCAACGGTCCCCCTGGCTGTGCCACCGGCGTGGCCGCCGCCGCCGCGCCCGGTCGGCATCGCCGCCTGTGGGGCCGCCGCCTCGCGCCGCCCCGATACCGTCACGCCGCGCTGTCCTGCGGCCAACCCCCGCGCCCCAGGTGGCCGCCCCGGCGACGGGCGCGGTCACCACCAGCCGTCCCGCCCCACTCATGGCGCGGCCTTCCGGTCGTTCCGGATCAGGTCGGCCTGATGGTCATCCGCACCGGCCCGGACAGAGGTTGCGCCGAGACCGTGCGCCGGAGCGCAGCCGCGGATGCGGCGAAAGATCGTTGTCGTGGGATGCGCCGGGTCACGATGCTCAGACCGGATCAAGCTCTCGCTTGTGTTCCGTCGAACACAGGGCATGGTCCCCCAGCGTCTCGATCACCCGGCAGTCCCTGATCGCGCCATGGGCGCACTGGTCGATCATGCGATGGAGCTCGGCTTCCAGTGCCTTCAGCCGCGCGATGCGGGCCTGCACCGCCGTCAGCTGTGCCCGGGCGATGGCATCGGCGGCAGCGCAGGATTGATCGGGCCTGTCCGACAGGCTGAGCAGATCGCGGATCGCCTCGAGCGAGAAGCCAAGCTCGCGCGCATGGCGGATGAAGGCGAGCCGGTCGAGCGTTGCGCGGCCATAGAGCCGCTGGTTGCCCGCGCTGCGGTCGGCCTCGGGCAGAAGGCCGATCTGCTCGTAGTAACGGATCGTCGGCACCTTGACCCCGGCCGCCTGTCCCAGCCTGCCGATGGAGAGCATGAGATTTCCCTTGAAGCTATAGTTGCTAGAGCAATTAGGTAGGCTCACCGACAGATTCGGGCAACCCCGGAACGCGGATGACAGCGGCAGACCACGACGAAACCGGACATGACCATTCCGCCGAGGTGACGGCGGGGAACGAGGCGCGGATGCGGCTCGTCTTCGTCATGACGGCGGGCTATGCCGTCGTGCAGGCGGTGGGCGGCTGGCTGTCCGGCTCGCTCGCGCTCATCGCCGACTCCGGGCACATGGTGTCGGACGCGGCGGCGCTGTTGCTGGCGCTGATCGCCTACCGGGTGGCACGCAAGGCGGCGACGGCCGAGGTCAGTTACGGCTATCACCGGGTCCGCGTGCTGGCGGCGCTGGCCAACGGCGCCTCGCTGCTGATCCTGGTCGCCTGGATCACCGTCGAGGCGATCAAGCGGTTCCGCAACCCGGTCGAGGTGCTGGCCGGGCCGATGCTGATCGTGGCCCTGGTCGGCCTGACGGTCAACATCGCGGGCGTCCTGATCCTGCGCGCGGGAAACCGGGGCGACACCAACCTGCGCGGCGCGCTTCTGCATGTCATCGGCGACATGCTGGGCTCGCTTGGCGCGATCGGCGCGGCGATCGGCATCATGCTGACCGGCTGGACGGTGCTGGACCCGGCGCTGTCGGTGCTGGTCGCGGTGCTGGTGGTGCGCTCGGCCTGGTCGCTGGTGGCAGACTCGGTCTTCGTGCTGTTGCAGGCGACGCCGACGGGGCTGAACCCCAAGGCGGTGATGGACGACATCGCCACGCTGCCCGGCGTGGCCGAGGTCGCGCATTTCCATGCCTGGACGCTGACCGACAACCGCAGCGTGGCGACGCTGCACGTGACCCCCGCGCCGGGCGCGGACCCCCTGGCCCTGCCGCGCCTTGTGGCGGCGCGGCTGACCGAAAGACACGGCATCTCCCACGCGACGGTGGAGGTGAACCCCCCCGGCGCGATCCCGCCCGAGGCCTGAGCGGCCGAGGGTCATGAAAGGACAGACGATGGCAGAGGCAAAGCGCCTGGAATGGAACGTCAGCGGCATGGACTGTGCGTCCTGCGTCGCCAAGGTGACGCGGGCGGTGGAACGCATGCCCGGCGTCAGCGACGTGTCGGTGGCGCTGATGGCGGAAAAGCTGTCGCTCAACCTCGCGCCCGACACCACACCGACCGAAAAGATCGAGGCGGCGGTCAAGTCGCTGGGCTACGGCATCGCGCCGCGCGTCGCGGCGGCACCGAAGAAGGCCGGGTTCAAGATGCCCGACGCGGTGGCCAAGGCGCCGCATGACCACGGGCCGGGCCATTCCGACGACGACGGGCATGGCCACGACCATGACCACGGGCCGGGGCACAGCCACGGTGACGGGCATGACCACCACCCCAAGGGAAAGGCCGACGAAAGCGGCCACGGCAGTCCCGGCCATGTCCACAACGATCCTGCCGACCGGGGCAAGCGCTGGTTCCAGACGGCCAAGGGCAAGCTAGTGATCTTCACCGCCCTCCTGCTGGGCGCGGCCTGGGCGGTCGAGGTTCTGTTCCCCGGCCCGGTCGGCTACTGGGCCTTTGTCGCGGCTTGCGTGATCGGCGTGGCGCCGGTCGCGCAGCGCGGCTTTGCCGCCGCCCGGATGGGGCAGTTCTTCACCATCGAAAGCCTGATGACGATTGCCGCCATCGGTGCCCTCTTCATCGGCGCGGCGCCGGAGGCGGCGCTGGTCGTGTTCCTGTTCGCCGTGGGCGAGGTGCTGGAGGGTGTCGCCGCCAACAAGGCGCGCGACGGCATCCGGGCGCTGGCGAACCTGGTGCCGAAGACTGCGCTGCTGGTCGAAGGGGCCACGACGCGCGAGGTTCCGGCGTCGGAACTGACCATCGGCCAGATCGTCCTGGCCCGCCCCGGCGACCGCATCCCGGCGGATGGCGAGATCGTCGAGGGCACCTCGGGCGTCGACGACAGCCCCGTGACCGGCGAAAGCGTGCCCGTCACCAAGGGGCCGGGGGCTGCGGTCTATGCCGGGTCGATCAACACCGAGGCGGCGCTGCGCATCCGCGTGACCAAGGAGGCGCAGGACAACACCATCGCGCGGATCATCCGGCTGGTCGAGGAGGCCGAGGAATCGCGCGCCCCGACCGAACGCTTCATCGACCGCTTCAGCCGCTGGTACATGCCGCTGATCGTGCTTCTGTCCGTCGCCGTGATCGTTGTGCCGCCGCTGGCCACGGGCGCGGACTGGACCACCTGGATCTACCGGGGCCTGACGCTGCTGCTGATCGGCTGCCCCTGCGCGCTGGTGATCTCGGTCCCGGCCTCGATCGCCTCGGCGCTGTCGGCGGGCGCCAAGCGCGGCCTTCTGATGAAGGGCGGCGCGGTGATCGAGGCGGCGGCGAAGGTGCACCAGGTCGCCTTCGACAAGACCGGCACGCTGACCCACGGGCGCCCGCAGGTGACGGACGTGGTGCCGCTCGGCTCCGCGACGGAAGCCGATGTCGTGCGCCTTGCCGCCGCCGTGGAAGCCGGGTCGAGCCATCCGCTCGCGCTCGCCATCCTGAAGCGCGCCGCGGGCGTGGCACTGCCGGCCGCGACCGGGGAAAAGGCGCTTCCGGGCAAGGGCGTCTCGGCCATGGTCGAAGGCCGGGCGCTGACCGTATCCTCGCCGCGCTTCGCGACCGACCAGGGCGCGTTGCAGGGAGCCGACATTGCCCGCGCCACGGGACTTGAGGAAGCGGGCAAGACGGTCGCCGTCCTCTCCGAAGGCCGCACCGCACTGGGCCTGATCGCGATGCGCGACGAACCCCGTGCCGATGCGGTCGAGGCGGTGAGGCAGTTGCGCGCCATGGGCATCACGCCGACGATCCTGACCGGCGACAACCCGCGCACCGCGGCGGCCATCGCCGCGGGCCTCGGCGCCGAGTTCAAGGCCGAGATGCTGCCCGAAGACAAGCTGCGCGTGATCCGCGAGATGGCAGCCAACGGCGGCGTGATGATGGTCGGCGACGGCATCAACGACGCCCCCGCGCTGAAACAGGCCAGCGTCGGCGTGGCGATGGGGTCCGGCACCGACGTGGCGCTGGAAACCGCGGATGCGGCGATCCTGCGCGACCGGGTGACGGACATCCCGACCAAGATCCGCCTCGCGCGGGCGACGATGGCCAACATCCGCCAGAACGTCACCCTGGCGCTGGGGCTGAAGGCGGTGTTCCTGGTGACCTCGGTGCTCGGGCTCACCGGATTGTGGCTTGCGATCCTGGCCGATACCGGGGCGACGGTGCTGGTGACGCTGAATGCCCTGCGCCTGTTGAGCTACAATCCCGAACGATAACCCGATTCCCCGGCGCGCCAAAACGCTTGCAAGCGACATGAGGTCACAAAGATGTCCGTCCCCCCCGTTTCCCTGCAGTCCCCCGAAGCCCAGCCTGCGGCGGGCCTTCTGTGTCCGGTGTGCCGGGTCGATCTGGTGATGGCCGACCGCGCGGGCGTCGAAATCGACTATTGCCCCAAATGTCGCGGCGTCTGGCTTGACCGGGGCGAACTGGACAAGATCATCGAAATGTCGCTGCGCCAGCCCGCCGGTCCCGATGCATCGACCAGACCATCGTCCGACCGCGACGGCGGCTACGCCGCTTCTGACTACGACCGAAGGAACCTGCCTTACGGCGGCCACCACGGCGGGCACGGCGGCGGCTACGGTGGCGGGCACGGTGGCGGGCACGGCGGCGGCTACGGTGGCTATGGCGGCGGCCATGGTCGGCGGCGGCGCTCCTGGCTGGGCGATCTGTTCGATTGACAGCGGCAGTCTGCCAGGCTTGACGGCTATTGCCGACAGCCGTTGGCAAACTCCCGGAACAGCTCCAGCGTCGCCGGGCTGACGTGGTGTTCGATGCCCTCGGCATCCTTTTCCGCCGTGGCAGGATCGAGGCCAAGCCGGACCAGGAAGCGCACGACGACCTCATGCCTTTCGCGGCAGATTGCCGCCAGTGCCACCCCGGCCTCGGTCAGGAAGACCGACCGATAGCGCGCGCGGGTGACCAGCCCGTCACGGGTGAGGCGGTCCAGAGCCTTGGCGACGGTCGGCGCGGTGACGCCCAGCCGCGCCGCAATGTCCACCGGTCGCGCCTCGCCGATACTCTCGATCAGTTCGGCGACAAGCTCGACATAGTCCTCGGCCAGTTCCAGCCGCCGGGCATCCCGCACGCTCTGGAACGCCTCGGCCCGCTGCGTGACGGGTCTGGCCTCCGGGTCGGAGGGATCGGTCAGGCTGTCGCTGTCGGTCTCCATCCCTGATCCTTGACACAGTCCGGCTTGACAAGTAAAGCCGCCTTGCAGTTTGTTAGCCAAGGCTAATATTATGTGCGCCGACTATGCCAGCGGTCCGGGAGCCTTGAAGTGAGCATGAATGCGTGGCGAAGCGAGTCGACCAGCCCCTCGATGTCCGAGGTCTTCCGCTCGATCGCCGTTCCTTCCGGCCGGTCGCCGTTCCGGCGGTTCCTCGCCTTCATCGGTCCGGGGTATCTGGTCGCGGTCGGCTACATGGACCCCGGCAACTGGGCGACCTCGCTGGCGGGCGGGGCGGCGTTTGGCTACACGCTCCTGTTCGTCGCGCTGTTGTCGAACATCATGGCGATCCTGCTGCAATCGCTGTGCGCCCGCCTTGCTGTCGCCTCGGGGCGGGATCTGGCGCAGGCCTGCCGCGATGCGTTCCCGAAATGGATGTCCTTCCCGCTGTGGATCCTGGCCGAACTTGCCATCATCGCCACCGACCTGGCCGAAGTGATCGGCACGGCGATCGGCCTGAACCTGCTGTTCGGCATCCCGCTGGAAATCGGCATCTTCATCACCGCTGCCGACGTGTTCCTGATCCTGTGGCTGCAGAACAAGGGCTTCCGCTGGATCGAGGCGCTGATCATCTCTCTGATCACGCTGATCGCCGCCTGTTTCGTCGTGCTGATCGCGCAGGCCGACCCGGTCTGGGGCGAGGTGATCGCCGGGTTCGCCCCCAGCCGCGAGATCATCGGCAATCCGACGATGCTTTACCTGGCGCTTGGCATCATCGGGGCCACGGTCATGCCGCACAACCTCTACCTGCACTCGGGCATCGTGCAGACCCGCGCCTACAGGCTGGACCTGGCGTCCAAGCGCGAGGCGCTGCGGCTGGCGACCTGGGACAGCACCATCGCGCTGATGTTCGCGCTGACGATCAACGCCTCGATCCTGATCCTTGCCGCCGCGACCTTCTACACCGCCGGCGTGAATGACGTGGCCGAGATCGACAAGGCGCATCTCTTGCTGGCGCCGCTGCTCGGCTCGTCACTCGCGCCGATCCTGTTCGGGGTGGCGCTGCTTTCCGCGGGGCTGAACTCCACCGTCACCGCCACCATGGCCGGGCAGATCGTGATGGAGGGATTCATCAACCTGCGCATCGCGCCCTGGGCGCGGCGGATGATCACCCGGGGGCTGGCCATCATCCCGGCGGTCTTTGTCATCCTGCTGTATGGCAGCGATGGCGTGGGCGAGCTTCTGATCCTGAGCCAGGTCGTGCTGTCCTTCCAGCTGCCCTTCGCCATCGTGCCGCTGGTCATGTTCACGGCGAGCCGCGCCAAGATGGGCGAGATGGTGGCCCCGCGCTGGCTGACGGTCCTGTGCTGGCTGATCGCCGCAGTCATCATCGTGCTGAACGTGAACCTGCTGTCGAGCGTCCTTCTGGGCTGAGGTTGCCATTCAGTCATGCGTGTTCGCGCCTTCGACAGGGCCGGAGTGCCCTTCGGCTTTGTCGGTCCGGTTCATCATGGCCGGTGGATCGGCGAAAGATCGCCTGCCCCGGAAATCCCGCGCCATCGTCGCTTGAACCTCCAGTTGCCCGAGGTTCTAGAACGCGTGCGACGCCTGCGTTCCCGGACCCTTCATGCGCCTGAACCGCCTTCAAATCGGATTGTGGATCGCTGCCATCGCCGCGTCGCTTGCCTTTGGCGCGGTGCAATGGAAGTCCAGAACCGAAGCTCCGGCAGAGCAGGCGTTCCGGCCCGGCTTTGCCCTGGCTGACGCCGATGGCCGAATCCGGTCAAGCGACGAATTCCGCGGACGGTTCATGCTGGTCTTCTTCGGCTTCACCAACTGCCCGGATATCTGCCCGACAACCCTGTCCGAGGTTGCGCAGGTCATGGACGATCTCGGAGCCGATGCGGCGCAGGTGCAGCCGATCTTCATCTCGGTCGATCCCGAACGCGACCGGCGCCGCGGCATCGACGACTATACGAAGGCCTTCCACCCCGCGATCCTTGGCCTTGCCGGCGACGAGGCTGCGACACAGGCGGCGGCCGACAGCTTCAAGATCTTCCATGAGCGCGAGGAAGATCCGGCCGCGCCGGACGGCTATGCGATGGCGCACAGCCCGGCCTTGTATCTGATCGGGCCAGAGGGCGACTGGCTGCGCCAGTTCCCCTTCGGAACCCCGGCCGCCGAAATCCTGGCCGACATCAAGGCAAGACTGTGATGCGCCCGGCCCTTGCCGGCGTGATGCCGCCGCTGGCCCCCGCCGCCCTTGCCTACCCCGGCGGGCGCGACCATGGAACCTGCGCCCGGGGGGGAGTACCACGGCATGCCAATGGGGCTGGCAGCGGCCCCGGCCGAAGGTGATCGCGCCTCGGTGACGCCGACCGTCGTCCGCGCGGGAGAGGTCTCGGTCGATGTCGAAGTGGTCAGCATGCGCGACCCGGGTCCGGCATGCGAAGTCGCCGGCCGGGCGCGGCGGGCGGCGCGGGGAGGACAGCGTGCTGACGCCCGCGATCGCAAGGACAGCGATTCGCGAGGACGCCTACAGCAGGCCGCTCAACTGACCGATCGCGGCATCGCTGTCCCAGACCGCCGGCCCCTGAAGGCGACCGATCTCGCGGCCTTGCCGGTCGATCAGCAGCGTTGTCGGCAGGCCGATGAAGGTCAGCGCAAGCTGGACGCGCACCGGTTCCGCCCAGTAGAGCGGCAGGCTGACGATGGCGATCTCGTCGTAGAACTGGCGGCCTCTGGCGATGCCTTCGGCATCGATGCACAGCGGAACCACGGAGAAATCGGCGCCGCCAAGCCGCGCTTCCAGTCTGTCGAGTGCGGGCATCTCTGCCCGGCACGGCGGGCACCAGGTCGCCCAGATGTTGAGCAGGATCACCCGTCCGGTGAAGTCGTCAAGCTTGCGGGTCTCTCCCGCCTCGTCAAGGATCGGAGGTGAAAGCAACGGCTGCGGGTCGCGCCGCAGCCGGAACGGCGGGCGCGCGAAAGCCGGCAAAGCCAGCCACGGCGTCGCAAGGCCACCCAGGACGGCGCGGCGTCCGATGCGATGGGGCATGAAGCGATCCCTCGCAGGAAAGGCCCGGACCTGCGGCCTGCGCCGCAGGTCCGGCTTGTGTCAGGCCGAGACGGCGAACTCGGTCATCATGCCGGCCCAGAGATGCGGGATATGGTGGCAGTGCAGCATCCAGCGCGCAGCCTCGCCGGCATCGACCGCGACCGTCACCATGGCCATCGGCGGCACATGCACCGTGTCGCGCACCGCCCCGGCGATCCGCTCCATGCCGACAGCCACCACCTGGAAGGCGTGTCCGTGCAGGTGCATCGGATGCCCCATCATCGACATGTTGTGAAAGGTGATCTCAACCCGCTCGCCCGATTTTGCCGTCACCGGGATATGCGTGCCCCAGGGCTGTCCGTTGATCGTCCAGACATAGGGCATCATCGACCCGCCGAGCATCAGCATCGGCTGCGAGACCGGCGCGCGGTCGGGCAGGGCGGTCACCGCACGCAGGGCGGCCTCCTGCGCCAGATCGCCGCTGAACACCGGATTGTCGGCGTCCGACATGTCGGCGATCTTCGTCACCGTCGCGCCGGGGGTGGCGAGGATCAGGCCGGTCCGTTCCCTTGCCCCCTCGCGCAGGGCGAGGATCGGGAACGCCCCGCCTTCGCCGGGCAGGTCCACCTCGATGTCCAGCCGCTGGCCCATGGCCAGGCCGAAGCGGGCCCCCGGCAGGGGCCGGACCGGTTCGCCGTCGACGGCGACCAGACGGCCGGGCAGGCTGCCCGTGTCGATCCAGAACACCGTCGCCGCCGCCGCGTTGATGATCCTCAGCAGCACACGGCCGCCCTTGTCGACCTGCACCACCTCGGGGTCGTCCAGCGTGCGGTCGTTCACAAGATAGGCGTCGAAGTTGTAGTCGTTCAGGTCGATCGCCATGCCGCCCATGCCGCCCTGGCCCATGGCGCTCATGTCCATGCCGCCCTGGGCCATGGCGCTCATGTCCATGCCGGCCTGGCCCATGTTGCCCATGTCCATGCCGGCCATGCCGCCCTGGCCCATGCCGCCCATGCCGCCGCTGCCCATGTCCATGCCGGCCATCGACGCGCCGCCGCTGATTTCGGCCAGAACCTCGGCCGGCGGCTTGAAGGAAAAGTCATGCAGGAAAAGCGTCACCTCCTGCCGGTCGGCCGCCAGATCCTCGGGCCGCCGCACGATCAGCGGGGCCGTGAGAAATCTCATCTCGTGCTCGGCGATGTGGGCGTGCATCCAGTGCGTGCCGGGCCGTGCGGCAAAGTCGTAGGCGCGGGTTTCCCCCGGCTCCAGCATCGGCATGGGAATGCCGGGAACCCCGTCCTGCGCATTCGGCGGGATCTGCCCGTGCCAGTGGATGAGCGTCGGTTCCGTCAGCGTGTTCGTCAGATCGACCGCGAACCGTTGGCCCGGGTCGAGAACGAAGCCGGACTTGCCGTTGCCGTCCAGAAGCCCCCAGACGGTGGCCGCCTTGCCGCGCACGTCGATGGTGCGCGTGGTGGCGGTCAGGGACAGGCGCCCGGATTGCGCCCGGACGCGGGCGGGAAGCGCGAAGGTTGCAGCCGCAGCCGCAGAAGCGGCCAGAAAGCCGCGGCGGGAAAAGGTAGCCATGCGAAGTCTCCTGAGTGTCGGAAATGATACGGTCGCGTGCCGGCCGGAGCCGGGCACGCGCATCAGACCATTGCGACCTTCGGAGGCGGCCCCGGCGGCGAAAGCGCGACCGATGCAAGCCTCTTGTCGGCGGCGACGACGGCGACCGACAAGATGACCTCTTCTTCAGCCACAAGACCCTGTCTCGGCAAGGCGGCGACCGCCTGCAGGCAATGCTGCTGGCAAAGCTGCATCGAAGCGTCGTCGCCGCCCGTCGCGGCGTCCTGCATCGGCATCGTGTGCCCGGCCACGGCCATCATGCGGGCATGCTGCACGTCGGTTTGCGGCAATCCGGCGGCGACAGCGAACAGCGGCAGGATCGTGGCCAGCAGGTACGCCGCGAAAACAACCGCACGGATGGGAAGAACCCCGATTCTCATGGCGCGGAGATATCAGGAACACGCCGCGCCGTCATCTGACAGTTTGGTGTCCGTACCGCAACGTCACGGTCCGGGCCTGCGGCGTTCATGTCGCTCCTGTTGTTCTTGAGTTCGGAGTATCGCAGGGTTTACTGGGGTTTGCCGCGATCCTTGGGATCATGGCCGGACAGACGGGACGGTGACCGATGCGCAACCTGATTCTTGCCCTGGCGGCCCTGCTGGGCCTTTCCGCTTGCGGTGCCGAACCGATCTGGGCGCCGGACGATGCGGTGGCGGCGGCACGCTACGTCAGCCCCGAGCCGACCTCTGTCACGCTCTATACCGTGCTGTCGACGCGCAGCGGCGCCGGCGCGCATGCCGGGTTGCTGATCAACGGATCGCAGCGCGTGCTGTTCGATCCGGCGGGAACCTGGCGGCATCCCCGGATCCCGGAACGCAACGACGTGCATTTCGGCATCACCCCCAAGATGGTGGATTTCTACATCGACTATCATGCCCGCGAGACCTACGACGTGGTCGAGCAGACCGTCGAGGTTTCGCCCGAGGTGGCCGACCTCATCATGCAGCGGGCCATGGCCTATGGGGCCGTGCCCAAGGCGAACTGCACCATCGCGCTGTCGCGGGTGCTCGATGGCGTCCCCGGCTTCGAAAGCCTGCCGATGACCTGGTTCCCCAAGCGGATGATGCAGGCGTTTGCGGAGCTTCCGGGGGTCAAGACCCGCCGGATCAGCGACGATGATGCCGACAAGAACTATGGCGTGCTGCTGGTGCAGGCCGGCGATCCGCGGCTTGAATAGTGTTTCGCTGAACACGCGGCCCGGCGGCACTCTGCGCTTTCGGCGGAGGTTCGGGCCGGGTATGCTTGCATCCGGGGTGCCAGGGGGGGCGGAGACCATGACCATCGGCCGGCGGACGCTGCTTTCCATGGGTTCGCTTCTGGTCGGCTTCGGCGCGACCGGGCTTCGCGCCGAAAGCGATGCGGCGATCCACGTCGTCAAGGACCCCGGCTGCCCGTGCTGCAACGGCTGGATCGGCCATCTGCGCGACAGCGGCTTTCTCGTCACCTTCGAGGAACGCGGCCTCGACGACCTTGCGGCCTTCAAGCGCGAGCGGGGCATCCCGGACCAACTGGTCTCGTGCCACACCGGCGTGACCGGCGCCTACACCATCGAAGGCCATGTTCCCGCCGCCGACATCCGCCGCCTTCTGGCAGAAGCGCCCGACGCGATCGGGCTGTCGGTCCCGGGGATGCCCTTCGGATCTCCGGGCATGGGCCCGGAGGCGGAACGCGAGGCCTATGACGTGATCCTGATCGGCCGCGACGGCCGCGGTTCGACCTTCACCCGCTATCCGGCCGCCTAAACCGCGGACATAGGGTCTTCCCGCCGTCTAAACCTCGAGCGGAGCCAACCCGGGTCCAATTTCCGTATGGCGGTCCGGCCGCCATGTCCTCGGCAGGCATCTGGCCATCCCGGCGCAGAGCCCTGAACAGGACCACTCACATGACCCTTCGCAGCAAGATCACCTCCGGCCTCGTCGCCGTGATGTTCTTCACGTCCGGCGCGGCCTTCGCCGGCGACGTGCCTCTGAACGATCCCGCCAAGGAGGCCGAAATCCGCGCCGTCATGGAAAAGGACGGCTACGACGTCCGCTCGATCGGCACGATCGACGGCAAGTTCGAAATCTACGCGATCAAGGACGGCTCGGCCTGGGAGGTCTTCCTCGACCAGAAGCTGATGGTCGTCGAGAAGAACCCGGCAAACGGCTGAGGCCGCAACGCGCCGCCGACCCCGCGTCGGCGGCGCCTGCCAACAGGAGATCGCCATGCGTTTCAAGATCTGGGATCCGGCCGTGCGGGTCTTTCACTGGTCGCTGGTCAGCGCCTTCGCGGCCAACGCGCTGTTCGTGCCGACCGCGTCGGGTCTGCACCTCGTGCTCGGGTATCTGATCGTGGGCCTGGTCGGCCTGCGGCTGATCTGGGGCTTTGCCGGGCGCGGCTATGCGCGGTTCGCCTCGTTTCCGCCCGACCTGCGCGCCGCGACCGAACAGGCCGCCGACATCGCCTCGGGTCGCCGCCGCGTGCATCTTGGCCACACGCCGCTGGGTGCTCTGATGATCTACAACATCCTGCTGACGCTTGCGGTCATCGCGCTGTCGGGCTGGATGATGACGACGCTGACCTTCTGGGGTGTGCGCTGGGTCAAGGACCTGCACGAGATGTCGGTCACCTGGGCCGAGATTTCCGTGGTCCTGCATGTCGCAGCGGTGATCTGGGAAAGCCGCAGGACCGGCGTGAACCTTCCGAAAGCGATGGTCACGGGGTACAAGGAGGTGCCGGAAGCCGCCAGGATCGTGGAATGACCGCAAGCTGGGAAGTATCGAGGCGCAGCGCGGGCCTCGTGGCGCTGATCGCCGTGCAGGCCGCCAGCGCGACCTTCTTTCTGGTTGACTGGCTGCGGGACGTGGTGTCGACGGGAAGAATTTCGGTGTCGTTCTATCTTGCGATGGAACTGGCCGCCTCGGTCACGCTGATCGTCGCCATCATCATCGAGGCGCGGCTGCTGATCCGGATGCTGCACCGCCACGCCCGTATGGAGCGCAGCCTGTCGGCCGCGGCGCGCGGCTTGCACGACATCATGGAAGGCATGTTCGAAAGCTGGGGCCTGACGCCGTCCGAACAGGACATCGCCACCTTTCTGGTCAAGGGCGCCGACATCGCCGAAATCGCGCGGTTGCGCGGATCGGCCGAGGGGACGGTCAAGGCCCATCTGAACGCCATCTATCGCAAGGCGGGGGTCGCGGGACGCCCGGCGCTTCTGTCCCTGCTGATCGAGGATCTGATGGCGGTGGCGCCGATGCAAAGGAAGGCCTGATTGCAGTCCGGAAACCCGGGCGTCAGTCCTGGCCGGTCACCATTGAAACCCGGACTGCGTGATGCGCAGCGCCGCCTCAAGCTCCGCCCGCGGTGTCACCCCATCAAGCGGGCGGATCGCCGCGTCGAGGCGCCTGGCCGCGTGATAGCCCAGGGCGGCCGCTTCGCCGGGGGGTTCACCATAGGCCTGCCGATAGCGCATCGCGAATCCGTCCGTTCCGCCGCGCTGATCCCAGCCGGCCGGAAGGTCGCCGGGGGTCATGATCACACTTTTCCCGGGATCGACACCGGGTGCAGTGCCGTTCGAGGGCGCATCGGCCAGCACAACCACCACGTCCGGGGGCAACGACGGGGCACCCGACAGGCCGGTCACCTGACCGGCCGCCTCCGACGGCAGCGGCAGGATCTGCACATCGACCCCGCCCAGATGACCGTCGGAGGTTTCGCCCGCGTGGCCGTCCCGTTCGTCAGCGGCCAGCAGGAAACCTCGCACGGCGTCGGCCAGGCGCAGGTCCCGGTTTTCGCCGACGACGAGCAGCGCCGCGGTGAACTCGTGCGCCAAGGCCGGTGAAGACAGGCCCGTCAGGACCGAAAGGGTCGCCACGATCACCGGCGCAAGGAACCTTGGACCGCGCCGCGGGGCATCCGGTGTCATGGCATGGCCGCGCGTCATCACTCAGGCTTTCGCGTGGCATCGACCGCTTCGGCCAACTGCGCCTTTTCGACGAACCCGGGGATCAGCTGGTCGCCGATCACGAACGACGGCGTGCCGTTGAAGCCGAGTGCGTCGGCCAGGCGCATGGAGGTCGCGATATGTTCCTCGACCTCGGGCGACTGCATGTCGCGCTTCAGTTGTTCGAGATCCAGCCCGACCTCGGCCGCGACGCGCAGCACCGTATCGGGCTCGACCTTGCCCCGCATGCCCATCATGGCATTGTGAAGCTCGGCGTATTTGCCCTGCTTCCGCGACGCGAGCGCCGCGCGGGCGGCGAAGACGGACCCGTCGCCGAGGATCGGCCACTCGCGCAGCACCAGCCTGACGTTTCCGTCCTCGGCCAGAAGCGCGTCGACTTCGGGCATGGCGCGCTTGCAGTAAGGGCAGTTGTAGTCGAAGAACTCCACCAACGTCACGTCGCCCTCGGGGTTGCCGAAGACCGGCGCGTTCGGATCGCGCTCCAGCAGCGCGCGCTGATCCGTCAGGACGGCAGCCGCGGCCGCGGCCTGCGCCTCCGCCTGCCGCTGCTCGAGGGCCTGCAGAGCCTCAAGCACGAGCTCGGGGTTTTCGCGCAGGGTCTCGGCGACCAGCGCCTTGATCCGGTCGTCGGTGATCTCCTGCGCGATCCCCGCAATCGGGAGCATGGCCAGGAGGGAAGCGGCAAGCAGGGTCGGTCGAGTGCGCATGGGTGCATCCAGATGAGGTTTGGTTGGGCTGCGATCCGTCGTCGCCAGAGGGGCCGACGAAGTCCTGAGGGTGTGCATCGGCGGACCTCACTTCAAGGGTTTGACGCCTCGGCTTGCGTCCGTTCCTCCTGCATCGCCCGGACCGGATCGGACCAGGTCGACTTGATGTAGTCCAGAACGGCGACGATGTCGTCTTCTGACAGGGTGTCCGCGAAGCCCGGCATCCCGGAGGCGAATTCGACCGCCATGTCATCCAGCACGGCCTGCCCTCCCCTGCTGATGTAGTCGATCAGCATGCCGTCGCCATGGTGCCACGTATGTCCGCTCTCGTCATGCGGCGGTGCCGGATAGGTGCCATCGGCCCTTGCCGATCGCCAGTCGGGTTGGCCCTCGAGGTTCGCACCATGGCAAACGGCACATTTTTCGGCGTAGACGGCGCGCCCGCGCTCGATGTCTGGCGCGGCATGGAAGAATGCGTACGCGGGGAGGGTTGCAGCGAGGACAGCGCCGGCCGCCCGGATCGAAAGGGACCGGAGTGTCCTTGCGACGGATCCTGATCTCATCACGTCTTGCTGACCGCCGTGGTCATCGTGTCAGGGGGCAGGATGCGTTCCGACAGAAGGGCCAGGCTCTCGCGAATCCGTGCCCGCTGCGAGGTTGGATAGGACTCTTCCGGCGGAAGACCGCCGTGCTGGGCAAACAGCAGGATGTCGCGCGCGACCGGCGCCGCCGCCGTCGAGCCGCCGCCCCCGTGTTCCACGATCACGGTCACTGCATAGCGTGGCGCCTCGACAGGTGCGAAGGCCACGAACAGCGCGTGATCGCGCCGGTTCCACGGCAGTTCCTCCTGTGACCGGACGCCCGAGGCACGCTCGGCCGCGGTGATCGAGAAGACCTGGCTCGTCCCGGTCTTTCCGCACATCGCCCTTGTCGGGTCGGCAATGCGGGAGGCATAGGCGGTGCCGCGTTCATGGTTCGACACCTCGAACATGCCCTGCCGCACAAGCAACAGGGCCTCGGAGGACAGTCCGAGCGAGGCCGGGGCAGGTCCACCCGTTTCATCCCCGCCAGCGGGTCGGACGACGCGGGGAAGGACGGCTGTTCCGGACGCGAGGCGCGCCGTCATCGTCGCAAGCTGGATCGGTGACGTCGAGGTGAACCCCTGACCGATGGACGCGTTGATCGTGTCGCCGATCAGCCATTCCTCGCCATAGGTCTTCTGCTTCCATTCCCGCGTCGGGTTGTTGCCATGGGCTATTCCGGCAAACGGAAGGTCGTACTTCTGGCCCAGCCCGAGCCTGTCGTTCATCGCGAAGATGCCGTCGATCCCGATGCGCTGCGCGACCTCGTAGAAATAGACGTCGCAGGATTCGCGTAAGGCCCCGACCATGTTGACCCGGCCGTGACCATTCTTCTTCCAGCAATGGAACCTGCGGCCCGAGACTTCGATGAAGCCGTTGCACTGGACGGTTTCTTCCGGGTCCATCACACCGGATTCAAGCGCGGCAAGCGCGTTCGACATCTTGATCGTGGACCCCGGCGGATAGGTCCCCTGGACGGTCTTGTCCGCCAGGGGCCGATATTCGTTGTCCCGCAGGCTTCCGTAGTCCGCAGAGGAAATGCCCCGGACGAAAAGATTGGGATCGAACGCCGGCGCCGACGTGCAGCCGAGCAGATCGCCGTTCGTCACGTCCATCACGATCGCGGCGGCGCTTTGCCCCTCGAGGCGGACGCGCATGAAGTTCTGCAGATGATGGTCCAGCGTGATCTGCAGGTCCGGCCCGGGCACCGGCGGTTCCAGCGCCAGTTCGCGCATCGTGCGCCCGCCGGCGTTCACCTCGACCCGCAGCGCCCCCGGCGTCCCGCGCAGGTCGCGCTCGAACCGGCGCTCGATCCCGACCTTGCCGATCTGGTAGTCGGGAAGGCGCAACAGCGGCTCGACGTCTCCCTCCTCTGCCGAAAGGTCGCTTTCGCTTACCGGTCCGACATATCCGACCTGATGCGAGAAATCCGGGCCGAACGGATAGACGCGCGACAGCACCATCTCGGGACGAACCCCGGGAAGCACCGGCGCGTTCAGCGCGACCCGCGACAGTTCTTCCCAGGTGACCCGGTCCTTGACCGTGATCGGCACGAAGCCCGGCGTCCGCTCGAGCAGGGCCTCCACCTTCTGGATCGTCTCGTCATCGAGCCCCAGAAGCTGACGCAACCGTGCGAGGACAGCATCGGCATCGCGCGTTTCCTCCCGCACGAGGGTGATGCGGTAGGCATGTTCGTTGCCGGCAACGACCTTTCCCGTCCGGTCAAGAATGCGCCCGCGGTCCGGCCGGACGAGCCGCAGGCTGATCCGGTTTTCTTCCGCCAGAAGGTAATACTGCTCGGCATCGCGGACAGCCAGTTGCCACATCCTGACGCCAAGCACCCCGGACAACGAAGCGATCGCGCCACCGATCAGCAGCGACCGGCGGGTCGTCGTCTTCGCCGCCTTGGCCATGTCACGATCAGACCGGCGCATGGTCCTCCGCCTTTTCTGCCCTGGGTGCAACCTGCCGCCCCAGGATTGTCCGCAGATAGGCTGCGGAACGCAATCCCAGCACTGCGATCACCAGTCCGACAAACCAGAACTGAAGCGGGTTCGGATCGGGCGTCGCCCGATGAAAGCTCATGAAATGCAGGAAGAGGAAGTAGGCCACATGCGCGACCGACAGCCACCAGAGCGGCAACACCCCCATCTGCAGGAACTTCCAGGCCGACGCCCCCAGCCGGCGCTGGGAAAGGTTGTTCGAGGTCAAGGCGAGGATGCCGGCAAGGAGCACGGCTGCCAGACCGATTCCGTTCGCCAGACCGAACCCCTGCTGGAACATCACGTAGTACTGCAATTCGGGATGCCACTCGAAGCCGAACAGGCGCATCAGGTCCCACTGCACCCATCCCACGAGGATGATGGCCGTATGCACGATGGCCAGCAGGCAGCCGTAGATGCCCAGCTCGCGCCGGTAGTTCAGCAGCCGAACGGTGGGACGGGCCAGCCGGGCCAGCGGACCGATCCCCATCGACAGCGCGACCAGAACGAACGACGCGTCGCCGAATGCACGGTTCCACCGGTGCATCGGACTCCACTGTGCGTGCACCATGGCGAAGGCCAGCACAATGCCGGCCGACACCGCGACAACTGCAAGGTGCCGGATCACGGTGCTGTTCGGCTGCATGCTGAAGGTGCGGCTGCGCGCGGTCTTCCCACTCATTCTGACCTCTCATCCTTGAGAATTGTAGCTTGCCCGACAAGGGCACCCTGCCGTCTGTATTCCCGATAGGCACGCCACGTGTTCGCTGCCGCAACGGCCATCACCATGGTTCCGATGGCTGCAAGCCAGGGCCTGATCGGGTCGAACCAGGCAAGCAGCGCGGGACCGCCGAAGATCAGCATCAGAACCTTGTTGCAGGTCGGACAGGCGATGCCCAGAAAGCTGGCAACGCCGCCGGTCCCGGTTGTCCGCAACCGGCAGGTCGGGGTCCAGAGTGCAGCCGTGATGCCCGCCAGCAGGGCGGTCAGCGCGGTGGCCCCGAACTCCCACGGGCCCACCGGGGTCATCCGGATGAAGAACGGATTCGACCAGACGGCGGTGACCGTGCCGAGCAATGCGAAGAGCGCAAGCCCGACACCGGTACCGCGAAGGATCCGTCGAGGGCCTTCGTCATGGATTGCCCTTCCGGCGTCAGGATCAGCGCGCATCGAATTCGACCTCGGCACGTTCTTCGCCGAACCCCGCACTGACAACCCACCGCCCTGCCATCGGCAACCTGAGCCGGGCACGCCATTCCCCGGAAGCGAGCCGCTCGAGCGGCGGATCGAGCCCGTCCATGTGCATGTCCAACATGGCGAAACTGATCTCCGGTCGCGCGTCCGCGGAAGCCGTCGCATCCGCGTCGGGTGCGAACCGGATTTCCAGCCGGACATCGAGGTTGCCAAGAACATAGACCTGCATATCGAGAAGACCTTCGGAAATCACCGCCGACGCAGCCGCCGTCGGCGCAGCGCCGTAGGGCCCGTCCCTGTCCGCAGTCATCGGCCGAAGCGCCGACCAGACGAATGCGCCCGCAAGGCCGAACACCCCGAGGGTGAAAAGGATTGCCACGACCTTAGTCTTCATCGGCCATGGCCATCTTCGAATGATCCATGCCCGCCATCGCGGCTTCGGCCTCCGGCCGGGTCGGGGTGCCGGTGCCTCGGGGGCCTTCCGGGTCGAACAGGCGGGTGGCCATCGCTTCGCGGTCGGCTTCGGTCAGAAAGGATGTGCCTTCGGCCACCACGTCGGCCATGCTGCCGCCGAAGGCGTCCCCACCGGGCAACAGGCCGGATTTCAGCGCCTCGGAAAGGCTTGCGACGGTCCGGCCGCGCGCGGGAAGATCCGGCGCCAGGATCGACGGGGCCTTGCTGCCGCCGGGAAGGCTGCCGCTGCCGGCAAGGAGCTTGGGCCCCGGGCGGAAGCCGAAGGGGAAGCGGACATCATGCGGCGGCGCCGCCTCGGCCACGGGCGGGACCGTCCGTATCGCCTCCCACAGGTCGGCGATGTCCCGATCCGTGAACCCCGAGTAGACCGAGCGGGTGAACGCGGGATGGTTGGGATCACCCGCCGGCGAGATGCCCTGCCGCACGGCCCATGCAAGATCCCGGAGGGTCCGGGTGCCGATGCCTGCCTTCGGGTCGGGCGTGACGTTCGGCGGAACGAAGGTGCCGAACGGCGTGTCCAGCGGCGCACCCCCGGCCAGGGCGCGCCCCGTCGCTGCCGTATCGGTGCGGCAGGAGACGCAACCGCCTGCGCGGGCCAGATAGGCGACGCGCCCGGCATCGCCTGCGGGGAAGGCCGCGGGCTCTGTCGTTCCGATCGGCCAGAGCGCCAGACTCCCCGCCGCGACGCCTGCCATGACGCCCGGAACGATCACTGAAAACCGGATCAATCGCCGCATCGTCAGTTCCGGCCTGCGCGATACCGCGCACGGCAAGACGAGCAAGTGGCCGAACTCCGCGCAAACAGGTCGTCCGCGGCCGGCGTCGTCAGGCCGATCCCCGGCATGGTCGGGTCCGGTGTGCTGCGGGCAACCGGACCACCGCTCGCCGTCCCGGCGTATCCCACGCGTTCCGCGACCGTGTCCTTCATTGCCGTCATCCCGTTCATCCGGTCCAGAACGACACCAATCGCCCCCTTGTGCGCCGCTGCCACCGCCGCAAGGGGAGAGGCAAGCGCGGTTGCGCCTGTCCATTGAAGTTTCATCTGCCTGACTGCCCCCGGTTTCGTCTTGTTGATCTGCCGGGCCGGCCACCGTGGCCGTCGCGCGCCACGCGCGTCCGACGCGGTTCAGGCTGGGGGCCATCGGCTGTCACGGCAGACGCCGCGGTTCACGCGCAGCCATGCCGTCGGACCCGCGCCCGGCCTGCCCCTCAGACCGGGTGACGGGGCGGGGGCAGGGTTACGGTCGGGCCGCCGAATCGACGCTGCGACTGCGCCACCTCCGGGCGCAGTCTGCTGTCGTAAGGGCCGGCCAGCGCGGGCGAAGGCCCTGCCGGAACCACGAATGCGGCGCAGGCAATGCCCGGATGGCAGGCCGCTGCGGATGTCGTCTGGTTTCCGCCATCGGAAGGGGGATCATCGAGGCCGGCCACCGTGGCCTCGGCATCGAGTTCGGCAAAGGCCCGTGCTTCGGCGGACGGGCCAAGGATCAGGCCAAACGCGAGGGCAACGGAAAGCAGCCACATGGACACATGCCGCCGGAGGCCAGCGAAACGCTGGCCGTGTCCGGTCTGACCTGGCATGGCCGCCTTCATGACGTCAGATCAGCTTTACCTTGGTGCCGACGGGCGCGCGATCGTAGATTTCCTCGATCTGTTCGTTGTACAGACCGATGCAGCCGTTGGACGCGCGTCGACCGATTTTCCGCGTGTCATCCGTGCCATGGATCCGGTAGTACTGCCACGACAGATACAGCGCACGCGTCCCAAGCGGGTTGGACGGATCGCCGCCGGGGACGAAGGCCGGCCATTCGGGATTGCGTTTCCGCATCGACGGCGTCGGCGTCCAGCTGGGGTTCACGCGCTTTTCCACGACTTCGGTGTAGCCCCGCCGCGTCAGCTCGTCGGTCAGAGGGACGGACGTCGGGTAAATGTTCATCTGGCCGTCGCTCGTCCAGTGCTGCAGGACCCTGGCATTCGTGTCCGAGATGATCAGCCCCACGCCGAGCGAATCGAAGTGGTCCTGCCACGCCTGCGTGCGAAAGGCAGAGATGTTGTTGCGCACCTGCCCATCCTCGTTCGCCAGGGCCGGGCGGCTGATCACAAACGGCGCCGCCAGCGCGCCGGCAACGAAGAGACGTCTGTTGAATCGCATGTTCTGCTCCTCTTTTTGCGACCATCTGTCTCCTTCCAACATGGGAAGGTCAAATCGCTTGCGGTTGAGGACGGGTCACAAACAGGTGAGGGCGTTGCGAAATGGCCAGCCCGTGAGAGGTTTTTCTTGTTCACCGGGATGTGAATGCATCAGCCGGCATGGACGCGGCCTAATATTCGCCATGCGCGCCGTGTTCGCCATTCTCTGCAGCACGTTTCTGTTCGCCTCGCTGCTGGCGCTGGCGCCTCCGGGCGCCGCGGAAGTTGCGACGCGACCGAGCGGCAACGAAGTGACGGCGCATTTGCAGGACATGCTCTGCGGCGAAGCGTCCGGGCACGCGGCCTGCCAGCTTGTCGCGGCCGGTTCTTCCGACCTGCTCGCCTTGGCGGCAGCCTCGGGATCGACGCTTTTCGCGATCACGCCGGTGACGTCCCCGGGCCGCAGCTTTCCCCCTCGCACCCCCCCTCCGCGACAGCGCTCCTGAACGGACAGCCCATCTCACCGTCCTTTCCCAGGAGCCAGCATGATTTCCCGACGTTTCCTTCTTGGCGGGGCAGCACTGTCTGTTCTTGCCGCACCGGGCATCCTTCGTGCCCATCCCGCGCAGCCGTTCGTGCTGGCAGAGGAATTCCAGCCGCGCGAGGTCCGTGTCCGCGACCGCCATGCGCCGGGGCAGATCCTCGTCTTCACCAAGCAATACTATCTCTACCATGTCTTCGACAGCGAACGCGCGATCCGTTACGGCGTCGGCGTCGGCAAGGCCGGGCTGGAGTTCAAGGGCAGCGCAATCATCGAACGCAAGGCGGAATGGCCGTCGTGGCGTCCGACGGATGCGATGATCCGCAGGGACCCCGGCCGCTACGCCAAGTTCGCCGACGGGGTTCCCGGCGGGCCGAACAATCCGCTCGGCGCACGCGCGCTTTATCTCTACAAGGACGGGCGCGACACCTACTTCCGCATCCACGGCACGACCGAGCCGTCGTCGATCGGGAAATCGGTGTCGAACGGCTGCATCCGGATGCTGAACGAACATGTGATCGCGCTTTACGAACAGGTGCCCATCGGCACGCCGGTCACCGTCATATGACGCCTGGCCGCCAGACCTGCCGGAGTGTCCTTTCGCGATGAACACGCCGTCGCACATGCTGATCGGCGCGGCCGTCTTCGGTCGGCCGCTGGTGCCTGCGACCCTGCTGGCGGCGCTGGCGGGCGGGCTGGTGCCGGACCTGCCGATGTTCGGCATGGTGCTGTGGGCCACCCGCGTCGCCGGAGTGCCCGAACACCAGGTCTTCGGGCAGCTCTACTTCTCGGAAAGCTGGCAGGCGGTCTTTGCCGTGGATCACGGTTTCCTGATCTGGGGCGCGGCTCTGGGTCTGGCGCTCTGGCTGGGTCATGCCGCCTTGCGCGCCTTTGCCGGGGCGGGCCTGCTGCACGCCGCGGCGGACTTCCTGACCCACAACGACGACGCGCGGCGGCAGTTCTGGCCGCTGTCGGACTGGGTGTTCAACAGCCCGGTCAGCTATTGGGATGCCCGCTTCTACGGCGAGATCTTCGGCGTCTTCGAAATCGGCCTGGCCATCGCGCTGACCGCCTTCCTGCTCTGGCGGATGCGGGACCTGTGGCAGCGCGCGCTGATCCTTGTCACCGCCGCGCCGCTGATCCTGCCGGTCCTCATGACCGGCGGGCTGCACGGCCTGCACGGGGCGGGGTAGCCGGGGCGTCAGATGCCGTTGACGACCGCGGCAAGCATCGCGCGGACCTGTCCGGCCACCCGTTTCAGATCGTCGTTCGGAATCGCCGACATCGAGGCGACCGGGTCGATCGCGCTGACCTCGACGCCGCCCGCGACCTCGCGCAGGATGACGTTGCAGGGCAGCATCGCACCCACCTTCGGCTCCATCGCCAGCGCCTGATGCGCCATGCCCGGATTGCAGGCGCCAAGGATCAGGTAGCCCGGCATGTCGACATCGAGCTTCTTCTTCATCGTCGCCCGCACGTCGATTTCGGTCAGCACGCCGAAGCCCCTTGCGGCCAGTGCCGCCCGGGTTCGCGCCTCGATGTCAGCGAGATCGGCGCCGGTGATCTTGCGATCCAGTGTGTAGGACATTTTCAGCTCCTCCGGTTGCGCGGTAGCGCCGCAGCAGTTGGCCGACGATGGCGAAGATGATGGTCGAGGCCGACATGAAGACGGCCCCGACTGCCAGGGTCAACAGAAAGCCGGTGCCGAAGGCGATCCCCGCCGCCCACCATGGCGACCCGCAGTCCCCGGGCACGCAGCTCCCTGACCTTCGCCGCCTTCCGGTCGGGCAGCACCTGCGCGAAACCCTCGTCTGGACCCGGCCCGTCCGTCGCCGACCCGGCCACGCCCCCGGCATCGCCGGTCACCACGATCGACCGGACGCACATCGCCCTCGGTCGCAGCACCGTTTTGCGCGATTCGGCCCGCACGATGTCGCCAAAAGCCGACAGGGCATGTGCCCGGCCTGGGGGGATGGGGAGCTGCTGCGGCCGCCGCTCGGTGCGCAGTGCAACCGTCGTGCCTTCCGCCCTGCATCGCAGAGCTCGTGGCACCGTCGGGGCACCGTCGGGGCATCGCCCCGCAACGCCGGGTCCGCCATGCCTCTGCCGGACGCCCGGGGTCGGCACGGACGGACCCGGATTTGGTCCGTCCGTGCCGGAGTTCCTACATGCCTTTGGCGGCAAGCCAGGCCTTCATGGTGGCGATCTCGGCTTCCTGGGCCTTGATCACCTCTTCGGCGATGGCGCGGATCGCCGGGTCCTTGCCGAACTCGAGCTGCACCTTGGCCATGTCGATGGCGGCCTGGTGATGCGGGATCATGCCCTTGACGAAATCGACATCGGCGTCCCCGGTGTAGGGCACCATCATGTTCGCCATCATGGTGTTCATCACGGCGGCATAGGCCTTGGACGAGGGCGAGTCGGCCCCCATGTCCATGCCGCCCATGTTCATGCCGCCCATGTTCATGCCGCCCATGGAGCCGTCGTTCTGTGCAAAGCCGATCGTCACGGCGCCGATCCCCGCGGCAACCGCAGCTGCCGCGATCAGAAGTCCTGCCTTCGTCATTCCATGCTTCTCCTTGCTTGCGATCAGTGTGGCGGGCTCAGGCCGGAGCATAGCCCACTTCGGTCAGCGCCGCGACCAGCCGGTCCCGCGAGGCGCTGGATGTCACATCAACCTTGTGCGAGCCGGGATCCGCCTTGACCTCGGCCGCCGGATCGACGGACTGGATCGCCTTGGTGACGCTGCGCGCGCAGCCGCCGCAGGTCATGTTCTCGATGTGGAACTGCATGGGTGCCTCCTTCGGATTTCCGCCCTACGCTCCGCCATATGGGGCTTCCCACAGTTGTAAGGTCAAGCACACAAGGCCGTGACTGCCGGAGGAAATTATCTCCTTGACCTTCCCATGATGGGAGGCCCCATGTGCGGATGGCGAAGCATCCACGGAAGGATTCCGCCATGAACATGCAACCGCGAACCGCTTCTCCCTCGACCGAGGTGCTGGAGGTGGAGGGCATGACCTGCGCGTCCTGCGTGTCCCACGTCGAGCGGGCGCTCAAGGGCGTTCCCGGTGTCACCGGGGCCACGGTGAACCTTGCGACCGAACGGGCCGAGGTGACGGGCGTGGCGCTTGACCGGGCGGCCCTGGTCAAGGCGGTGGCCGACGCCGGTTACGAGGTGCCAGCCCGCCCGGTGGAGCTGGCGATCGAAGGCATGACCTGCGCCTCCTGCGTCGCGCGGGTGGAAAAGGCGTTGAAGTCCGTGCCGGGCGTGACCTCGGCCAGCGTGAACCTTGCGACCGAACGGGCCAGCATCACCGGCGCGGCAGACCTTGCCGCGCTGACCCGCGCCGTGGCCGATGCGGGCTACGAGGCGCGCGCCGCAGCCCCGGCGCTGGCCACGGCGGATGAGACCGCCGCGAAGAAGGCCGCCGAAGAGGCGGGGCTGAAGCGTGACGTGCTGCTCGCCGCCGCCCTGACCCTGCCGGTCGCGTTTCTGGAGATGGGACGCCACCTGTCCATGGCGATCCACATGGCGATCGTGAACACGATCGGCCTCCAGGCAAGCTGGTATATCCAGTTCGTGCTGACGACCGTGGTCCTGTTCGGCCCTGGCCTGCGTTTCTTCCGCAAGGGATTTCCCGCCCTCGCGCGGCTCACGCCCGACATGAACAGCCTGGTCGCGGTCGGCACCTCGGCGGCCTACGGCTATTCGCTGGTCGCGACCTTCGTCCCGGGCGTGCTGCCCGCAGGGTCGAACTTCGTGTACTACGAGGCGGCGGCGGTGATCATCACGCTGATCCTGCTTGGTCGCTACCTCGAGGCGCGCGCCAAGGGCCGCACCTCCGAGGCGATCAAGCGGCTGGTCGGCCTGCAGGCCAAGACCGCCCGCGTGGTCCGTGACGGGGCGGCGGTCGAGGTTCCGGTCGCCGAGGTCCTTCCCGGCGACCTGGTCGAGGTTCGCCCCGGCGAACGGGTGCCGGTCGACGGCGAGGTGACATCGGGCGCAAGCTGGATCGACGAAAGCATGATCTCGGGCGAGCCCCTGCCGGTCGAGAAGACCGCAGGCAGCCATGTCACCGGCGGCACGGTCAACCAGACCGGCGCCTTCACCTTCCGCGCGACGGCGGTGGGCGAGGCGACGATGCTGGCGCAGATCATCCGCATGGTCGAGGCGGCGCAAGGCGGGAAACTCCCGATCCAGGCGCTGGTCGACAAGGTGACGATGTGGTTCGTCCCCGTGGTCATGGTGCTGGCGGCGCTGACTTTCGCGGTCTGGCTGATCTTCGGCCCCGATCCGGCGCTGACCTTCGCACTGGTGAACGCGGTCGCGGTCCTGATCATCGCCTGCCCCTGCGCGATGGGACTGGCCACGCCGACCTCGATCATGGTCGGCACCGGGCGCGGGGCGGAGCTTGGCG
>CAZCPY010000034.1:0-28251 GCA_964499865.1 uncultured Rhodobacterales bacterium | reverse complement strand
CCTTTTGGACGCCGATCACCCCCGAAACAGGGTCCTTATTGCGCGCCGATCAACACCCAGTCTGCACTCGCGAGGGACACGGCGGGCCTGATGGCGCGCCGGATGAACTCGCTCTCGGACGATGACTTGAAGAGCATCTTTCAAATCCTCAGCAAGAAGGACAGCCAATGACCGCCGATCATGATTTTGTTGTCCCGGCGCGGCGGTGGGCCGAAATCGGCGGCATCGCCGACAATGTCCGCCACCGCCTTGGCTTGTGGGATGATCCTCGCCTTCCCGTGATGGAGCTTCTGGAGCGGGTGATGGACCAGCGCTTTGGCTGGTTCAGGCTGGAGGTGGCGGATCACGCGGAAATGGAGGGCGCTGAGGGCTACACCTGCCCGAAGGGCGAGTTCATCCGCCTCCGCGAAGATGTGTATGCCGGGGCGTGGCGGGGGGATGGCAGGCCCCGCTTCACCGCTGCGCATGAACTCGGGCACTGGGCAATGCACACAAACATCCCGCTCGCCCGCGCCCGCCGGGGCGACGGCACCCCCGCTTTCCGGCTGGCCGAACCGCAGGCCAACCAGTTTGCCGCTGAAATCCTGATGCCGAAGCGCTTCATCACCTCGTCTGACGACGAGAACGCCCTGATGGAGCGCTTTGGCGTGTCGTGGGAGGCCGCGCGCCACCGCATCAGCTACCTCCAGAAGAACGGGGGTTTCTAACGAATGAAGGCCCAGGTTGCACCCCGAGCCTCCAGACGTCTGTATCAGTGCATGAGGGGCTTGACGATGCAGAGCCGACCCAGCGCCAATTCCAGCTTCTTCGCAGGGCAGGATAATGGGCGCGCTCTTCGGGTTTGGCAAGATACGCCCCGCCGAAGGACTGACGACCATGGCTGACCGCATTCACGTTCCGCCTGGCTTCCGGTTGGTGTTCCGCCCCTGGCGGACCTGCCCGACCACGGGCCAGCGCATCTACGCCAAGATGTATTGCTTCCGGGCGTGGCCTATTCTGATCCCAGAGTAGGCACCCTCAACCAAATGAATGGGGGGTGCGGCGAGCGCGCCCCCCACCCACCAACGCAAACGAAAGATCGAAAGATGAAATCGAAAACGTTCAAAGTCGGCCGCAACGCTTCGACTGGTCGCTTCACACCCGTCAAGGTCGCAACGCAGCGCAAGTCCACGCATGTCGTGGAGACGATCAAGAAGAAGTAACTGCTGCCAGCGCGAACTCGTCGTGCCCTGCGACAGTGTACGTGGGGCACGAGATCCGATAGGAGAGCAAGATGGTTGACTACATCGACTTGCCGCCCGAGGCGGCTGCGCTGATCCAGCGCCAGTATGATATTGACCGCGCCGAGGCCGGGACCAAGGCCCCGGTCTCAGGTTTCCGCTACCGGGGCGTCCAGATCGAGAGCCGCTGGTCTGTGCTAGCCGAACTGGACAAGATGCGCCTGATCGTAGACGCGATGCCCGAACTCATGGCTCGTCGCCTTGAGACCATCTGGTGTGACTCCAATGCCGGGTCTTGCTACTTGGTGACGGTGCGCGCGGGGCTTTGGGTGCCGGACCTGCGCTGGGCCATCGCCGACGCGGCGCTGGAGGCTGGCGGCCACAACGGCATCGTGGTCGATGCGGATGGTGGCAATGGTTGCCACATCGACCCCGACTGGGGCGAACCGCTGTGAGTCGGCTGGGGTAACGCGGGGTAACGATCCAGCCGCGCCCGCCGCTTCCAGCCAAACAACTGATTTTCTTGGGGAAGGTGGTGCTGCCAGAGAGGATTGAACTCTCGACCTCTCCCTTACCAAGGGAGTGCTCTACCACTGAGCTACGGCAGCGCCGGATGCGTGGGGGGGAATAGCCGCGGGGCGGGGACGGCGCAAGGGGGTCGGCGCGGGTTCGCGGCTGGACCCCGCGGCAGGGCTGCGGTAGGAACACGCTGCATGGACGAAAGCCCGCGCATGCCCGCAAGACCACCCGCGCCGACCCGAGAGGACCGCCTCAAGGCCGCGCTCAGGGCCAATGTGGCGCGCCGCAAGGCGCAGGCGAAGGCGCGGGACGACGCGGGGGCAGGGGCAGGGGACACGGATGGACCAGATCCGGATCAGGGGTAACGGCGCGCTGCATGGCGCGATCCCCATCGCGGGCGCCAAGAACGCCTGCCTGACGCTGATGCCCGCGACCCTGCTGACCGACCAGCCGCTGACGCTGACCAACGCGCCGCGGCTGTCGGACATCCGCACGATGACGCATCTGCTGCAGTCGCTGGGGGCCGAGGTGACGACGCTGCAGCGCGGGCAGGTCCTTGCCATGTCGTCCCATGCGCTGAACGGGGCGCGGGCGGATTATGACATCGTGCGCAAGATGCGCGCCTCGATCCTGGTGCTGGGGCCGCTGCTGGCGCGCGATGGGCAGGCCGTCGTCTCGCTGCCCGGCGGCTGCGCCATCGGCGCGCGGCCCGTGGACCTGCACCTCAAGGCGCTCGAGGCGATGGGCGCCGAGATGGACCTGCGCGACGGCTACGTGCATGCCCGCGCGCCGGGCGGGCGGCTGAAGGGCGCGGTGATCGCGTTCCCCTTCGTGTCGGTCGGCGCCACCGAGAACGCGCTTCTGGCCGCCACCCTGGCGCAGGGCACGACGGAGCTTCGCAACGCCGCGCGCGAGCCGGAAATCGTGGACCTTGCCCGCTGCCTGCGCGCCATGGGCGCGCGGATCGAGGGCGAGGGCACCTCCACCATCACCATCGAAGGCACCGACGCGCTGCACGGCGCCACCCACCAGGTGGTCACCGACCGCATCGAGCTTGGCACCTACATGCTCGTCCCCGCGATCTGCGGCGGCGAGGTGGAATGCCTGGGCGGGCGGCTGGAGCTTGTGGGGACCTTTGCCGAAAAGCTCGACCAGGCCGGGGTGCAGGTGACCGAAACCGCCCGCGGGCTGACCGTGCGCGGCAACGGGCGGGTGCGGGCGGTGGATGTGGTGACCGAGCCCTTCCCCGGTTTCCCGACCGACCTGCAGGCGCAGATGATGGCGCTTCTGTGCACCGCCGACGGGGTGTCGGTGCTGGAGGAGCGGATTTTCGAGAACCGTTTCATGCACGCGCCCGAACTGATGCGGATGGGCGCGCGGATCGACGTGCACGGCGGCACGGCGCGGGTGACCGGGGTGGACAGGCTGCGCGGCGCCCCGGTGATGGCCACCGACCTGCGCGCCTCGGTCTCGCTGATCCTGGCAGCGCTCGCGGCACAGGGCGAGACCGTCGTCAGCCGCGTCTACCACCTCGACCGCGGCTACGAGCGGGTCGAGGAGAAGCTGCGCGCCTGCGGGGCCGAGATCGAGCGGATCGCCGCATGAGCCGCGACGCGCGGTTCGAGGAGGCGGCCGAGAAGGCACTGAACCTGATCGCGCAGGACCAGGACGACCTGCGCATCCTGTCGGCCCTGTCGCAGGACGCCGTGCTGACGGTCGGCGACATGCGCTATGACGGGCGCAAGCGGCAGGTGTCGCTGCTAGTCAACCGCTTCCGCTGGGAAGACCGGCTGGCGGCGGAACGCGAGAAGCGCCCCTACGAACGCGTGCGCACGCTGATCGCGGTCGAGGACGTGCGGCGTGCCCGCATCCAGGGGCTGAAGCGCGAAGCGCTGGATACGGTGATCGCGCTGATGGCGATGGAGTTCGCGCCGGGGCAGGACGGCACCGGCACGCTGACGCTGACGTTCTCGGGCGACGGCGCCGTGGCGCTGGATGTCGAGGCGCTGGAGGTCACGCTGACCGACGTGACGCGGCCCTACATCGCGCCGTCGCAGAAGGTGCCCGACCACAACCGCGGCTGACGCCGCGCGCGGGCCGTGGCAGGCCCCTGGCACGGCCGCTGCAGCTTTCGTCGGGCACGTCCGGCGCCCCCGCACGGCGCCGCCTCCGCACGGACGAGACCCCGGTGATTGCAGACCCCGTCCCGGGCCCGACGCAGGGCCGGGGCGGGATCAGCGGGATCGGGGCCCCTCGCCGCGTTCGACTGCGACGCCACCTCGGTTGCCGGGGCAACACCGCGGGCCGGGCTCCCCCATCCCCTCCCCGCGAGGGGGAGGGGAGGCGCCCTTCGCCGCGGGGATCGGTCTGCGGCCGTCACGCGCCGGAACCGCCCGCCGCGGGGCCGTCAGGCGGCGACGCCGTCCCCGGCGGTGTCGGCCGGCGGCAGCAGGCGGACGATGCGGTCGTAGAGCGTGTCGCGCTGCACCGGCTTGGTCAGGAAGTCGTCGCAGCCTGCCGCGCGGCAGGCCTCGCGGTCCTCGGCGAAGGCGTTGGCGGTCAGCATCAGGATCGGGCAGGGCGGCCGCTGGCGGGCGGCTTCCTCGGCGCGGATGGCGCGGATCGCGGTCAGGCCATCCATCACCGGCATCTGCATGTCCATCAGGATCACGTCGGGCGGATCGTCGCGCGCCGCGGCCACCGCCTCGGCGCCGTTCGCCGCCTCGGTCAGGCGGACGGCCAGGGGTTCCAGCAGGCGGCGCAGGATCAGCCGGTTGGTGCGGTTGTCCTCGGCCACCAGCACATGCCGCCCGTGCAGCCGCGGCAGCGGCGCAACCGGGGCCGCGACGGCCTCTGCCGGGGCCGCGGCCCGCGGCAGCGTCAGGTCGAGCGTGAAGACCGACCCCTGCCCGGGTACCGAGGCCACCTGCACGTCCCCCCCCATCTCGCGCGCAAGCAGCCGCGACAGCGACAGGCCAAGACCGGTGCCGCCGAATTCGCGGCTGATCGTGCCGTCGGCCTGGGTGAAGCTGTCGAACACCGCCTCCAGCCGGTCGGGCGCGATGCCGATGCCGGTGTCGGCGACCCCGGCGGTGAGGGCGAGCAGGCCGTCGCGGTCCTCGGCCCCCAGGTGCAGCGCCACCTCGCCCGCCCGGGTGAACTTGATGGCATTGCCGACCAGGTTGACCAGCACCTGCCGCACCCGCCCGGCATCGCCCGTCACCCAGACCGGCGGGTGGCCGGGCGGCAGGTTGCGGAAGGTCACGGCCTTGCCCTCGGCCAGCGGCGCCAGCAGCATGCCCACCCCGCGCATCAGCGCCGCCAGGTCGAAGGGGTCGGCGGCGATGGTCATCCGCCCCGCCTGCAGGCGCGACAGGTCGAGGATGTCGTTGATCAGCGTCAGCAGCGCCTGTCCGCTGTCGCGGATGGCGCTGACATAGTCGCGCTGGACGGGCGAAAGCGGCGTGGCCGACAAAAGCTCGGCCATGCCGATCACGCCGTTCATCGGCGTGCGGATCTCGTGGCTCATCGTCGCCAGAAAGCGCGACTTGGCCTCGGCCGCCGCCTCGGCCCGCAGCCGCGCCTCGGCCAGGTCGGCGGCGCGGGCCTTGGCCTCGGTGATGTCACGCTCGACACTGATCGTCATCGCCAGCCGCCCGTCGGCATCGCGCACGGGCGTGCTGGAGACCTCGAGCCAGAGGGTGCGGCCGTCGCGGGTGCGGTTCAGGATCTCGGTCCGGCAGGGCCGCCCCTCGGCCCGCGATTCGACGATGCTGCGGATCGCCTCGGGGTCGGTGCCGTCGGCGTTCAGCACGTCGCCGGGCACGCGGCCGCGCACCTCGTCCAGCCGGTAGCCGATCAGCCGGGTGAAGGTCTCGTTCACCCAGTCGATCCGGCCGTCGGCATCGTAGATCAGGATCGAGTCATTGGCGTTCTCTGCCACCAGCGCCAGCCGCCTGGCGCGCGCCTCGCCCTGCGCCAGCGCCTCGCGCGACAACGACAGCTGGTGCTGTTCGCGCAGAAGGTCGCGCTCGAAGGCCAGGTTGCGGGCAAAGCTGCGGCCGACGTGGGTGACGAACTGCACCGCGGCATAGCCCAGCATGACGGTGGCGATCAGGAACGCCGCCTGGTCCTGCAGCCAGGCGCCGCCCCCCGGCGCGCGCAAGGCGTCTTGCAGCAGCAGCCCGCCCAGCGTGCCGACGTACAGCGCGATGCGGGCATCGGCCAGGGCCGGGGCGTGGGGGCGGGCAAGACCCGCGTCGATCAGGGCGCCGAACAGGAAGGCGCTGGCAAAGAACTCGATCCCCACCGTGCCGCCGCCGCGCAGCCAGGCCAGCGCGATGCAGCCCGAAATCGTCGCGGCCTGCGCTGCCGCGGCAAGCGTGGCGATGCGCCGCCAGCGCGGCGGCACGCGCGCGCCGGCGAACCTGCGCAGCAGATGCCGCAGGAACAGGCAATCCGCCGCATCGCCCAGGAATCCCGCCAGCAGCGCGGCCAGGGCGGTCAGCGGATCGACCAGCAGCCACAGCGCCAGAGCACCGGCAACCGTCATCACCTGCCGCGCGGCGAAGGCCCGCAGGCGGCCGCGGGCATAGCGCAGGAACAGGCCGCTGGCGTCCGACCGCGCCTCGAACCGGTCGAGCGCCGTCAGCGTGTCGGGCCGGGCCCCCGCCGTGCCGTCTGGATCGCTTGCCTGCACCGGGGCCCCTTGTCCTTGCGTCAAGGATTTTCGCAGAGCTTCGTGAACGAAACCTTCATGCCAGCACCACCCCCGCCGCCCGCATCTGCGCCATCGCCTCGGACAGGCTGCCGTTCAGGTCGATGGCGCGGCAGGACCCGGGCAGCACCGTCACCGCAAAGCCCAGCCGCGCCGCGTCCAGCGCCGAATAGGCGACGCAGAAGTCGGTCGCGAGCCCCACCAGCGTGACCGCCGCGACACCCCGCGCGCGCAGATAGCCCTCGAGGCCCGTGGGCGTGGTGCGGTCGTTCTCGAAGAAGGCGGAGTAGCTGTCGATGGCCGGGCGGAACCCCTTGCGGATCACCATGTCGGCGGCATCCGCGTCCAGCCCGGGATGAAAGGCCGCACCGGGCGTGCCCTGCACGCAATGCGTGGGCCACAGGACCTGCGGGCCGTAGGGCATCTCGGTCAGGCTGAAGGGCGCGGCCCCGGGGTGGCTTGCGGCAAAGGACAGATGCCCCGGCGGGTGCCAGTCCTGCGTCAGCACGCGCACGGGATAGGCGCCGAGCATGGCATTGACGCGCGGCACCACCTCGTCCCCCCCCGCCACCGCCAGCGCGCCGCCGGGACAGAAGTCGTTCTGCACGTCGATCACGATCAGCGCATCTGCCACGGCCCGCCCTTTCCGCTGGTCTCGCGCCGAACCCTGTCGCCCCGGCGCTTCCCCGTCAACTGCACCCCCGCACCCCCGCACCCCCGCCGCACCCCGGGGGCGCGACGTTGCGGCGCGATTGACGCAAGGCCGGGGTTGCGGCACATGCCCTTGCGTCCAGCGTCGGGGAGAGATGGCGATGTCCGGGGTCGTGCGGGAAGAAATGCAGTATGACGTCGTCATCGTCGGTGCGGGGCCTGCGGGCCTGTCGGCGGCGATCCGGCTCAGGCAGCTCGATCCCGACCGCAGCGTCGTGGTGCTGGAGAAGGGCTCCGAGGTCGGCGCGCATATCCTGTCCGGGGCCGTGCTGGACCCCTCGGGCCTGGACGCGCTGATCCCCGACTGGCGCGACAGGGGCGCGCCCGTCTCCGTGCCGGTGACCGAAGACAACTTCTACGTCCTTGGCCCCGCTGGCAAGGTCCGCATCCCGAACTGGCCGATGCCGCCCTTGATGAGCAATCACGGCAACTACATCGTCAGCATGTCCAATGTCTGCCGCTGGATGGCGCAGCAGGCCGAGGCGCTTGGCGTCGAGATCTTCCCCGGCATGTCCTGTTCGGAACTGGTCTACGGCGACCGGGGCGAGGTGCGCGGCGTGGTGGCGGGCGAGTTCGGGCGCAATCCCGACGGCACGCCGGGGCCGTCCTACGAGCCCGGGATGATCCTGGCAGGCAAGTATGTCTTCCTGTCGGAGGGCGTGCGCGGGTCGCTGTCCAAGGAGGTCATCGCCCGATACGCGCTGGCCGAGGGGCACGAGCCGCAGAAATACGGCCTGGGGATGAAGGAGATCTGGCAGATCGACCCCGCCAGGCACCGCCAGGGCACGGTCACCCACACGATGGGCTGGCCTCTGGGCGGCAATGCGGGGGGCGGCAGCTTCATCTACCACCTGGACAACAACCAGGTCTACGTGGGCTTTGTCGTGCACCTGAACTACCAGAACCCGCACCTCTATCCCTACATGGAGTTCCAGCGCTTCAAGCACCATCCGATGGTTGCCGACCTTCTGAAGGGCGGCAAGCGGGTGGCCTACGGCGCCAGGGCGATCAGCGAGGGCGGGTATCAGTCGATCCCGAAGATGGTGGCGCCGGGGGTGGCGCTGCTGGGGTGCAGCGCGGGCCTCGTGAACGTGCCCCGCATCAAGGGCAACCACAACGCCATGCTGTCCGGCAAGGCCGCGGCCGAGGCCGCGCATGACGCCATCACCGCCGGGCGGCAGGGCGACGAGCTTTCCGCCTACGAGACCGAGGTGCGGACGGGCGCGATCGGCCGCGACCTGAAGAAGGTGCGCAACGTCAAGCCCTTGTGGTCGAAGCGCGGGCTGCTCGCGAGCCTTGTCGGCGGCGGCTTCGACATGTGGACGAACACACTGGGCTTCTCGCTGTTCGGCACGCTGAAACACGCCAAGACCGATGCCGAGGCGACGGGCAAGGCCGCCGACCACAGGCCGATCGACTACCCCAGGCCCGATGGCGTGCTGTCCTTCGACCGGCTGACCAACCTGGCCTTCAGCGCCACCAACCACGACGAGGGCCAGCCCGCGCATCTGAAGCTGAAGGACCCGGGCATCCCGATCCGGGTGAACCTGCCCGAATACGCCGAACCCGCGCAGCGCTACTGCCCGGCCGGCGTCTACGAGGTGCTGGGCGAGGGCGCGGCGGCGACGTTTCGCATCAACTTCCAGAACTGCGTGCACTGCAAGACCTGCGACATCAAGGACCCCAGCCAGAACATCACCTGGACGGTGCCGCAGGGCGGCGGCGGGCCGAACTACCCCAACATGTAAGCGGGTGCGCTCAGCCGTCCTCGAAGCAGGCGGCGCGGCCGTCGGCGGCGATGGTCTCGGCGCCGGCGACGATCTGTGCGGCGCGGCGGCGGACGAAGGACCCGGGGTTGCCCGCGTCGCGGCCCTTGGGATCGGGCAGGACGGCCGCGAGCCGCGCGGCCTGGGTGGCCGACAGGTCGCGGGCGTCGACGCCGAAGTGGTATTGCGCCGCCGCCTGCACGCCGAAGACGCCGTCGCCGAATTCGGCGACGTTCAGGTAGACCTCGATCATCCGCCGCTTGGTCCAGACCAGCTCCACCACCGGGGTCATCCCGGCCTCCAGCCCTTTGCGCAGCCAGCTGCGCCCGTGCCAGAGGAAGACGTTCTTGACCACCTGCTGGCTGATCGTCGAGGCGCCGCGGCCTTCGCCTTCCTCCATCGCCGCGCGGATGGCGGCCATGTCGAAGCCCCAGTGCAGGCAGAAGTTCGCGTCCTCCGCCGCCACCGCCGCGCGGGCCATCACCGGGGCGATGTCTTCAAGCGGCACCCAGTCCCGCTTCAGCGGCTGGCCCAGACGCCAGCGTTCGGCGATCTGGTAGGCGTTGAAGGGCGGCGGGACGACGGCGAAGAGAAGGATCAGCACCAGCCAAAGCGCCGCCAGCCCCAGCAGGGCGCGCCCCGCGAGGCGCACGACGCGGCGGGCACGGCTGCGCGGCGGCGGAGTTGTTTCCGCCGCGGGCGTCTTCTTCGACCTGCGCGCCGCCTTCGCCATCCGCGCGGGCCTGTCACAGCCCGCGCCGCCGGTCAACGGGCGCTTGACCGGCCCCGCCATCCCGACCGACCATCGCGCCGACGCCGGGGGGTGACGGCCGGGGGGAAACGGCCGGGGGGGTGACGCCATGACCGACCGCGACTTCTGGACCGGCCTGTGGGACCGCGGCCGCATCCCGTTCCACTGGCACCGCGTGCAGCCCCTGCTGGCGGCACATTTCGCCGCGCTGGGTCTGGCGCCCGGGGCACGGGTCTTCCTGCCGCTCTGCGGCAAGTCGGTGGACATCGGCTGGCTGCGGGCGCGGGGGTTCCGGGTGGCGGGGGCGGAGCTGAGCCCGGTTGCCGTGGCCGAACTGTTCGACCAGATGGGCGAGGCGCCCGAGGTCACGCCCACGGGCCCGCTGGTCCGGCACCGGGCGCGGGATGTGGAGATCTGGGCGGGCGACATCTTCGACCTGACGGCCGAACTCCTGGGCCCGGTGGATGCGGTCTACGACCGCGCCGCGCTGATCGCCCTGCCTGCCCGGGTGCGGGCCCGGTATGCGCCGCATGTCGAGGCCCTGACCGGGACGGCACCGCAGCTTCTGCTCACCGCCGAGACCGAAGGCGCAGACGACGGCAGCGGCCCGCCGTACTTTGTGCCCGCGGCCGAAGTGGCGGCGCTCTACGGCCGGGGCTATCGGCTGGAGCGGCTGGCCGACCTGGACCCGCATGGCAACGGCGATCGGGATGTGGCCTGGCATCTGGCGCCGCGTCAGGGCGCGCCGCGCGGCGTGCCTGCGGTCCCGTCCCTTGCGGCCGACAGGGCCCCGCGGCAGCCCGGCCCCTTCGCCCCCGACCTTCCGGAAAGGCCGGTCCGATCCGCTCCGGTCCGGTCCGGCCGCCCCTGAAATCACGAAGCCAAGAAACGACAAGGCCCCGCACCTCTGCGGGGCCGTGTCGTTTCGTCCCTGTCATCCCGGACTGTCAGGGCACCGTTGGTGGAGCCAAGGGGGATCGAACCCCTGACCTCTTGAATGCCATTCAAGCGCTCTCCCATCTGAGCTATGGCCCCACCGGAGGTCCGCCGCGTCGCCGCGGCGAAGGGCCTTCTAGAGAACCGCCCCGGCCGCTGCAAGCGGAAAAACCGGGGCCTTCCGGGCGCGCCCGGGGCCGCCGGGGCGCCTGGGTTCAGGGTTCTTCCTCGCCGCCCGGCACGTCGGTCAGGTCGTCGAGCGAGACGTTCTCGTCGGCATCGTCCTCCAGCAGCTCGTCGTCGAGATCGGCGGCGTCGGCGGTGCCCGAGGCCATCAGTTCGACATCGCCGTCGATGTCATCGACCAGCACCTCGTCGTCCTTTTCGGCCGCAACACGGCTGATGACGGCGGCAACCGCCTTGCGGCGGGCGGTTTCGATGTCGACGATTTCGCCGGTGTAGGGGCTGACCACGGGCACCCTGCCCAGGTCGTAGAACCGCTTGCCGGTCGTCGGGCAGATGCGCTTGGTGCCCCATTCTTCCTTGGGCATGGTCACCTCACATGAGGGGGGATTTCGGAACACGGCCCGGTGACACAGGCCGCGTCCGGTGTCAAACGCTTTCCCGCCCCGGGGCGGGGGGGCTCAGCCTGCCAGCGCCGCCTCGGGGGACATGACGGGCAGGCCCAGGGCCTCGCCCACCGCGGCATAGGCCAGCCGCCCGGCATGGACGTTCAGGCCCGCCAGCAGGTGGCGGTCCTCGGCGCAGGCGCGGCGCCAGCCCTTGTCGGCCAGTGCCAGCAGGAAGGGCAGCGTGGCATTCCCAAGCGCCTGGGTCGAGGTGCGGGCGACCGCGCCGGGCATGTTGGCGACGCAGTAATGCACGATCCCGTCCACCTGATAGATCGGGTCCTGGTGCGTGGTGGCGTGCGAGGTCTCGAAGCAGCCGCCCTGGTCGATCGCCACATCGACGATCGCCGCCCCGGGCTTCATCGTCGCCAGCTGCGCCCGGCTGACCAGCTTGGGTGCGGCGGCGCCCGGCACCAGCACGGCGCCGATCACCAGATCAGCCTCGGCCACCGCCTGCGCGGTCGCCGCGCGGCTGGCGAAGACCGCCCTGAAATCGCGCGAGAACACGTCGTCGAGGTAACGCAGCCGCGGCAGCGACCGGTCGAGCACCACGACCTCGGCCCCCATCCCCGCCGCCACTCGCGCGGCGTGGGTGCCCACCACCCCGCCGCCGATCACCGCCACGCGGCCAGGCCCGACACCCGGCACCCCGCCCAGCAGCACCCCGCGCCCGCCGTTGGCCTTCTGCAGGGCCCAGGCGCCGACCTGCGGCGCAAGCCGCCCCGCGACCTCGGACATCGGCGCCAGCAAGGGCAGGCCGCCGCGGTCGTCGGTCACCGTCTCGTAGGCGATGCAGGTCGCGCCCGAGGCCAAGAGGTCATGCGTCTGGTCGGGATCGGGGGCGAGGTGCAGGTAGGTGAACAGCACCTGTCCCTCGCGCAGGCGCTTGCGTTCGGCGGCCTGCGGCTCCTTGACCTTCACGATCAGGTCGGCTTCGGCAAAGACCTCTTCCGCCGTATCGGCGATCCCCGCCCCGGCGGCCGTGTAGTCGGCATCGGCAAACCCCGCCCCCAGCCCCGCGCCGGCCTGCACCGTCACCCGGTGCCCGTGCGCCACCGCCTCGCGCGCGGCGTCGGGCGTCATGCCCACGCGGAATTCCTGCGGCTTGATTTCCTTCGGGCATCCGATGTGCATGGGGGCGTCCTCTGCCGGGGGTCATGCCCCGGACTGTCGCACCGCGCGGATGGCACGGCTTGCCTTCCTGCGTGACCAACGGGCCGCCATGCGGTAGATCCTGCGGCCAAAGCCCCGTCCGGCGAAGGATTCCACCGCGATGCAGGACCTTGACGCAACCGACCGCCGCATCCTGACCGTGCTGCAGAAAGAAGGGCGGATCACCAACGCCGAGCTGTCCGAGCGCGTGAACCTGTCGCCTTCGGCCTGCCACCGCCGCGTGCAGCGGCTGGAGGACGACGGCTACATCGCCGCCTATGTCGCCCTGCTCGACGCCCGCAAGATGCGCAGGCCGACCACGGTGTTCGTGGAGATCACCCTGCAAAGCCAGGCCGACGAGGTGCTGGACGCCTTCGAGAACGCGGTGCGCAGGGTGCCCGACGTGCTGGAATGCCACCTGATGGCGGGATCGGCGGACTATCTGATGAAGATCATGGCCGAGGATACCGAGGACTTCGCCCGCATCCACCGCCAGTACCTGACCCGCCTGCCGGGGGTGGCGCAGATCAACTCGTCCTTCGCGCTGCGCACGGTGTTCAGGACGACGGCGCTGTCGGTCTGACGCGTCAGGCCAGCCGCGCCACCACGTAGGCCGCAAGGTCGGCCAGCATGTCCCTCAGCGGATGGCCAGGCAACGGAGCCAGCGCCGCGCGGGCGCGGGCGGCGAAGGCCAGCGCGTCGGCGCGGGCGGCCTCCATGGCGCCGTGGCGGGCCATGATCGCGCGGGCGGTGTCGAGATCGCCCGGATGCTGGTCGCCCTTCTCGATCACCCGGGTCCAGAAGCCGCGCTCCTCGTCCGAGGCCAGGGCGACGGCCTTGATGACCGGCAGCGT
The DNA here is from genome assembly GCA_964499865.1 of uncultured Rhodobacterales bacterium. Classification (GTDB taxonomy): domain Bacteria; phylum Pseudomonadota; class Alphaproteobacteria; order Rhodobacterales; family Rhodobacteraceae; genus JANOGU01. The sequence goes on along the minus strand of CAZCPY010000034.1, from coordinate 14,996 downwards.
CACCTTGCGCTCGCGGAAGTCGTCGCCGGTGTTCTTGCCGATGGCGGCATCGCTGCCGCCGTAGTCCAGAAGGTCGTCGGCGATCTGGAAGGCGATCCCCAGCGCATCGCCATAGGCGCGCAACCCCTCGACCTGCGCCGCGGTCCCGCCCGCGACCACCCCGCCCACCTCGCAGGCCGCCGCGAACAGCGCCGCCGTCTTGCCGCGCACCACCTGAAGATAGATGCCCTCGTCGGTGGCCAGGTTCTGCGCCGCGGTCAGTTGCAGCACCTCGCCCTCGGCGATCGTGGCCGAGGCATCGGCCAGGATGTCGAGCACGCGCAGGGACCCCGTCTCGATCATCAGCTGGAAGCTGCGGGCAAAGAGGTAGTCGCCGACCAGCACCGAGGACTTGTTGTCCCACAGAAGGTTGGCCGTGGGCCTGCCGCGGCGGCGCTGGCTTTCGTCGACCACGTCGTCATGCAGGAGCGTGGCGGTGTGGATGAACTCCACCGTCGCCGCGAGCTTGACGTGATGGTCGCCCGCATAACCCAGCAGCCGCGCCGCGGCCAGCGTCAGCATCGGCCGCAGCCGCTTGCCGCCGGCCTCGACCAGATGGGCGGTGACCTCGGGGATGCGCGGCGCGTGGCGGCTGGCCATGCGGTCGCGGATCACCGCGGCGGTGGCGGCAAGGTCGGCCTCCAGCCAGGCGGCCAGACGGTCCTGCGGCTTGTCGTCCTTGCCCACTGCGCCCTCCGGTCGTGCGCCCCGTCTCGACAGCCCGCAGCCCGGCCGGTATCCCGTAGGCCATGCGGGAGCTTCTGCGCACCACCGACCCGACCGTGATCGCCTGGGCCACGGCCCTGCTGGACGGCGAGGATATACGGACCTTCACGCTCGACGTCCACATGAGCGCGCTGGAAGGCGGCATCGGCCTGTTCCCGCGCCGCCTGATGGTGGCCGACCGCGACCATTTCCGCGCCAGTGCGGTGCTGGCCGACAACGGCATCCCGACCGGGCTGGAATGACGGGCGTGTCAGAGGGCGAGCTGACGGACGATGCCGTTCTGGGCGGGCGTCTGAAGATGCTCCAGCCGCGGACGGGGTTCCGCGCCTCGACCGATGCCGTCCTGCTGGCGGCGGCCTGTCCGGCGCAACCGGGGCAGGCGGTGCTGGACCTCGGCTGCGGCGTGGGGACCGCCGCCCTGTGCCTGGGCGTGCGGGTGGCGGACCTCGCGCTGGCGGGGGTGGAGGTGCAGCGCGCCTACGCCGAAATCGCGCGGGTGAACGCGGCGCGCAACCGCATGGCGCTGGACGTGGCGGTGGCGGATGTGGCGGCGGTGCCGTTCCGCCGCGGGTTTGACCAGGTGATCGCCAACCCGCCCTACCACGACCCCGCGGGCACCCCCGCCGCCGACCCCGGCCGCGCCACCGCCCTGCAACCGGCAGAGCCGCTTTCCGTCTGGACCGCCGCCGCCCGCGCGCGGCTGCTGCCGGGCGGCTGGCTGACGCTGGTGCTTCGGGCGGACGCGTTGCCCGCGGCGCTGGCGGCGCTGGCGGGCTTCGGCGCGGTCGCCGTGCTGCCGGTCGCCCCCCGACAGGGGCGCCCGGCGCAGCGCGTGCTGGTCCGCGCGCGCAAGGGGTCGCGCACCCCCTTCCGCCTGCTGGCGCCGCTGGTCCTGCACGCCGCGGCAAGGCACGAGGCCGACCGCGAGGACCTGACGCCGGAGGCGCAGGCGATCCTGCGCGATGCGGCGTCGATCGGCCGGTTCGACTGACTTGTCCACATCGTGACCGCCCCCGCCTGCACGCGGTGCATGACACGACTCGCAACCTGTGGTGTCATGAATGTGTCGAAACCCCGATGGAGGATCTTCATGACCGTCGCTTCGCACCTTCAGGAACTGCGCCGCAAGCACGAGCACCTGTCGGACATGGTGGAGCGCGAGAGCCGCGCACCCGGGTCGGATGCGCTGCAGATCGCCGAGATGAAGAAGCAGAAGCTCAAGCTGAAGGAAGAAATCACCCGCCTGTCGCAGAACTGACCCGACCGGCGCGCGCCGCCAGCGCCGCCCCGGCCACGATCAGCACCGCCGCCACGGCCAGCGCGGGCGTGGCGGCAGAGACGCCCGCGGCCACAAGCGCCAGGGTGGACAGCAGGGGCGCGGCATAGGACGCCACGCCCAGAAACTGGATGTCGCCACGCTTCATCCCCAGATCCCAGGTGAAGAAGGCCGCGCCCACCGGCCCCAGCCCAAGCGCCACCACCGCCGCCCAGCCGCGCGCGTCCGCGGGCCAGGCCGTCGTTTCCACCGCCAGATGCGCCAGCGCCGACAGCACGGCCGTGGCCAGGCAGAAGACGGTGACGCTTTCGGTCGGCACCGACCCGAACCGCCGCGACCCCACCGAATAGACCGCCCAGATCACGGCGCACAGGAACGCCAGCCACAGCCCCGCCACCGACCCGGCCCCGTCGCCCCCGCGCCCCAGCACGATCAGCGCCGCGCCCGCCAGCGCCACCAGCGCGCCCAGCACATGCAGGGGGCGCAGCCGCTCGCCCGGCAAGAGGCCGGACAGCAGCACGATGAACAAGGGCCAGAGATAGGCGATCAGCCCCGTTTCCGCCGTGGGCGACAGCCGGAAGGCGGTGAAATACAGCGCGTGATAGCCGAACAGGCCCGCCGTGCCCGCCACATAGACACGCAGCGGCACCGTGCGCAGCACCCCCAGGCGGCCGGTCGCAAGGCACCATCCCAGCCCGAGCCCCCCGCCGATGGCAAAGCTCAGGGCTGACAGCAGGAACGGCGGCACCGGGGCGGACCCGATGGTCAGAAGTGCCAGAGCCGCCCACATCAGCACGGCGGAAAAGCCCGTCAGCGTGGCCCGCGCGCGCGTCATTTCAGGCGGCGGCGGATCGGGTGGCCCGCGGGCACCATGGCGACAAGGCGCGGCAGGAATTCCGGGCGCAGGATGCCGCAGCCGGCGACGCGCTGGTACATCGTGTGGAAAGGGTTGGTGTTCAGTTCCATCACCACCGGCCCGTCCTCGGTCAGCGCCATGTCCACGCCCAGGATGCGCTGGCGCGGGAACATCGCCTGCGCCCGCAGCGCCAGGTCCACGGCACGGGCGTAGTCGGGCAGCACCGCGCCGGGCAGGCGGTTGCCGGTGTAGGGTGAGAGCTCCACGTCCACCCGTCCGATGCGCCGGGGATCCTGCACCCGCTCGATCCGCCCGGTGCCGGGGTCAAGCAGCACCGTGCCGGGCAGGCCCGCGCCCACGTCATCCGCCATCGCCCCCTGCGAAGGGATACGCGTGCAGGCATAGAGCAGCGCCGGACCCGAGCCCTCGAACAGCGTCAGCAGGCGCAGCGCGGGCAAGGTGGGGCCGGTCAGCGCGGCGAGGTCGGGGTGCGGGCGCATCAGGCGCTGCCAGAGATAGCCGCCCGGGAATTCGGCCGCGATCTCTTGCGCCAGGGCCAGGGCGGGCACGACACGCCCGTTGCCCAGCCGCACCTCGCCCGCGCCTTCGCGCGCGATCACCGACAGCGTGCCCAGACTGCGCGACCCGTCGGTGGGCTTGCCGAACAGCGGCAGGTCGGCCGCCGTGGTCAGAAAGGCCGCCATCGCCGCCGCATCCGCCAGGTCCGCCCCGTCGCCGCCCCCGGCCCGGAACGTCGCCAGGCTTTGCGGCACCGGCAGTCCTGCCGCGCGCAGGTGGCGTTCGGCGGCAGGCTTGTCGTTGATCATCGCCCGCAGCCCTGCATCGGGCGGCCAGGTCAGCGCGTCGTTCAGCGTGGCGATGCGCGCCTCGCCCAGGAAGGCGGCCTTCCGGGCCGGGGTCATCCAGCCTTCGTGCATGGAAAAGTAGAAGTATTCCTCGGGCGACACCCGCTGCCAGGCCATGCGGCGGCGGATCATGTCGGCGGCCAGACGCAACCGCGAGATGCCGCGCTGCTGCGCGGCCCAGGCGATGGCCTGGCCGACGTCGAGATGACGCTTCAAGGTCAGGTCGAGGATCTTCGTCCCGCTCACGGCCTTTTCCCCCGCCGATTGCCTAGCACGGGTCAGCGGGCCTTGCAACCCTTGCCGCGGATGCGGCGGTCCTCGCGCCCTTCGACCGCCAGCCGTCGCCGCGTCTCCGCCTCTGCCGCGGCAAGGCGGGGGGCGAAGTCGGGGTTCATCAGCCCGCGGTCGGCCGCCCGCTGCCAGCCGGTGAAATCGGGCCGCGTGTTGACCTCGCCCAGCACCGGCCCGTCCGGCGTCAGCGCCACGTCGAAGCCCAGAACCCCATGCGCCGGGAACAGGCGGTGCACCTCTTCGCACATGCGGCAGGCCTGCGCGACGAAGGGCAGCGACCGCCCGGCCAGCGGCACCCCGGTCGCCAGCGCCTCCGTCAGCGGCGCGGTGTTCATCCGCCAGTCGTTCTGCGCCCGACCCAGCGCCCCCGTGGCGCTGTCGACGATGGCGTTGCCGTTGGGGCCCGCGGGATGCTTGGTGTCGGTCATCGCGCCCCTGGCGGGCAGCCGGACCAGGGTGAACAGCGTCCGCGGCCCGTCCGCGTCGCGCAGGGTCAGTACCCGCAGCATCGCCGCCGCCGTGCCCGACAGCGCCGCCACGTCCGCGTGCATCCGCAAGCGCGGCTGCACCATCCAGCCCTGCCAGTAGCCCGCAACCTCTTGCGCCAGCGCCAGCGCGGGCACCCGCCGACCGTCGCCCAGCACCAGCGTGTCGCCCTCGGCCGCGACGATGCTGGCTGCCCCCAGCCCGATCAGCCCGCCGACCGGCTTGCCGAAGACCGGCAGCGGCGCCTCGTCCAGGAGCCAGCGGGACAGCGCCTCGGGCGTGGTGAAGCAGGGCACTCCGGGCAATGCGCCTCCGGGCAGCATCACCGCCAGCGTCGGCAGCACCGGAAAGCCCGCCCGCGCCAAGAGCAGGTTGGACAGCACCTTGTCGCGCAACAGGCCGTGGTAGGAAGCCGCCGTCAGGGGCGACAGCCGCGCGTTCAGCCGGTCCTGCCCGGCCGCGGACAGGTAGGCGCGCCGGTCCTGCCGCGCCAGCGACGGGCGCCACAGGGCGAATTCGTAGTATTCCTGCGCGCTGATCCCGCTGCCGCGGGGCCCGAGGTCGATCATCTGCGCAAGCTGCCGCAAGAGGCCCACGCCCTGCGTCGCCGCCACCCAGCGCATCGTCTGCGGCAGATCGAGCCGCGTCTTGAACAGGGCCGCCTTGAGCAAGGGGCCCGCGGCAGGCTGATCCGTCATGCGGCATCCTTCCATGGCAGGGGCAGCTTCCGCGTCGGGCGGCGGTGTCCGGCCCGCGCCAGCGCCTCGGTCAGGGCGGGGGCGAGGTCGCGGTTCCACAGCCCGCGGGCCATGGTCTTCTGGTAGAAGGACATGCCCGGATGGCTGTTCAGTTCCACGATCACAGGCCCCTGCGGCGTCAGCGCGATGTCGCCGCCGACAACCCCCTGCGTGGGGAAAAGCCCATGCGCCGCCCGCGCCAGGTCGCAGCCCGCCGCCCAACCGGGCAGCAGCGCCCCGGCCATCGCCGCCCCCGTCACCGGGTTCTGGGCCAGGTCGTTCCCGCCCAGCCGCCGCGGGTCCTGAAGCCGCAGGATGCGGCCCGTCGCCACATCCGCCGCGGCTTCGAGCGTGGTCATCGAGGCCGCGCCGTCCACCATCGCGCCCTTGCCCGGCGACTTGATCCCGCCATAGAGGATGCACACCTCGTCCGGGCCGGTGCGCAGCGTCACCAGCCGCAGGGTGGGCACCACCGGTCCGGTCAGCGCCGCCACCGCCGGATGCGGGCGCAGCATGTCCTGGAACAGGTAGCCGGTCGGGAAATGGCGGAACACCTCGTCCGCGAACTGCGCGCAGGACACCTCGCGTCCGTCGCCAAGCTCCAGCCGCCCGGGCGCCGGCCGCGTCAGGATCGACACCGCGCCCAGGCTGTTCGAGCCGCGCGCGGGCTTGCCGAACAGCGGCAACGCGCCGTCGTGGTCAAGAAACCGCGTGACGGCAGTGGCGTCGGGCAGGTGCGGGGCGGGCAGGTCGGCGCCGTCGCCCCCCGCCACCGCCTGGATGCGCGGCACCGGCAGGCCCGCGCGCGTCAGCACCCGGTCGGCCACCAGCTTGCCGCTTTGCAGGCCCGCGACCGACACCCCGTCGCGGCCCAGCAGCGCCGCGCACATGTCGCTGCCCAGACCGTCGCCGATGAAGCAATCCCGTTCGGCCGGGGTCAGCCGGGCCCGGTGCGCGCCGTAGACGAAGTATTCGCGCGCGGGCAAACGCTGGCGGCCCAGCTGGCGGCGCAGAATCTCGGCCCCCAGCCGCAACGCCGAGATGCCGCGCGCCGCCGCTGCCGCACGGATCGCCTGCCCCAGATCGAAGTGACGCTGGGGAACCTGCGTCACCAGGATCGGGGCGGCGGCCATGTCACACGACGAACTGCCCGCCATTGGCGCTGATCGTGGAGCCGGTGATGAAGCCTGCGCCTTCCGAGGCAAGGAAGACGACGATGCGCGCGATTTCCTCGGGCTCGCCCAGGCGGCCCACCGGGATCTGCGGGATGATGCGCTCGGTCAGCACTTTCTCGTCGATGGCCCTGACCATTTCGGTGGCGATATAGCCCGGGCAGATCGCGTTCACCGTGATACCCGCCCGCGCGCCTTCCTGCGCCAGCGCCTTGGTGAAGCCGAGGTCGCCCGACTTGGCGGCGGAGTAGTTGGCCTGCCCGGCCTGCCCCTTCTGCCCGTTGATCGAGCTGATGTTGATCACCCGCCCGAACTTGCGGTCCCGCATGCCCGACCACAGGGGATGGGTCATGTTGAACAGGCCGGTCAGGTTGGTGTCGATGACCTCTTTCCACTGGCCGGGCGTCATCTTGTGGAACATCGCGTCGCGCGTGATGCCCGCGTTATTCACCAGCACCGAGACCGGGCCATGCGCGGCCTCGACCGCGGCGATCCCGGCCTTGCAGGCGTCATAGTCGGCGACCGACCACTTGTAGGCCGGGATGCCGGTGTCGGCGGTGAACTTCGCCGCCGCCTCGTCGTTGCCGGCATAGTTCGCCGCGACCGTGTAGCCTGCCGCCTTCAGCGCCACCGAAATCGCGGCACCGATGCCGCGCGACCCGCCGGTGACCAGAGCAACCTTCGACATTCCTCATCCTCCCTGGGAAATCCGGGCGAGGCTATGCGCCCCGCGAGGGGCGCGCAACAATGTTGCGCGCCCGGTCCTGCATCACCGCTCGACGCAGAGCGCGACACCCATGCCGCCGCCGATGCACAGGGTCGCCAGGCCCCGCTTGGCGCCGCGCCGCACCATCTCGTGCAAGAGCGTGTTCAGCACGCGGGCGCCCGAGGCGCCGATGGGATGGCCGATGGCGATGGCGCCGCCGTTCACGTTCACGATGGCCGGATCCCAGCCCATGTCCTTGTTGACCGCGCAGGCCTGCGCCGCGAAGGCCTCGTTGGCCTCCACGAGGTCCAGGTCGCCGACCTTCCAGCCCGCCTTTGCCAGCGCCTTGCGGCTGGCGTGGATCGGGCCCACGCCCATGATCGCGGGGTCAAGCCCGGCCGTCGCATAGGCCGCGATGCGCGCGATGGGGGTCAGGCCCCGCTTGCCCGCATTCGCCTCGGACATCAGCAGCACCGCCGCCGCGCCGTCGTTCAGGCCGGAGGCATTGGCTGCCGTGACCGACCCGTCCTTGGCGAAGGCGGGCCGCAGCTTCTGCATCGCCTCCATTGTGGCGCCGTGGCGGATGTATTCGTCGGCGTCGACCGTCACGTCGCCCTTCCTGCCCTTGATGACAAAGGGCACGATCTCGTCCTTGAACCTGCCCGCCTTCTGCGCCGCCTCGGCCTTGTTCTGGCTGGCCAGCGCGAATTCGTCCTGCATGTCGCGGCTGATCTGCCACTGGTTGGCGACGTTCTCGGCCGTCTGGCCCATGTGGTAGCCGTTGAAGGCGTCCCACAGGCCGTCCTTGATCATCGAATCGACAAACGACATGTCGCCCATCTTGGTGCCCGCGCGCAGATGCGCGACGTGGGGGGACAGCGACATGCTCTCCTGTCCTCCGGCCACCACCACCTCGGCATCGCCAAGCTGGATATGCTGCGCGCCGAGCGCCACCGCCCTCAGCCCCGACCCGCAGACCTGGTTGATGCCCCAGGCCGAGGACTCCTTGGGCAGGCCCGCCTTGATATGCGCCTGGCGGGCCGGGTTCTGGCCCTGGCCGGCGGTCAGCACCTGGCCGAGGATGGTTTCCGACACCTCGGCCTTGTCGATCCCGGCGCGGGCGACGACCGCCTCGATCACCGCGGCGCCCAGGTCGTGTGCGGGGGTGTTGGCGAAGGACCCGTTGAAGCTGCCCACGGCGGTCCGCCCCGCCGACACGATCACGACACCGGTCATCGCCCGTTCCCCCCTGCTGTTGCCATGCGGGCGCACCCGCCTGCCTGCGGGCTTAGACGGCGCGGGGGGCAAAGATCAAGGCAGATGCGGCGCGGGGGTTGCGGCGCCGGGCGCACCGCGGGCGGGCGGCCTTGCCCCGCCGCCGGCGCCGCCCTTGCCGGTTCGGCCCTGCGTTTCCGACCGCGGTTTCCCGGATGCGCGTTTGCCCGCGCCGATCTTCCCGCAGGCCATGTCCCCTGCGCGTTTCCGGGCGCGCGCGCCCGGCGCTCAGGCGCGCTTGCGCGCGCTGCCCTCGCGTGCGTCGGGGCGCAAATCGGGGCGCAAATCGGGGCGCCAGTCGGGGCGCCAGTCGGGGCGCAGCGCGGGCACGCCGAACAGATAGCCCTGCATCGCGCCGATCCCCTGCGCCTGCAGCCAAGACGCATCTTCGGCCCGCTCGACCGATTCGGCGACGGTCAGCATGTCGAAATGCCGTCCTGTCGCGATCAGCGCCCTGACTACGGCCTGGTTGTCGGGGTTGCCCGCCAGCCCGCGCACGAACTGGCCGTCGATCTTGGCCATGTCGAAACAGAAGTCGCGCAGGACGCGGAAGGACGACGCCTCGGCCCCGAAATCGTCCAGCAGGAAGGTTACGCCCGCGGGTCGCACCTCGTCCATGAAGGCCATGACCAGTTCGGGCACCTGCAGCACCGAGGCCTCGTCAAGTTCCAGGATCAGGCGTTCGCCGGCCGCGGCATTCCCCCCGAGCCCGCGCTTGAGCGTGCGCTGCCAGGCCGGATAGCCGATCGACCGCGCCGACATGTTCAGGGACAGGCGAAGATCGGACCGCGCCCGAAGCGTGGCCAGGCCGATGTCCAGCACCGCGCAGTCGATCTGGCGACCGATGTCGGTGGTTTCGACCGAGGCCATGAAGTCCCGTGCCGGGATCGTGCGGCCGCGGTCGTCCAGCACCCGGACCAGGCCTTCGTGAAAGCCCACGCGGTCGGGTGCCGCGCCCATCACCACCGGCTGCCAGGCCAGCCGCACGCGGCCCAGGCGCAGGGCATCGGCCACCATCGACAGCGTTTCGCGGTCCTGCGCGCCGATGGCCGCGGCCAGGGGGCTGGCCTCGTCACGGAAAATCTCGCCCTGCAGCTTGCGGCCAGGCTCTCGCATCGCGACCCCCTTTGCGGTCTTCGGACGACAGAGTGCCGCCGGATCGTTTAAGGTCCGGTAAAGCGATGCGAAGGATTGCCGATGATGTCCGACCGCTGCCCCTGGTGCGGCGACGATCCGCTGTATGTGGCCTACCACGATGCCGAATGGGGCGTGCCCGAGCGCGACCCGCGCGGCTTGTGGGAAATGCTGATGCTCGAGGCGTTCCAGGCGGGACTGTCCTGGATCACCATCCTGCGCAAGCGGGACGCCTTCCGCGCGGCATTCCGGGGCTTTGACCCCGCCGTGATCGCGGGCTGGGGCGAGGCGGAGGTCGCGCGCCTGCTGGCCGACCCCGGCATCGTGCGCCATCGCGGCAAGATCGAGGGCACGATCCGCGGCGCCCGGGCCTTCCTGCGGCTGGAAGCGGCGGGCGGGTTCGTGCCCTTCATCTGGGCCTTCGTGGACGGGGTGCCGGTGCAGAACCGCCCCGCGGCGATGGGGGATGTTCCCGCCGCGCCCCCGGTCGCCCAGGCGATGTCCCAGGCGCTGAAGGCGCAGGGCTTCGCCTTCTGCGGGCCGACGGTGGCCTATGCCTTCATGCAGGCGGCGGGGCTGGTCAACGACCACCTCGTGACCTGCCCGCGGCATGCCGAGGTCGCGGCGCTGGCTTGAGGTCTGGTCGCGCCTGCACGGAAACCCCGTCCCGGGCCTGCCCCGGGACCTCACCCGCCACCTGCGGCACCCGCGAAGGGCGAGGCCCCGGCTCAAGGCCGGGGCGGGGTCTCTGCTGCTATTGCCCCCGCAGCGCCGCCAGCACGGCCAGCGCCTCGGGCGTGTCCCACTTCGCATCGCCCACCAGCCGGGCCGCCTCGCGCCCCTCGGGGTCCAGCACCAGCGTCACCGGCAGCCCCAGGATGCCGAGCGCGCGGCCGAGGTCGGACCGCGGGTCGCGCAGGACGGTCAGGTTGGTGATCCCCGTCTCGGCAAAGAACCGCTCGATGGCGACGGGCGCGTTGCGCCCGGTGGCGACCGTCACGACCGGCAGGCCGCTGTCGGCCAGCCGCGACAGGGTCGGCATCTCGACCCTGCACGGGGCGCACCAGGTGGCCCAGAAGTTCACCACCACCCATTGCCCGCGCCATTCGGCCAGCGACCGCGGGGCATCCGCAAGGTCGGTCAGCGCCACCTCGGGCAGCACCGCGGGACTGGCGTGGATGGCCAGCTTGCGCATGTCGCCCGCCTTGGCCGCCTCGGCCTCCGCAGGGCCGGCCTGCGCCGGGGTGGCGAGCGCGAGGGCGAGCGTGTAGAGGACGGCAAGGATGCGCAACCGGAACCTCGGGGCCAGAGCGATGACCGACCAGAACGCCATGTGGGGCGGGCGCTTCGCCGCCGGGCCGGACGCGATCATGCAGGCGATCAACGCCTCGATCGGCTTCGACAGGCGGCTTTACGCCCAGGACATCGCGGGCAGCCGGGCCCATGCCGCCATGCTGGCGGCGACGGGCATCCTCAGCGATAGCGATGCGCGGGCCATCGGGGAAGGGCTGCTCACCGTCTTGTCAGAGATCGAGGCCGGAAGCTTCCCCTTCCGCACCGATCTCGAGGACATCCACCTCAACATCGAGCACCGCCTGACCGAGATCGTGGGCGACCCCGGCAGGCGGCTGCACACCGGCCGGTCGCGCAACGACCAGGTGGCGGTCGACTTCCGGCTGTGGGTGCGCGACCAGTGCGACGCGGCGGGCGCGGCGATCACGGCGCTGATGAAGGCGTTTGTCGCCCAGGCCGCGGCCGGGGCGGACTGGGTGATGCCGGGCTTTACCCACCTGCAGACCGCCCAGCCGGTGACCTGGGGCCACCACATGCTGGCCTATGTCGAGATGCTGGCACGCGACCGGTCGCGCTTTGCCGATGCCCGGGCGCGGATGAACGAATGCCCGCTGGGGGCGGCGGCGCTGGCGGGCACGTCGTTTCCCATCGACCGGCAGATGACGGCCAGGGCGCTGGGCTTCGACCGGCCGACCGCCAACAGCCTGGACAGCGTGGCCGACCGCGACTTCGCGCTGGAATACCTCTCGGCCGCGGCGATCTGCGCCATGCACCTGTCGCGCTTTGCCGAAGAGCTGGTGATCTGGTCCTCGGCCCAGTTCCGCTTTGTCCGGCTGTCGGACCGCTGGACCACCGGGTCCTCGATCATGCCGCAGAAGAAGAACCCCGACGCGGCGGAACTGCTGCGCGCCAAGCTGGGCCGGATCCTCGGCGCCACGGTGGCGCTGTTCACGGTGATGAAGGGCTTGGCCCTGACCTATTCCAAGGACATGCAGGAGGACAAGGAACAGGTCTTCGACGCCGCCGACAGCCTGATGCTGGCGCTGGCCGCGATGGAGGGCATGGTGCGCGACATGACGGCCAACCGCGAGGCGCTCGCCGCCGCCGCGGGCGCGGGCTTTTCCACCGCGACCGACCTGGCCGACTGGCTGGTGCGGCGCCTCGGCCTGCCCTTCCGCGAGGCGCACCACGTCACGGGGCGCATCGTGGCCCTGGCCGAGGCCCGGGGCTGCGACCTGCCGCAGGTGCCGCTGGCGGCGATGCAGGAGGTTCACGCAGGGATCACGGCCGAGGTCTTCACGGTCCTGGGCGTGGACAATTCCGTGCAGAGCCGCACCTCCTACGGCGGCACGGCACCACAGAGGGTGCGGGAACAGGTGGCGCGATGGCAGGCAGACCTGGGATAAGGTGCGCGGCGCTGGCAGCCCTGCTGCTGCTGGCCGCCTGCAACGACCCGAACCTGACGGCGGGCATCTCCGTCGGGCCCGACGGGGTGGCGGTCATGCCGCGGGTGTCGGGCACCATCGGGGGGGTGGGCGTGGGCTTTACCCCCGGAACGATTCGCTGACGTCTACGAAAGGTCTCTGACATGCGCTGGCTTGCCCTGCTGATCCTGCCCCTCCTCGCCGCCTGCGGCGCCGACGGCGCGCCCGAGGCGCCCGCCAAGGCCGCCAAGCCCGGCATCACCGTGACCGGCGAGGCGTCCTTCGGCGTCGTCGCGAACGGCGGCTGAGGGCCATGTCGCCCCTGCGCCTGACCTGGCTTGCACTGGCGCTCTGGGGCGCCATCCATCCGATGTACTGGTTTCTCCGTCACATGCGTGAGACGGGGACCGGCCTGCCGGGGCTGATCGAGGCCTGGTATGTCAACGCCTCGACCACCGGCCTGACCTGGGACCTGACGATCGCCGCGGTGACGCTGACCGTCTGGATCATCGCGGAAACCGCGGTGCGCAAGAACTGGGAGGCGCTGCTGGCCATCCCGGCAACGTTCATGATCGGCGTCGGATGCGGCCTGCCGCTGTACCTGTTCCTGCGTTCAAGGCCGGTGCGGTAGACAGGGCGGCGCGCCGACGGCGGGCTGGAAACCGCCCGACGGGTGGTGCGCAACCGCGGCCTGCGCTACCATTTCCTGCAGGAGGTGCCCGCCCATGAACATCCAGACCACCGCGCTGCCCAACCTCGACTACCGCACCGAACGCGAGGAGATGGCGGCCGCCTTCCGCTGGTGCGCGCGGCTGAAGATGAACGAGGCGGTGGCGAACCACTTCTCGCTGGACGTCGGGAACGGGCGGTTCCTCATCAACCCCAACCAGCGGCATTTCGAGCTGATCCGGGCCTCGGACCTTCTTCTGCTCGACATGAACGACCCCGCGACGATGAACCGCCCCGACGCGCCCGACCCCACCGCCTGGGGCCTGCACGGCGGCATCCACCGCGCCTGTCCGCATGCCACCTGCATCATGCATGTGCATTCGGTCTTCGCGACCGTTCTTGCCAGCCTGGCCGATTCGCGCCTGCCTGCCATCGACCAGAACACCGCGATCTTCCACGACCGCATCGCCATCGACGAAAGCTACGGCGGCCTTGCGTTCGGGGACGAGGGCGCGCGCTGCGCGGGGCTGCTGGCGAACCCGCGGCACAAGGTGCTGGTGATGGGCAACCACGGCGTGCTGGTGCTGGGGGCGACGGTGGCCGAGACCTGGAACCGCCTGTACTATTTCGAGCGCGCGGCCGAGACCTACATCCGCGCCCTGCAGACCGGCCGCCCGCTGCGCCTTTTGTCCGACGCCATCGCCGATAAGGTCGCGCAGGAGACCGAGACCTACCCCGGCCAGGCCGAATTCCACATGGCTTCCATGCTGGAGATCCTCGACCGCGAGGGGTCGGACTTCCGGGCCTGAGCCGGTCGCGGCACAGCGCGACCAACCCCGGATCAGCGGCAGCCGCCCGCAGGCGCCTCCCCTCCCCTTCGTGGGGAGGGGAGGGGAGGGGGGCTCCACCTCTCCACGGGCGCCCCCCCACCCTCTCCCTCCCCACGAGGGGGGAGGGAAGCGCCCGATACAGAAAGGTCTTGCAGGTGGAGACCGGGCCTTACCCGTCCGGCGGCTGCCACAGTTCCACCGGGTTGCCCTCGGGGTCGTGGATGCGGGCGAAGCGGCCGTAGGGGGTGTCCCAGTCGGGGCGCGTCTCGACCGGGATGCCGGCGGCCTCCAGCGCCGCGGTCAGGGCCGACAGGTCGTCGACGCGGAAGTTCAGCATGAAGGGGCGGTCGGCGCGGAAATAGTCGCTGTCGCGGGCGAAGGGCGCGAAGACCGTGGGGCCCGCCGCCTGCGCCCAGGGTTCCGGCCCGTCGCCCACGCCCAGGTGGCGGCGATACCAGTCGGTCAGGGCGCCGGGGTCCTGCGCCCGCCAGAAGAAGCCGCCGATGCCGGTTGCCCGTGCCATCCCCGCCCCTTTGGAAACCCGGGGGGCCGCAGCCCCCCGCGCAGCGGTCAGCCGCTGACCTGGTCCTTCAGCCCCTTGGCGGCGACGAAGCGCACCGACCGGCTGGCCGCGATCTGCACCGTCTCGCCCGTCTTGGGGTTGCGTCCCTCGCGCGCGGCGCGGTCGCGGACCACCAGCTTGCCAAGGCCCGGCAGCACCACCGGATCACCCGCCGTCATCGCCTTCGAGGCGACACCGGCAATGCCGTCCAGCACGGCGGCCACGACCTTGCGGTCGGTTCCCGCGGCTTCCGCGACCTGCATCACGAGGTCCTTCTTGCTCATCGCCTTCTTGGCCATTGCCATGCTCTCCACCCGGGGGGCCCCTTGGACGGGCCACGTTTGCGTGATCGCCAGCAAAGACAGGGTTTCGGTCTGCGAATCAAGCCCGGATTGGCCCGCGGGCCTGCCGGACCTACAGGAAGGCGGTTTCCTCGAAACTGCGCAGCTTGCGGCTGTGGATGCGTTCCAGCGGCATCTCACGCAGCCGCTCCATCGCGCGGATGCCGATCTGAAGGTGGCGCGCGACCTGCGTGCGGTAGAAGTCCGACGCCATGCCGGGCAGCTTCAGTTCGCCGTGCAGGGGCTTGTCTGACACGCACAGCAGCGTGCCGTAGGGCACGCGGAAGCGGAAGCCGTTGGCGGCGATGGTGGC
>CAZCPY010000033.1:0-28450 GCA_964499865.1 uncultured Rhodobacterales bacterium | reverse complement strand
GTCGCGCCGCCGGATCACCCTGTCCACCTCGGGCGTGGTGCCGGAAATCGCGCGCACGGCCGAGGAGATCGGCTGCCTGCTGGCGGTGTCGTTCCACGCGACCACGGATGCGGTGCGCGACACGCTGGTGCCGATCAACCGCAAGTGGAACATCGCCGCCCTGCTGGCCGCGCTGCGCGACTACCCCCGCCTGTCGAACTCCGAACGGATCACCTTCGAATACGTGATGCTCAAGGGCGTCAACGACAGCGACGCCGATGCCCGGCGGCTGGTGAAACTGATCGCGGGCATCCCGGCCAAGATCAACCTGATCCCCTTCAACGAATGGCCCGGCGCGCCCTACCAGCGGTCGGACTGGGACCGGATCGAGGCCTTCGCCGACATCGTCTACAAGGCCGGCTACGCCAGCCCCATCCGCACCCCCCGCGGCGAGGACATCATGGCCGCCTGCGGGCAGCTCAAGTCGGCCTCGCAGAAGGCGCGCAAGGCCAGGGCTGCAGGCTGACGGCGCCGGGCGTGCCGGGCTGCGCGCCGGACGCACCGGGTGCAGGGTGGCGCCGCGGTCGGGATCAGCATCGGCAGGCTTTCCTTCACCGCGGGCCCCGCCCGCGCCTCGCCGCTCAATCGCGCGATGCGGCTGGACGCGCCGCCCCTGCCGGGGCTGCGGGCGCGTTTCGTCCATCACCGGGATTGCGCGCCGGAGCGCGGCGGCAATGCCGAGGCGCCGGATGGCCATGTCGTGGCACCCCTGGCCGGCTTCGACCTGCCGGACGCCGCGGGCCCCGCCGCCGCCCGGGACGGAGGCGGAACTCGACCTCCAGGCCGACCGCGCCGCACCGGCACCCGGGGCGCGCGGCTTCCGCGACGCCTTCCGCACCGCACCGCAGCGATGGCAGGCGGCTGGCGACGGGGCGGCGCCCGAGGAAACGGTCAAGGCCCGGGCCGGGGCCGCCGCCGCCGCGCGCACGGCCCGGCGCGGCCGGCTCGGCCAGCCCTGAGGCGCAGGCCCGGCGGCCGGTTGACCCTCCGGCCCGGCCTGATAGGCCTGCCGCCATGGCCCTGCCCGTCCTGCCCAACGCCCAGGCCCGCCGCCTGTTCCTGCACCGCCACGCGCTGGCCGAGCCGCCCGCGGGCCGCTGCGCCGCCGCCGACCTGCCCGCGCTGGTGGACCGCCTGGGCTTCGTCCAGGTCGATTCGATCAACACCGTCGCCCGGGCGCATGACCTGATCCTGTGGTCCCGCCGCGGCCGCTACCGCCCCGCGGCACTGGCCCGCGCGCTGGAACGCGACCGCACGCTCTGGGAACACTGGACGCATGACGCGGCGATCCTGCCGGTGGCCTTCTGGCCGCTCTGGCAGCACCGCTTCGCCCGCGACGCCCATCGCCTGCGCGACGGCTGGCGGGCCTGGTTCCGCGACGGCTGGGAAGGCCAGTTCGACACCGTCCTGAACCGCATCGCCCGGGGCGGCCCGGTGACCGCGGCCGAGGTCGGCGCGGGCGAGGCGCGCGGCCGCGGCGGCTGGTGGGACTGGCACCCGTCGAAGACCGCGCTCGAATGGCTGTGGCGCACCGGGCACCTGGCGGTGACCCGGCGCGAGGGGTTCCGCAAGGTCTACGACCTGACCGAACGGGTGATCCCCGCGGCGCACCGCACCCCCTGCCCCGATCCCGACGCGGTGGTCGACTGGGCCTGCCGGTCGGCGCTGGACCGGCTGGGTTTCGCCACGCCCGGCGAACTGGCGGCGTTCTGGAAACTCGCCACGCCCGACGAGGCCCGGGACTGGGCGCGCGCGGCGCTGGCCTCCGGCACCGTGGCAGAGGTGGAACTCGAAGGCGCCGACGGCCGCCGCCGCAAGGCCATGGGGTGGCCCGGGACCGGCGCCGCCCCGGCCCCGGAGACCCCCGACCGCCTGCGCATCCTGTCTCCCTTCGACCCCGCGCTGCGCGACCGCGACCGGACCGAGGCGCTGTTCGGCTTCCGCTACCGCATCGAGGTCTTCGTCCCCGAACCCCGCCGCATCTTCGGCTACTACGTCTTCCCGATCCTCGAGGGCGACGCCCTCATCGCCCGCATCGACATGCGCGCCGACCGGGCGTCAGCGACCCTGCGCATCCGCGCCCTCTGGCCCCAACCCGGGCATCGCTTCGGAAAACGCCGGATCGCGCGGCTGCAGGCCGAACTCGCCCGCCTTGCCGCCTTCGCCGCCTGCACCACGCTCGACTTCGCCCCCGACTGGCTGCGCACCGACTGCCCCGCGCATCCCTGACCTCGCAAGCTTCATCTCTTCCCAAGTATCCCGGGGTCCGGGGCAGAGCCCCGGCGCTTTCCGCCAGCATGCCGCCACCTCGAAAAACCTGCGGCAGCCGCGGCCTGCGAGCACCCCCACCCCCTTGGGTGGGGTCGAGCAGGCCGCACCCCCGTCGAAAGGCTAGCGCCCCGGGATATGGTCCCGCCGCTCGCCCGCGCCGTCCCAGGCGTCGATGGCGGCCAGCGCCTCCCCGGCGGTCTCGGCATAGCGGAACAGGGTCAGGTCCTCCGCCCCGATCACCCCCGCCTCGGCCAGCGCGGCCCAGTCGATCACGCGGTCCCAGAAGGCGCGGCCGAACAGGATGAAGGGCACGCGCCGCATCCGCCCGGTCTGGATCAGCGTCAGGCTCTCGAACATCTCGTCCAGCGTGCCGAACCCGCCGGGAAAGACGCAGATCGCCCGCGCCCGCATCAGGAAATGCATCTTGCGGATGGCGAAGTAGTGGAAGTTGAAGCACAGGTCGGGCGTCACATAGGGGTTCGGCGCCTGTTCGTGCGGCAGCACGATGTTCAGCCCGATCGACTGGCCCCCCGCCTCGTCGGCGCCGCGGTTGCCCGCCTCCATCACGCCCGGGCCGCCGCCGGTGACGATCACCCACTCGCGCCCGTAGTTTTCCAGGCTGCGCGCCGTGACCAGCGCCGCAAAGCGCCGCGCCTCGTCATAGAAGGGCGCCAGCGCCGCCAGCGCCGGGCTGCCCGCCGTCGCCGCCCTTTCCGGCGCCGGTATCCGCGCCCCGCCGAACAGCACCACGGTCGAGGCGATGCCGCGTTCGTCCATCACCAGCTGCGGCTTCAGCAGTTCCAGCTGCAACCGCACCGGCCGCAGTTCATCGCGCATCAGGAAGTCGGCATCGGCAAAGGCCAGCCGGTAGGCGGGCGCATGCGTCTGCGGCGTGTCGGGACAGCGCAGTGCGGTTTCCACATCCTCGGTGGAATTGCGGAACGGGTGGCGTCGGCCGTCATGCATCGGTGGGGTCTCCCTTCCCTCCGGGTCTAGCCTGCGCCGCGGCCCAAGGGAACCGCGCGCAAGGCGGCATTGCCGCTGCCTGCGCCCGCCGCTAGAAGCCCGCGCTGTCAACCGGAGGAAAGCCCATGCCGCATGCCGCACTCGAGGCCGCCATCGAGACCGCCTGGGAGGCGCGCGACGCCATCAGCCCGGCGACCGGGGGCGAGGCGCGCGAGGCCATCGAGGCAACCCTGTCGGCGCTGGATGCGGGCACCCTGCGGGTGGCGGAAAAGCGGGGCACCGACTGGCATGTGAACCAGTGGGCCAAGAAGGCGGTGCTGCTGTCCTTCCGGCTGTCCGACATGGCCGAGATTTCGGGGTCGAACGGCGGCGGGACCTGGTGGGACAAGGTGCCCTCCAAATGGCAGGGCTGGGGGCCCGAGGACTGGCGCGCCGCGGGTTTCCGCGCCGTGCCGGGGTCGATCGTCCGCCGGTCGGCCTTCATCGGCAAGGGCGTCGTGCTGATGCCGTCCTTCGTAAACGTCGGCGCCCATGTGGGCGAGGGCTCGATGGTCGACGGCTGGGCCACGGTCGGCTCCTGCGCGCAGATCGGGCGCAACGTCCACCTGTCGGGCGGCGTCGGCATCGGCGGCGTGCTGGAACCCATGCAGGCGGGCCCCACGATCATCGAGGACGACTGCTTCATCGGCGCGCGGTCCGAGGTGGTCGAGGGCTGCATCGTGCGCGAGGGCGCGGTCCTCGGCATGGGCGTCTTCATCGGCAAGTCCACGAAGATCGTCGACCGCGAGACCGGCGCGGTGATGTATGGCGAGGTGCCCGCCGGGTCGGTCGTCGTCGCCGGTTCGATGCCGTCAAAGGGCGGGATCAGCCTCTACTGCGCCGTGATCGTGAAGAAGGTGGATGCCCAGACCCGGGCCAAGACCTCGATCAACGAACTGCTGCGGGACTGACGCCCGCTTTCTGCCGCGGTCCTGCCTTGGCGGCGACAGGATCGCCCTGCCCTGCTATCCTGGCGGAACGGGAAAGGCGCAGGTTTGTCGCTGGCGGCCGACGAGGGCTGGATCGCGGAGGGTCCCGCAGCGGCATCGCCGCTTGCGGGCGGGCGTCTTTCGGCGCTGCGGGATGGCTGGCGGGCTGACCGGGGGCAGGGTCTGGGGACGGCGGTGGCGCGCGGGCTGCGGCGGGCGCGGGTGATGCTGGCCTCGGGCGCCTTTGCCACGCTGGCGGCGTCGGAATCCTTTGCCGCGCATCTGGCGCAGACGCGCGAGACCGATCCGCTGTTCTTCCTGGCGCAGCGCCACTACCTCGCCCGCGACCTGCCGCCCCGCCTGCGGCTGGCGGCCGCGGTGACGCATTACGCCACCGAACAGGCGGCCCATACGGCGGCCTACCGGCAGGCGGTCTACCGGACCGGCGGGCTGACGCTGTGGCAGGGCGAAGGCCCCTGGCGCATCAGCCTGGAGGCCGGGCAGGACGTGCTGGTCGAGGGCGGGCTGTCGGTGGTGCTGCGCGCCGGGTCCCTGCGCATCTGCGTGATGTCGTTCTCGCGCGTGCCGCGGGAAGTGGTGGACCCGAACGGCACCGCCGACCTGCCCGCGACGGTGCATTTCGTGACCCGCAAGCAGCTGACCGCCGAGCGAGGCTATCAGGATGCCTTTCACGCGGCCTTTGACCGGGTGACGGCGGCGCATCTGTGCTTTGCCGCGCTGGAAGGGCTGATCCTGGCCGAAGGCGGCCGCCTGGCCGTGGGCATCGCGCCGCAGGCGCACCCCGTGCATTCGCCCGACCTCGGCCCGCATCTGGAAACCGCCTATGCCGATTTCTGGCAGACCTTGGGCGCCCTGCCGCTGTCGTCGCGCGGGGTGCTGATCCCGCTTCCGGTGGCGCTGTCGCCGGTCGATGACATGCCCGCCGCCAAACGCAAGCGCGCACTGGTACGGCGGGCGCATCTCGACACGGTGCGGCAGGCGGCGCTGGCGGCGATGGCGCCGATGGTGACGGCCGGTTGACAGCGCCGCGCCAGGGCGGCACGGGGGCGGTCATGATCGACACGCCTCAACCCCCGGTATCCCGGTGACTGTCCCGCAGGTCTACATGCTGCTGGTCGAGGTGGGCCGCAAGCCCGGCGACGGCCTGCCCGAAGGCGCCACCGGCGCCGCCCTTTTGTGTTATGCCGGCGGAACCACCGAAGACGAGGCGGTGCGCGAGACGGTCGCCGTGCTCAAGACCGCCGACCTTGCGGTGCTGACGGTCGAAAGCCACGGCGCGCGCGCCGGGATCGAGGCCGCGGGCACCGTGATCGCGCCCGGGGAGGCCGCGCTGATGGACCGGGCCCTGGCCGAGAATGCGGTGATCGTGGCGCAGGTCACGCCGTTTCAGGACTGACGCCGCCTCAGGCCGCCCGCACCTGCCCGCCGCGGCCCAGCAGGCCCATCAGCGACACCGCCTCGGCCGCCGACAGGCGGCGCAGGCCCTCGGGGGCCGTGCCGCCGGGCAACAGGCGGCAGCCGCCGCTCAGCAGCAGGCCCGGACGGTCCAGCCGCAGCGCGATGCCGCTGACGACCGGGCGGCGGGTGTCCGGCAGGGCGGCCAGCCCGTCGCAGAGGTGGCGCGCCTCGACCAGCGCGCCTTCGTCGCCGGTCAGGTATTCGACCTCGGGCCCCGACAGCGCCAGCGCCGTGCCGGCCGAAACCAGCAGGTCGGCATCGCCGAAGAAGGGCGCGCGCAGCAGGACGGGCGCCTGGCTGCCGCGCCCGGGGCGGTCGGCGCGGTCGGCCTGCGTGACGGTCGCGGGCCCGCGGTCGGTCAGCACCACGCAGCCGGGCGCCAGCGCCTCGGCCGCCACGGCGCCGCCGGGGGTGGCCACGGGGGTGCGCGGCCCGACCCAGGGCGCATCGCCCGCCAGCACGGCCGCATCGGAGGCGATGCCGAACCACTGCACCGCAAGGTGCCGCAGGTCGGGCCCGCCGGGCGCGCACAGCGCGGCGATGTCGGCCGCCGCCATCGGCAGGGGGTCGCGGCCCTGGCGCACCGCGGGGGCCGCGCCGCGGCCGGGCTGTTCGGCCGACATCTGCCACACCCGCCGCGGCGCATCCCAGGACAGCGTCAGCCGCAGCAGGCCGCCGTCGCCCAGGTCCAGCGGCCCGGCGATCCGGTGACGCGCCTGCGCGCGGCCCTGCCGGTGCAGAAGGGTGATCCCCGCCTCGGCATCGGCGAAGACCGACAGCGCCCGTTCCCAGCCCTGCATGCGCCGCCAGTCCAGCAGGACGGCGCGCCGCGGCAGGGGCAGCGCCACTTCGATCACCAGCGCGCCGCGGGCCAGAAGCGGGCCGCTGTCGCAGGGTGCGATCAGCCCCTCGCGGTCCGACAGGGCGATCCAGCCCGGGCCTTTCACGCTGCCGGTCACGCCGCGCGCGCCCGGGAAAACAGCACCTGCGCCTCGTGCGCCCTGAGCGTGCGCCGCACCGCCGGGCTGTAGCCTTCGCCGGTGGAAGGATCGAGGTCGGGGAACAGCGCCCGCAGTTCCCGCGTCTGCGGGTCCTCCAGCATGCGGCCGGTCTGCGGCCCGGGCAGGAAGCTTTCGGTCGCCAGACCCTCGGACCAGACGACCTGATGGCGGTCGAACATCAGGTGGACGTAGGTCACCTCGCCGCCGGGCCGTTCGGTGACGGACAGGCCGTTCACCAGATCCTTGGCGGCCACCAGCACCTCGGGTTCGCCGAACAGCAGTTCGGCCAGGCTGTCGCGCACCAGAACGCGGTGCTGCGGCGACAGGCGCAGCGCGCCGTGCCGCCCGAAGGTGCCCGCGCGGATATGCACGGGCGCCAGCGCGCCCTCGGCCGGGACCGTGCGCATGCCGATCCAGCGCAGCGGCTGCGGTCCGTCGTCATGCGTCAGCACCAGGTCGCCCGGCCGCAGAGCCTCGACCGGCACGTCGCCGCCCGGCGTGCGGATGCGGGTGCCGGCGACGAAGCAGGGGATCGAGTTGATCGTGACAAAGCCGGTCGACGTGTTCCCCAGCGTGTCCTTGACCGTGTAGGTAAAGCTCTTGGATTCGACCTGACCGTCGCCCCAGATGGTGAAGGTGCCGTCCGCGTTCAGCCGGATCTGCTGGCCGGACGGCAGGGTGATGATCGACCCCGCGGTCACCGCGACGCCGTTGATCTGGGTGATCGTTAGCGTCGTGCCCGGCTGGCTGATGTCGTTGTCCAGCGCGCGGATCGTCTTTTCGCCGTCGGGGTTCAGCGTCGTGGTGTCGGCGCGCGCGACCAGCGCGGTCTGCACGCTGTCGCCGGCGATCAGCAGGTTCGAGTCGTAGACGCTGTCGGTGGCATCGGCGATGCCGATGCGGATCGAGTTCACGACGCCCGGATTGACCTGCATGGTCAGCGACAGGGTGATGGTGAACCCGTCCATCTCGGTGTTGTAGGCGTCGTTCGTGTTCGACCGGACCAGGTTTTCCTGGTTCGTCGTGTTGATGTTGTTGACCGAGGTGGTGCCGTTGCCGACCACAATGGGCACATGCACGCCATTTACCCAGACGCCCACGACGTCGTTGTACTGGCTGTTGATGAACTCCGGGTATTCCTCGGACGAGAAGACGAACTGCATCGTCATGTATTCGCCCTGCGGGATGAAGTCGGCGTTCAGCCAGACCCCGTCATAGGTGTTGGTGCCCGCAATCGCGTTGAAGTCGGCGTTGTTGTTGGTGCCCGCGGTGTCAAGCGAGGTCTGGGTGGACCGGTTGGGATCGCCCGAGGACTGGGTGAAGCTGCGCGCATCGCCGGTCGACAGGATCACGCCCGAGGTCGAAGGCACGACGCCCGGCGCAAGCTGGCCGTTGGAAAAGGTCGCCGTCGAGGTCGAGTTCTGCGCCACGTTGGTCGAGGCGGCAACGACGGTCACGCCGTTGCCGAAGATCGCGTTCGCCATCGCCAGCGCACTGGCGTTGGTGTTGTAGGTCAGCTCGGCGCCTATCGCCATGCCCGCATCCCCGGTGCGCCCGCGGGTCAGGCCGCGCGCAACGTCCCCGAAGCCCCGGCGCGGCGGCCGGAGAGCGCGTCGGGGGCGGAAGGTCCTGCTCGACCTCGCGGCGCTTGTGCGCCTGGCGTTTGCCCTGCCCGGGGCTTGTTGTTGCCCTCATCCTAGGAAGGAGCAGCGCCCTGTCCACCGCTTTCTGCCCGGGCGTGACCGCGTTGCCACCGCAGGTTGCCCGACCGCAACAGGTCAGGCCGCGGCGCGGGGGCAGAAGAGCACCTCTGCCTCGTGCCGTTTCAGCAGACGGCGCGCCGCGCGACCGTAGCCCCGGCCTGTCCCGGGATCGAAGTCCGGGAACAGGCGCCGCACCTCGTCGACCTGCACGGGATCCAGCCCTGCGGCGGTCTGGCCGCCGGGCAGGTAGCTTTCGCTCGCCAGCCCCTCGGCCAGCACGATCTCGTGCCGGTCGAACAGAAGGTGGAGGTAGGTCACCATCCCGCCCTCGCGCCGGGTGACCGAGGTGCCGTCGACCAGGTCCCTGGCGGCGACCAGCACCTCGGCCTCGCCGAACATCAGGTCGGCCAGCACGTCGCGGACCAGCAGCCGGTGCTGCGGGGACAGGCGCAGGGCGCGATGCGGGCCGAAAGTGCCCGCACGGATCGCGATCGGGGCCAGGTCGCCGGTCGCGGGCACCGTCCGCGCGCCGACCCAGCGCAGCGCCTGGGGCCCGTGGTCGAGCGTGGTGACAAGGTCGCCGGGACGCAGGTCCTCCACCCGCCGCTCGCCCGACGGGGTCAGGATGCGGGTTCCGGCGGTGAAGCAGGGAACAGTAGTGACGGTGACCCTGCCGGTCGATCCGACGCCGTTGCCGTTGCCGGTGGCGACGCGGTAGACGAACTGCACCGTCTCGATATCGCTGTCGGCGGTGATCGTGACGGTGCCGTTGGCGTTCAGCCGGACGGTCTGGCCGGTCGGCAAGGTGACGGTCTGCCCGGCGCTGACCGCCACGCCGTTGATCTGGGTGATCCACAGCGCGTTGGTATTGGCCGAAGTGTCATTTGCGCGCAGGTCGACGGTGACGGACGACTGCCGCGCGACGGTGACGAAGTCGGGATTGGCGACGGCACCCTGCTGGTTCCCGTTGCCGTTGCCGTTGCCGTTGCCGTTGTTGCCGTTGCCGCCGTTGCCGTTGTTGCCGTTGCCGTTGCCGTTGCCCGGCGCGGCCTCGGCCGTGCCGCCGGATGCGGCGACCACCGCCGCGCCGATGGCCGCCGCCACCGCTGCGCGCCGCCGCGCCCTCCCGTCCGGGCCAACCTCGCCCGCCGCCGGTGCCGCCCCGGACGCCGCCGTCAGCCGCACCGCCCCGGCCGCCTCGCCGGGGTCGAGCGACAGCCGCAGAGAGGTCAGCGCACCGGGGACCAGCGGCAGGGTGATCGCAAGGTCGACCGCAAGGCTGTCGCCCGCGGCGACGGCAGGCGCGGCGGCGGGAGGCCCCTCGGCCTGCGGCGCCGGGCTTGCGGGGGCGGTCGGGCGGCCGTCAAGCCACAGGCCCAGGATGCCGCCGTCACACAGCCGCTGCAGGTCGGCCGCGTCGGTCAGGTGCAGCCGCAGGGCCAGCTCCGCCCGGTCCCGGTCCGGGATGAAGTCGATGTCGACCACGCCGGGGCCGTCGCCTGCGCCAGACCAGCAGGCGCCGCCGTCGGCAGGTTGCGGCCTTCCCGGCCCGTCCCGGCTGGCGCGCACGACGGCAAAGCCCGCGGGCAAGAGCGCGCGCGCTACCGCCAGGGCGGCCACGTCCCCAGGTTGCGCCCCGTCAGCGCCTGTTGCCATTTCTGCCCGATCACGCCTTGGCCGATGGGCCTGGCGCTTGGTGTTGTGCCGCAAACGTAGCGCGAAACCGGCCTTGCGGCAACCGGCGGCCCGGTCGCCGGGCCCGGGGTTGCGCGTCGGTCGCGGTTGCCGCGTTGCGCCCTTGGGACGCCCGCGCTATGCCCGCGCCATGACGCCTGTCGATCCCGTCGCGCTGACCGCAGCGCTGGTGCGCTGCCCCTCTGTCACGCCGGCGGAGGGCGGCGCGCTGGCGCTGCTGCAATCGGTGCTGGAGCCTGCGGGCTTTGCCTGCACGCGGGTGGACAGGGGCGGGGTGCCGAATCTTTTCGCCCGCTGGGGCCGCAAGGGCGCAAACCGCAGCTTCGGCTTCAACGGCCACACCGACGTGGTGCCGGTGGGCGACGCCGCGGCCTGGACGCGCGACCCCTTCGGCGGGGTGATCGAGGACGGCTGGCTGCATGGCCGGGGCGCTGCCGACATGAAGTCGGGTGTGGCGGCCTTTGTCGCGGCGGCGGTGGACTTCGTGCGCGCGACGCCGCCCGACGGCGCCGTCGTGCTGGCGATCACCGGCGACGAGGAGGACCGCGCGACCGACGGCACGGTGGCGCTGCTCGACTGGATGGCGCGCGAGGGCGAGGCGATGTCGGTCTGCCTGGTGGGCGAGCCGACCTGCCCGCAGGCGATGGGCGAGGCGATGAAGATCGGCCGCAGGGGATCGCTGACCGCGCGTCTGGTGGCGCGGGGCGTGCAGGGCCATTCGGCCTATCCTGAGCGGGCGAAGAACCCGGTGCATGCGCTGGTGGACCTGCTGTCCCGCCTGACCGCGCAGCCGCTGGACGCAGGCACCGCGCATTTCGACGCCTCCACCCTGGCCGTGGTGACCTTCGACACCGGCAACCCGGCCACGAACGTGATCCCCGCCACATGCAGGGCCACCGTCAACATCCGCTTCAACGACGCCCATACCGGCGCCACGCTGACCGGCTGGCTGCGACGGCAGGCCGACGCCGTTGCCGCCGACACGGGGGTGACCTTCGACCTGGGCGTCGGCATCTCGGGCGAAAGCTTCCTCACCCCGCCGGGGCCGCTGTCGGACCTGGTGGCGCGGGCGGTGCAGGCCGAAACGGGCGTGCGGCCCGCGCTGTCCACCTCGGGCGGCACCTCGGATGCGCGCTTCGTCAGGGATCACTGCCCGGTGGTCGAATTCGGCCTGGTCGGCCGCACCATGCACCAGGTGGATGAACGGGTTGAGGTGGCGCAGATCGTGGCGCTGAAGCGCATCTACGCCCGCATCCTGCGCGACTACTTCGCCTGAGGCCCGCAGCGGGGTGTTTCCCGCGCCCCGCCCGTGCTAGCGGCAGGGGCATGGATACGCTTCCCGACAAGGCCGCGCTGGCGGCCTTCCTGGCCGAAAACCCCACCGTCACCACGCGCCGCGACATCGCGCGCGCCTTTGGCCTGCGCGGCACGGGGGTCAAGGCGGAACTCAAGCGCCTGCTGCGCGAGCTGGAAGACGACGGCACCCTGACCCGCAAGGCCCGGCGTGTGCACCTGGCCGACCGCCTGCCGCCGGTCGCCATCGTCGAGGTCACCGGCCCCGACGCGCAGGGCGACCTCTACGCCCAGCCCGCCGAGTGGGACTCCGACGGCGCCCCGCCGCGCATCCTGGTGATCGCCCGCCGCGGCGACCCCGCCCTCGGCGCAGGCGACCGCGTGCTGGCCCGTCTGGCGCCGGTGTCGGGCGAGGGGCACGCCTACGAGGCCCGCCCGATCAAGCGGCTGGCGGACGCCGCGCCGCGCGTTCTGGGCATCTTCCGCGCGGGCCGTGACGGCGGGCGCATCCTGCCCATCGAAAAGGGGTCCGACCGCGAATGGCGCGTGGCCCCGGGTGACACCGGCGGCGCGCAGGAAGGCGAACTGGTCGAGGCCGAAGCCGCGGGCCCCCGCCGCCTGGGCCTGCCGCAGGCCCGCATCGTGGCGCGGCTGGGCGACCCCTCGGCGCCGAAAGCGGTCAGCCTGATCGCCATCCGCGCCCACCGCATTCCCGACCGCTTTCCCGAGGCCGTGCTGGCCGAGGCGGAAGCGCAGTCCGAGCCCGGCCGGAAGGGCCGCGAGGACCTGCGCGACCTGCCGCTCTTGACGATCGACCCGGTGGATGCGCGCGACCGCGACGATGCCGTCTGCGCCGCGCCCGACACCGACCCCGCCAACCCCGGCGGCCATGTCGTCTGGGTCGCCATCGCCGACGTGGCGGCCTTTGTCCGCCCCGGCAGCGCGCTGGATCGCGAGGCGCGCCTGCGCGGCAATTCCAGCTACTTCCCTGACCGCGTGGTGCCGATGCTTCCCGACCGGCTGTCGGGCGACCTGTGTTCGCTGCACGCGGGCGTGGACCGCGCCTGCCTGGCCGTGCGCATGGTGCTGGGCGAAGACGGCGATCTGCGCGGGCACCGCTTCGTCCGCGGCCTGATGCGGTCGCGCGCGTCGCTGCACTACGCGCAGGTGCAGGCGGCGCTGGACGGCTATCCCGACGAGGTGACGGCACCGCTGATGGAGGCCCTGCGCCCGCTGGCCGCCGCCCATGCGGCCGCCGCCCGCGCCCGCGACCGGCGGGAACCCCTGGACCTCGACCTGCCCGAACGCCAGATCGTCCTGTCGGAGGAAGGCCGCGTCGTCTCGGTCGCCTTCAAGGACCGGCTGCTGACGCACCGGCTGATCGAGGATTTCATGGTGCTGGCCAATGTCTGCGCGGCACAGGCGCTGATCGCCGCCCGCCGCCCGCTGCTGTTCCGCGTGCACGAGCCGCCCGCGCCCGACAAGCTGGACGCCCTGCGCGAGGTGGCGCAGGCGTCCGGCCTGACGCTGGCCAAGGGGCAGGTCCTGCGCACATCGCACCTCAACCGCCTGCTGGCGCAGGCCGAAGGCACCGACCAGCACGAACTGATCAACATCACCACGCTGCGGTCGCTGCCGCAGGCTTTCTACAGCCCGCAGAACCTGGGCCACTTCGGCCTTGCGCTGCGCACCTACGCGCATTTCACCTCGCCCATCCGCCGCTATGCCGACCTGATCGTGCACCGCGCGCTGATCGCCGCGCATGGCTGGGGCCCTGACGGGCAGACCGAGGCCGAGGCGGCGGCGCTGGAGGAGACGGGCCGCCTGATCTCGGACACCGAGCGGCGGTCGATGGCGGCCGAACGCGACACCACCGACCGCTACCTGGCCGCCTGGCTGGCCGACCGGGTGGGGCAGACGTTCACCGGGCGCATTTCCGGCGTGCAGAAGTTCGGCCTGTTCGTGAAGCTCGACGGCAGCGGCGCCGACGGCCTGGTGCCGATCCGCGAGGTCGGGCGCGAGTTCTTCCACTACGACCGCGACGCGCAGACCCTGATCGGGTCGCAGTCCGGCACGGTGATCGGCGCGGGCCTGCGGGTCACGGTGCGGCTGGCCGAGGCGGTGCCGGTGACCGGCGGGTTGCTGCTGGACCTGCTGGAGATCGAGGACCGCCGCCTGCCCGGCCCCGGCGGCGCCCGCCGCGGCGCGCCCGCCGGGCCCAGGGGCCGCGCCGCGGGACTTGCGCGCCGCATCGTGCGGCGCCGGTAGGGGCGGTCCGCTGCGGGTGCGGGTCGTCGGCCTGCCCGACAGGCGGCCTTCTGGCCACTGGCGCCTGTCCCCCCAGAGAAGCCGCCCGGGACGGGGCGGGCAGGACGCCCGTGCTGCTATCCGTCGCGCCGCACCGGAATCCCCGCCCGGTCGAAGACCGTCAGGATCGCCGACAGCCGCACCTCCAGCGCCGGGACGCGGCCCCTGACCACCAGCGCCGCGGGCCGGGGAAACAGACTGCCGGTCAGGCCGTCCCACAGCGCATCGAGGTTGCGCCCGTGCCAGTCCGGCGCGCCAAGCGCCGCCAGCAGGCGGGACCACAGCGCGGCTTCGTCCGCGCAGCCGGTCAGATCAACCTCGACGGCGGGCATCACGCACCCCCGCGGGCAATGAAAAACCCCCGCGGCCGACCGGCCCGGGGGCGCTTCACAGACGGGTTGCCCCGTCCCCTGTTCCGCTGAACGCCGCTCAGAGCGCGCCTTCGCGCTGGGCCTTCTTGCGGGCGAGCTTGCGGGCCCGGCGGATCGCCTCGGCCTGTTCGCGCGCGCGCTTGACGGAGGGCTTCTCGAAATGCTGCTTGAGCTTCATCTCGCGGAAGACGCCTTCGCGCTGGAGCTTTTTCTTCAAGGCCCGGAGGGCCTGTTCGACGTTGTTGTCGCGGACGCTGACCTGCATGCGGGTTTCACCACCTTTCGGGTTAGAGTTGCACTGTTCCGTGCAGGCGGGGGGCCTATAACACCCGTCTGTGTGCCTGTCCACCCGTGGAGCCGCCAATGCCAGCCGATGACACCGCCACCGCACATGACCGCCTGCTTCAGGCCGCGCTGCCGCATGTGCCCTTCGACGGCTGGTCCGACCGGACGCTCGCCGCCGCGGCGGCCGGGGCCGGGATCGCCCCGGCGCTGGCCAAGGCGCTGTTCCCGCGCGGCGGCGTCGACCTGGCGGTGGCCTACCACCGGGCGGGCGACAGGCGGATGGCGGAGCGGCTGGCGGAAACCGACCTGACCGCGCTGCGGTTCCGCGACCGGGTGGCGCGCGCGGTGCGCACGCGGCTGGAGATCGTCGGCGACCGCGAGCTGGTGCGCCGCGGCGCCACGCTGTTTGCCCTGCCGCAGCACGGGGCGACCGGCGCGCGGCTGCTGTGGGGCACCGCGGATGCGGTCTGGACCGCGCTGGGCGACACGGCGCGCGATTTCAACTGGTACACCAAGCGGGCCACGCTGTCGGGCGTCTATGGCGCGACGGTGCTGTTCTGGCTGGGCGACGATTCGCCCGGGGCGCAGGCGACCTGGGATTTCCTCGACCGCCGGATCGAGGACGTGATGCGGATCGAGAAGATGAAGGCCACGGTGCGCGACAATCCCGTCGCCCGCGCCTTTGCCGAAGGCCCGGGCCGCATCTTCCGCAACTGGCGCATGCCCGCGATGCCGCAGATGCCCGACGACCTGCCCGGCCGCTGGCCGCGCTGATTTCAGCGAAGTGCCCCCGCCCCGGGCCTGACCCGGGGCCTCGCCCGTCACTGGCGCGCCGGTGAAAGGGGAAGTCCCGGGTCAGGCCCGGGACGGGGTTTCCGGGCCGAAGGTTCCGCGCGCTACCACAGCATCCCGAATCGCGCGGCGTCGTAGATGCCCGCATGGATGTTGCGCGCGGCCACCGCGTCGCCGATGCGGTAAAGCGTGAAGCCGCCCGCACCGCGTGGCGGGAAAGGGTCCCGCCCGGCGGTCAGCGCGCCGTAGTCCACCGCGCCGCGGTTGCGCGACAGCGGTTTCAGCGCGAAATACAGGTCGGCGTTGGCCGCGGTGCCGTGGTCAACCACCACCTGATCCACCCGCCGCTCGGCGCTCCAGCCCGGGGCAAAGTCCGACACCAGCGTCGCCACCAGCCGGTTGCCCTCGCGCCGCACGGCGGACAGGCGGGTGTTTATGGTGATCGTGGTGCCGGTCTCGTGGAGGGCGCGCATGTAGGGCACATGGTTCATGCCGCCCATGTCGGGCGCGAAGAACCGCTCCGGCGAGACCAGTTCGGTGCGGGCCCCGCTGCGGGCGACCATCTCGGCCGCCGTCATCCCCGCATGTGCCCCGCCGTCGTCGTAGACCAGGACCTCGGCTGCGGGCTTCACCGCGCCCGAGATGATGTCCCAGGACGAGGTGACGAGGTCCTCGCCGCCCTTCAGCGGCGGCGGTTGCGGCAGGCCGCCGGTGGCGATCACCACCACCCCGGGCGCCAGAGCCAGAACGTCGTCGGGTTCCGCCCAGATGTCATGGCGGACCTCCACCCCCAGCCGGGCCAGTTCCGACAGCCGCCAGTCGATGATCCCCGCCATCTCGCGGCGGCGGGGGTTCTGGGCCAGCAGGCTGACTTGACCACCTGCCTTGCCGGATGCCTCCAGCACCGTCACCCGGTGCCCGCGTTCTGCCGCTATGCGCGCGGCCTCCAGCCCAGCCGGGCCTGCGCCCACCACGACCACCCGCTTCGGAGCGGAGGACGTGCCGGGGTCATGCGGCACCGTCGCCTCGCGCCCGGTGGCGGCGTTGTGGATGCACAGGGCCTCGCCGCCCTCGTAGATGCGGTCGAGGCAGTAGGTCGCGCCGACGCAGGGGCGGATGCGGTCCTCGCGGCCCTCGCGCACCTTCCGCACGATGTGGGGGTCGGCGATGTGGGCGCGGGTCATCCCCACCATGTCGAGCTTGCCGCTGGCGATGGCGTGGCGGGCGGTGGCCACGTCGGGGATGCGGGCGGCGTGGAAGACGGGAAACCCGGTTGCCGCCCGCACCTGACCCATGAAGTCCAGATGCGGGGCAGACGGCATGCCCTGGATCGGGATCACCGTCGTCAGCGCCGCGTCGCGGTCGATGTGGCCGCGGATCAGGTTCAGGAAGTCGATCCTGCCCGACCGTGCCAGCCTGCGGGCGATTTCCAGCCCCTCCTCGGGGCCGAAGCCGTCGTCCCAGAGCTCGTCGGTCACCATGCGGATGCCGACGATGAACGCGGGCCCGCAGGCTGCCCGGACGGCATCGAGAACGGCCCAGGTGAAGCGCAGGCGATTGTCCAGCGACCCGCCCCATTCGTCGGTGCGCCGGTTCGTGCCGGGCGACCAGAAGCCGTCCATCAGGTGGCCGTAGCTTTCGAACTCGATCCCGTCGAGGCCCGCTTCCTGCATCCTTTGCGCGGCGGAGGCATAGTCCGCGACGATGCGGTCGATGTCCCAGTCCTCGATCTCCTTCGGGAAGGCCCGGTGCGCGGGTTCCCGCACGGGCGAGGGCGCCAGCACCGGCAGCCAGTCGGCCTTGTTCCACCCGGTGCGGCGGCCGAGGTGGGTCAGCTGGATCATCACCGCCGCGCCCTGTTCGTGGACATCATCGGCCAGCCGCCGCAGCCAGGGCACGATCTCGTCGCGATACGCCTGAAGGTTGCCGAAGGCCGCGGGGCTGTCCTGCGAGACGATGGCCGAGCCCGCCGTCATCGTCAGCGCCAGCCCGCCCCTCGCCTTCTCCACATGATACAGGCGGTAGCGGTCCTTGGGCAGGCCGTCCTCGGAATAGGACGGCTCGTGCGCGGTCGACATCACCCGGTTGCGCAGCGTCAGGTGCTTCAGGCGATAGGGTTGCAGCAGGGGATCGTTGGTCATTCAGTGCCAGGCGTCGGGCATCGCGGCCTTGCGCCGCGCCACGAAGTCATGGAGGCCGTCACGCACCCCGTCGTCAAGCGGCGGTGGCTGGAATTCGGCCAGCCGCTTCTTCCACAGCCGGTTGGCGCGGGTGGCGGCATCCTCGGACCCGGCGGCGGACCATTTCTCGAAGGGCTCGTTGTCGGCCAGGCCGCTGTCCCAGAAGGCGGTCTCGTAGTTCGCCATCGTATGGGCGCAGCCGAAGAAGTGGCTGCCGGGCCCGACCTCCTGGAATGCGCCCATGGCGAGGCTGTTGTCGTCCACCGTCACGCCATCCAGGTAGCTGTGCAGCGCGCCGCACAGGTCGGTGTCCATCACGAATTTCTCGTAGGACATCGACAGCAGGCCATCCAGGAACCCCGCCGCATGCAGGATGAAGTTGGCGCCGCAGTGGATTGCGGCCAGCATCGACATGGTGCCTTCGGTCATCGCCTGGGCGTCGGGCAGTTTCGAGGTGGTGAAGTTGCCCGAACAGCGCAGCGGCAACCCGGCACGGCGGGCAAGCTGGCCGATCACCATCGAGCCGATGGCAGGCTCCGGCGTGCCGAAGGTGGGCGAGCCTGACCGCAGCGACATCGACGACAGGAAGTTGCCGTAGATCACCGGCGCGCCGGGGCGCTCCAGTTGCGTCAGCGCGCAGCCCATCAGGGTTTCCGCATGGGCCTGCGCGATGGCGCCCGCGTTCGTCACCGGACCCATCGCCCCGCCCAGGATGAAGGGCACGATCACCGCCGCCTGGTTGGCCCGCGCATAGGCCCGCATCGCGGTGGTCATGGTGGCATCCCAGACCAGCGGCGAGTTGACGTTGACGTTGCCCAGGATGACGCAGTTCCGGTCAACGAAATCGACGCCAAAGACGATGCGGGCCATGTCGATGCTGTCTTCCGCACGGCTTTCGGCAGTCACCGACCCCATGAAGCAGCGGTCGGAATTCTCCACATGGGCCAGCACCATGTCGAGATGCCGCTTGTTCACCGGCACGTCCACGGGCTCGCAGATCGTGCCGCCGGAATGGTGCAGCCAGGGCGAGGACTGGCCCAGGCGGATGAAGTTCGCGAAGTCCTCGAGGGTGCCGTAGCGGCGGCCGCGGTCCAGGTCCATCACGAAGGGCGAGCCGTAGGCCGGGGCGAAGACCACCGACCTGCCGCCGATCTCGACGCTGTTGGCCGGGTTGCGGGCGTGCTGGGTAAAGCTCGCGGGGGCGGACTTCAGGATTTCGGCCAGCATCCCCGGCTCGCACCGCACCCGCCGCCCGTCGATCCTTGCACCCGCCCGGCGCCACAGGTCCAGCGCGGCGTCGTCGTCGCGGAAGTCGATGCCGATCTCGGCCAGGATGCGCTCGGCCGTCCGTTCGATCTTCTGGAGGTTCTCCTCCGACAGGATGTCGTAGGTCGGGATGTTGCGCCGGATGAAGGGGCGGCCCAGCCCCTGCTGGCCGGCCCCGCGTTCGGCCCGGCGCGCCTCGCGTCCCGACCGGGCACGGGGGCGGGCGATGTCGGCGGTGTCCATGGGCGGCTCCTGCGCGGGGGTGATGCTGCTGGCTAGCGCCTTCCGGGGCGTTTGTGACGCTGGAAAATGCTGACGCTTCGGATAAGCTGCGTTCATGCAAAGCCTGCGGCATCTTCTGCCCTCCGCCGGGGCGCTGGTGGTGTTCGAGGCCGCCGGGCGCCACCTGTCCTTTACCGCTGCCGCGGCGGAACTGGGGATGACGCAGGCCGCCGTCAGCTATGCCGTGCGCGGGCTTGAACGGCAGCTCGGCGTGGCGCTGTTCCACCGCCGCCACCGCGCCGTCGCCCTGACCGCCCCGGGCGCCCGCCTGCTGGCGGAAACCTCGCTTGGCCTTGGCCTGATCCGCCGCGCGGTCGAGGCGGTGCGGGTGCCGCCGTCGGGCGGGCATGTGACGCTGTCCTGTTCGACCGCCTTCGCGACCTTCTGGATGCTGCCGCGGCTGCAGGCCTTCCGCGATGCCGTGCCGGGGGTGGAACTGCGCATCCAGTCGTCGTTCCGCGATCTCGACATCGCTGACGAGGGGATCCCGCTGGCCGTGCGCGGCGGCGATCCGGGCGACTGGCCGGACCTGGCCGCGGCCCGGCTGGCGGCCGAGGAGATCTGGGCCGTGGCCGCCCCCGCCTACCTGGCCCGCGAAGGCCAGCCGCAGGCGGCGCCCGACCTGCTGGCGCACCGCCTGCTGCATCTGGAGGAACCCCACCGCCCCGCCGCCACCTGGGCCGACTGGCTGGCGCAGGCGGGCGTGCGGGGGCCGGTGCCGGAGGGGTTCCGCTTCAACGACTACGCGCTGTTGTTGCAGGCGGTGCTGGACGGGCAGGGCATCGCGCTCGGCTGGCGGCACCTGGTGGAACGGCTGGTGGCGGCGGGCCATCTGCGGCGGGTGACCGGCGCGGCGATGCGCACGGGGCGCGACTTCCACGTCGTCTGGCCGGCGGGCGCGGAGCTGGCGCCCGCCGCCGCCCGGGTGTGCGACTGGCTGCTGGCCGCCGCGTAAGGCGCGGGGCTCATCCCGCCACCGCCTTCAGCCGCGGCAAACCGCGATCACGCCCTCGCTCCTGTCGAGCGCGATGTCCAGCCGTCCGGGGTCGCGGTCGCGCCGGGGCCGGGACACGGGGGCCGGGACACGGGGGCCGGGACACGGGGCGGAGATTGCGCACCTTCGGCCCGGTGGCGATGGCGGTCGGGCAGCGGGCTTGGGTGCCGCCCTTCACGCCTGCCGGAGTCGCGGCGCCCTCATCCGCAGGTCACCCGCACGATCAGTTCGGCGGCATCGACCTCGATGTTCAGCCGGTCGCCGCGGTAGTCCATCGTCACCGCGATGCCCGGCCGGACCACCCGCAGGGGTTGCGAAAAGCGCATCGTCTCCAGCACCGCCGCCGACTGCCCGACCAGCCCCTGCAGGTCGGCGCCGCCGCATGTGTCCTCGGCGGGCGGGGGCGGGGGCCGCCCCGTCGTGCAGGCGGCCAGCAGCAGGACGGCAAGCGCGGGCAGGCGGCGCATCGGCATTCCTCCATTGCATCGCCGTTCGGAATGCCACAGCCTGCCCCCCGCACAAAGGGGGGAGAAACCGCACCATGCGCACCCGCGCCGCCGTCGCCGTCGCCGCCGGACAACCTTTGCAGATCATGCAGGTGAACCTGGACGACCCGCGCGAAGGCGAGGTTCTGGTCGAGATCAGGGCGACCGGCCTCTGCCACACCGACGACTTCACCCTGTCGGGCGCCGACCCCGAGGGGATGTTCCCCTGCATCCTGGGGCACGAGGGCGCCGGCGTGGTGGTGAAGTGCGGGCCGGGGGTCAGGTCGGTGAAACCCGGCGACCATGTCATCCCGCTCTACACCCCCGAATGCCGCGAATGCCCGTCCTGCCTGTCGCGCAAGACGAACCTCTGCACCGCGATCCGGGCGACGCAAGGAAAGGGCGTGATGCCCGACGGGACGACCCGTTTCTCGATGCTCGATGGCACGCCGATCCTGCATTACATGGGCTGTTCCACCTTCGCCAACCACACCGTCCTGCCGGAAATCGCGCTGGCGAAGATCCGCGACGACGCGCCCTTCGACAAGGTCTGCTACATCGGCTGCGGCGTCACCACCGGGGTGGGCGCGGTGCTGAACACCGCCAATGTCGAGGCCGGGGCCAAGGTCGCCGTCTTCGGGCTGGGCGGGATCGGGCTGAACGTGATCCAGGGCGCGCGGATGGCGGGCGCCGACATGATCATCGGCGTGGACATCAACCCCGGCAAGGCCGACTGGGGCCGCCGGTTCGGAATGACCCATTTCGTCAACCCGACCGAGGTCGGCGACGTGGTCGCCCATATCGTCGAGATGACGAAGACACCCTTCGACCGCATCGGCGGGGTGGACTACAGCTTCGACTGCACCGGCAACGTCAAGGTGATGCGGGCGGCGCTGGAATGCACCCACCGCGGCTGGGGCCAGTCGGTGGTGATCGGCGTGGCGCCCGCGGGTGCGGTGATCGAGACGCGGCCCTTCCAGCTGGTCACCGGCCGGGTCTGGAAGGGCACCGCCTTCGGCGGCGCCCGCGGCCGCACCGACGTGCCGAGGATCGTCGACTGGTACATGGACGGCAAGATCGAGATCGACCCGATGATCACCCACATCCTGCCACTCGAGGACATCAACCGGGGCTTCGAGCTGATGCACAGGGGCGAAAGCATCCGGTCGGTGGTGGTGTTCTGAGGCGGCTTCTTGGCACCCTGCTGGCGCTGGCGCTTGCCGCCTGCGCGGCCCCGCAGGCGCCGGAGCGGGACGCGCGGGCGCTTGTCGTGCTGGCGGGCGATCCGGCGACGGCCCGCACCTTCGTCGTGGCCATCCCCGGTGCGCTGACCACGGTCGAGGTCTATGCCCCGCTGGCGGCCTGGGCGGACCGTGACACCGCCGTCTTGGCCTACCGCTTTCCCGGGCTGGACGGCCGCCCGCTGGAAGACCGGGTGAACATCCGCGCCGCCGGGCAGGCGATTGCCGAGGCGGTCGGGGCCTTCGCGCCGGATCAGGTGCGGCTGGTCGGCATGTCCGCCGGCGCCGCCGTGGCGCTGGAAACCGCAAGGAACCTCGCGGCGCCCGATGTCCGCGTTGCGCTGATTTCGCCCGCCCTGCCCGCGCCGGGGGTGGCGCTGGCCGGTCTGGTGGGGGCGGGCGACATGGCCGAGGCGGCGGCGCGGGCAGGGACATGGGAATTGCGGGCGCTGTTCGCCGAATACTACCGCACGCTTCTGTACGGCCGCGGCCACTTCCGCGACCCGGTGCTTGCCGCCGAAAGCGCCCGCCAGGCACAGGCGCTGCGCGACCTGCTGATCCTGCCGGGCGAAGGGCGGGCGCGGTCGCAGGTCGGCAACCTGCTGGTCTGGACACTGGGCGATCCGTCCGACCTGGCGGGCGTGCGGGTTGACATCTTCACCGGTGCCGAAGACCCGCTGTTCCCGCTTGCCGCCGTCCGCCGCCTGGCCGCGCGCCTGCCGCAGGCCACCGTCCGTGCCTACCCGCGGCAGGGCCACCTGCTGGCCGCCACCGTGCCGGGGCTATACGACGACATCCGGCGGGCGCTGGAGCGGTGAGGCGCTGCGGCCCCGGTCGACCGGCAAGCTGCGTCTTCAGGCCCTCCACCACGGCAATAGCCCCTTGACCCGATGGTTGGGCAGGCGCATCTGTCTAGCCAGCTGGCTAGACAGGTTAACCCCAATGTGGACGCTGCAGGACGCCAAGAACCGCTTTTCCGCCGTGGTGGAGGCCGCCCTTGCCGGGCAGCCGCAAGAGGTCACCCGCCGCGGCAAGCCCGCCGTCGTCGTCATCTCCGCCGAAGCCTTCGCCCGCCTGCGCGCCCAGGCCGAGGCACCGAAACGGTCGTTTCTGGAGCATCTGATGGCGATGCCGCGGGGTCCCGAGGGGTCGGACGACTGGCTGGACATTGACCGTCAGAAAGTCGTCCCGCGCGAGATCGAGTTTTGATCCTGCTCGACACCAACGTCCTGTCCGCGCTGCGCCGCCCAGAGCGGGTACCGACCCTTGTCGGTTGGATGCGGGCGCAGACCGAAAGCGACCTGCATCTGTCCGCCATCTCGATTGCCGAGATCGAACGGGTCGCGGCGCTGCAGGACCGGCGCAATCCGCGCTTCGCCGCCGACCTGCGCACCTGGCTGTCCACTGTCGAGCGCCAGTACACCGACCGTGTCCTGCCGGTGGACGCCGAGGTCGGGCGCCTGTGGGGCTGTCTGTCAGCACGACTGGGACACAGCGGCAACGACCTCTGGATCGCCGCCATCGCATTGGTCCATGACGCCACGCTGGCCACCGGGGATGCCGACTTCGCCCCGACCGGCGTGCGGCTGGTCAATCCGTTCGTCTGACCGCCCGGGGCGACAGGATTGCGGAACGGGAGGTGTCGGCAGTGGCGCTTGTGCACGCGAACGGCGTCTTGCCTTGAAGCCTTTGGCGTTTCCTTACACCTCGCCACCCTACCCCCGCGGCCTTGCCACGTCCTCCGAGCCCTCGGGTTCCGGCCCCAGGCCATAGCTCATGCGCTGCATCTGCCCGATCACGCGCGCCATCTCCTCGTCGGGCAGGACCGGCGGCTCACCCAGCGTCAGGGCCTGCAGGTACATGCGCGACAGCGTCTCGACCTCCACCGCCATCCACAGGGCACCCGCCAGCGTGGTGCCGAGGCTGATCTGGCCGTGCTGGCCCAAGAGGCAGGCCATCCGCCCCTCCAGCGCCTCGAGCGCGGCGTCCGACAGGGCCTGCGTGCCGTAGGTCGCATACCGGGCGCAGCGCAGCGTGGTCCCGCCCATCACGCCGACCATGTAGTGGAACGCCGGGATCGTGCGGTGATGGCAGGCGACGGACGTGGCATAGAGCGAATGGCAGTGCAGCACCACGTTCACATCCGTCCGCGCCCGCAGGATGTCGCGGTGAAAGCGCCATTCCGACGACGGGCGGCGGCCCAGATAGGTGCCGTCGAAGGCCATCTCGACGATGTCTTCGGGCACCATCGTGTCATAGGGCAGGGACGAGGGCGTGATCAGGAACCGGTCGCCCGTCCGGGCCGACAGGTTGCCCGCGGTGCCCTGGTTGATGCCGGCGTCGTTCATCCGGCGGCAGGTCGCCACCATCGCGTCGCGCAGTTCCGCTTCCGTCATCCCGTTCCCTCCGCCAAGGCCCGCCAGCGGCGGGCATAGTCTGCGATCCCCGGCCAGGGCGCCGCGCGTGTCAGCGCGATCTGTGCGCGGTTTCCGGTCGCGAGCAAGGCCGCCCCGGCGGCGATGCCATAGCTTTCCGGCGCCACCTGCACCATGGCGGGCCACATGCCAGCGACCAGCGGCGCAAAGGACGCATCGCGCAGGAAGGTGCCGTCAAGCGCCATGTCCCGCGGCCCCAGCGTGCCCGCGCAGGCGACCGACAGGCAGGCGGCGCAGATCACCGCCAGCGCCAGCCGTTCCCGCGGACCCTCGGGCAGGGGCCCGACGATGCGCCCCCGGCCCGCGCTGCCCGGAAACTGCCCGTCGTTGCCGCCGAAGGTCGGCACCGCGAAGGTCCCCCGCGCCAGCAGGCGCGCGATCACCGCCGGGTCCGCGACCCCCTCCGCCCCCTGCGCCACCGCCTGGAACTCCCGCCCGCCCATCGTCAGCGCCCCGGCCAGCGGCGCGCCGTCGGGGTCGGCGTTGCAGGTCATGCCGCGGTGTTCGTCCAGCGCCGGCAGCGGCACGCCCGAGGCCATGGCGACCAGCCAGGTGCCCGTGGACAGCACCGCCCCGCCCCAACCCGCCGCCTGGAACCGGTAGTGGTTGAGCGACGAGTCGTGCCCCCCCGCGTGCACCCGCAGGGGCGGCAGGCGGTGGCGGGCGGCCAGCGCGGGGCGGACCGGGCCCAGGTCGGCCGAAGCGCGCGCGAAGGGCGGCATCAGGCGGCCCCAGCCGCGCGCTGCCACGATCGGCGCCCAGGTGCGGGCGGGCACGTTCCACAGATGCGACTGCGCGCCCAGGATCGTGACCTCGCTGACCGCCACGCCCGACAGCCGCCAGGCCCAGTACTGCGGAATGCCCAGCATCCGGCGCGCCCTTGCAAAGCGTGCGGGCTCGGCCGCTTCGGCCCAGACCATCTGCCGGGCAGTGTGGGTTGCCGCCATCATGATCGCCGACCCGCGGTCGAAGAACCCGCCCGCCTGCGGGGCATAGGCCTCGGCCAGCCCGGGCGGCAGGGGCTGCTCGTAGTCCACCATCGGCAGTACCGTGCCGTCGCCCGCGTCGGGATCGTCGCCCGCGAGGATGCCGCCCGACCCGTGCCCCGAGGCGATGAAGCGGTCCAGCGGGTGGCGCCGCGCAAGGGCCGCCAGTTCCGGGAACACCCAGTCCGACAGCGCCGCCAGGTCGTGGTGGCGCCAGGGCGGGCCGTCCTGCACGGGGTTCGGGACCGACAGCGTCTCGTGCACCTCGCCCATTGCCGTCACTGCCGAGAGCTTGACGTTGGACTTGCCCACGTCCAGCACGGCGACGGTGGCCGGGGCGGTCATCCGTTGGCGATCCGACGGTCGGCGGGCGCCGAATCGCGCAGGATCAGGCGGCCGTTGGGCAGGTCGTTGCCGTCGAGCTTCCAGGCGATCTGGTCCTCGGTCAGGCCGTAGCCTTCCCAGCGGGCGCGCAGGCGCGCGCGCAGCACCGGCTCTGGCACGTCCACCATCACGGTCACGTCGAACAGCGGCCGCAGGCGCGGCCAGTCGCCGGTGGTCAGCAGAAGGTAGTTTCCCTCGACCACGATCACCGGCACCTCTGCCCCGATCATCCGCGCCCCGGCCCGGGCGATCTCGATCGACCGGTCAAAGACGGGGACGGCGACGAAAGCCTCGTCCGCCGCCTTGATCCGCCTGAGCGTGTGGTAGAGCCCGCCCACGTCGAAGGTGGGGGGCGAGCCCTTCACCGGCCGCAGGCCGGCGGGCACAAGGTGCAGGTCGTCGTAGTGGAACCCGTCCATCGGCAGGACCGCCGCCATGCCGGGCTGGTCGTTCAGCAGGTCCGCCAGACGGTCGGCCAGCGTGGACTTGCCCGACCCCGGCGCCCCGGCAATCGCGCAGAGCACGCGGCCCCCGCGCGCCCTGTGGCGCAAGTCGGCCGCCAATGCGGCAAGGTCGGTGTCCTGCGTCATGCCTGTCCCCCGTTGCAACTCCGCCCCGGCCTGGGCCCGCCTGTCAACCCGCCGCGGGACGCGCGCCGTGCTGCCAGCGCCCCGCCGCGCGCAGTGCCGAGGACGACACATCCGACAGGGGCAGGTTCACGAAGCACCAGACCGGCGGCGGCAGGCGGCCCAGCCGGGACGCAGCGCCCTCCGGGACGCGCGCCCCGGCAAAGGCGCGAGCGGCGTGCGACAGGCGTTCCTCTCCAGCGCCGGGCCGGGCCAGCACGCCCACCGGCACCATCGCCAGGATGTCCCGCCAGCGTTCCCAGCGGTGGAACTGCGCCAGATTGTCGGCCCCCATCAGCCAGACGAACCGCACCCCCGGATAGCGCCGCCGCAGCGCCGCCAGCGTGTCATGCGTGGCCCGCGTGCCGGTGCGTGCCTCCAGATCGGTCACCGTCACCCGGGGATGCCGCATCACCCGCCGCGCCTCGGCCATCCTGACCGCAAGCGGTGCGGGCGGGCGGGCCTTCAGCGGGTTGCCGGGCGACACCAGCCACCAGACGCGGTCAAGCCCGAACCGCTTCAGCGCCTCGCGCGTGATGTGGACATGGCCGCCATGGGCGGGGTCGAACGACCCGCCCAGCAGCCCGACCGTCATCCCCCGCGTGGCCAATGGCCAGCCGCTGCGCATGCGCGTCCCCTCCGCCCGCCAACTCACTGGCGCGACGGCGGGATGTCAATGTGAGGCGCGGGGTTCACCCCGCCTTGGTGCAACGTTCAACGGACGCGTCGCCCCGATTGACGGGACTCGATTAATTGATAATCATCAGACATATTCTCTGACCGAGGTCAGCCATGCTTGACGCCATCGCCCGCCTGCGCCGCTTCAACCGGGTCGTCACGCGCGAGATCGGGGCGCTGGACACCTCCTACCTCGGCCGCGGGCGCCCGCTCAGCACGGCGCGCGTGCTGCAGCTCGTCCGTCCGGAAGGCACCGACATCACTGAAATCCGGCAGAAACTGTCCCTCGACTCCGGCCTGCTCAGCCGCCTGCTGCGTTCCCTTCAGGCCGAAGGGCTGGTTGACCTGCGCCCCGACCCCGCCGACCGCCGCCGCCGCATCGCCGTGCGCACTCCGGCGGGTGACGCCGAGTATCAGGTCTACGACGCCCTCGGCCACGCCAAGGCCAAGGCCGTCTTCGACCGCGCCGGGCCGCGCCGGGCCGAGGTGATCGCCGCCATGGACCTGATCGCCACCGTCATGCTGCGCGACGAGACCGCAATCCGAGACGCCGATCCCGACGAGCCCGCCGCGCTCGCCTGCCTTCGGGCCTACTACGACCTGCTGCTTGACCGCGTCCCCGGCATGACCCCCGGCA
The DNA here is from genome assembly GCA_964499865.1 of uncultured Rhodobacterales bacterium. Classification (GTDB taxonomy): domain Bacteria; phylum Pseudomonadota; class Alphaproteobacteria; order Rhodobacterales; family Rhodobacteraceae; genus JANOGU01. The sequence goes on along the minus strand of CAZCPY010000033.1, from coordinate 1,086 downwards.
TCCTGACCCTGCCCCTGCCCGACGCGCCCCGCTACCGCCCCCCCGACGGCGCCTTCCTGATCGCCTGGTCCGATGACCTGCCGGTCGGCACAGTGTCGCTGCGGACGCTGGAGCCGGAACTGGCCGAGGTAAAGCGCCTCTGGATCGACCCCGCCGCCCGCGGCCAGGGCCTCGCGAAACGCCTGATGCGCGCCATCGAGGACCGCGCCCGCACGATGGGCCTGCGCCGCCTGAAGCTCGACACCAACGCGGTGCTGACCGAAGCCGTGTCGCTCTACCGCCGCGAAGGCTGGACCGACTGCGACCCCTATACCGACCCGCCCGCGAACCTGTGGATGACCAAGCCGCTCTGACGCCGCGCTGGCGATTGCCCCGCGCCGCCCCTTCCCCTAAGTCATCGCCAAACTGCGAAGGGGATCACCATGGCCAGCTATCAGTACGTCTACCACATGGACGGCGTGTCCAAGGCCTATCCCGGCGGCAAGAAGGTGTTCGAAAACCTGCGCCTGAACTTCCTGCCCGGCGTCAAGATCGGCGTCGTCGGCGTGAACGGCTCGGGCAAGTCCTCGCTGATGCGGGTCATGGCCGGCATCGACAGGGATTTCACCGGCGAGGCCTGGGCCGCCAAGGGCGCGACCGTCGGCTACCTGCCGCAGGAGCCGCAGCTTGACGAGACGCTCGACGTGCGCGGCAACGTCAAGCTGGGGGTCGCGGCCAAGCAGGCCAAGCTCGACCGCTACAACGAACTGGCGATGAACTACTCCGACGAGACGGCGGAGGAGATGGCCAGGCTTCAGGACGAGATCGACAGCGAGAACCTCTGGGACCTCGACAGCCGGATCGACGTCTCGATGGAGGCACTGCGCTGCCCGCCCGACGACGCCCAGGTGTCCACCCTGTCGGGCGGCGAAAAGCGCCGCGTCGCGCTGTGCAAGCTGCTGCTCGAGGCGCCCGACATGCTGCTTCTGGACGAACCCACCAACCACCTTGACGCCGAAACCGTCGCCTGGCTGCAGAAGCACCTGATCGAATACAAGGGCACGATCCTGATCGTCACCCACGACCGCTATTTCCTGGACGACATCA
>CAZCPY010000032.1:0-28675 GCA_964499865.1 uncultured Rhodobacterales bacterium | reverse complement strand
CTCCGATTCCGTTGAAACACCTTATCTCGGTGTCCACGAAACCGGCAGCAGCTCAAAGCCGAGCTGAAGGAGGTGGCGGCATGCTGAACCGGCGGCAACTGGCGCTTCTGCATGTGGCGGTGAAGGACCGGGGATTGAGCGACGAGTCCTATCGCTCGGCGCTGGCGCATCTCTGCGGGGTCACTTCGGCCAAGGAGCTCGACAACGCGGGCTTCGACCTGATGATGGGCTACCTGACGTGGTTGGGCTTCGCGCCCGCGGCGGCGAAGGGGCCCAACTACGGGCCGCGGGAGGGGATGGCGAGCTTCGCGCAATGCGAGCTGATCCGGAGTCTCTGGCACGAATACACCCGCCGCGCCTATGCCGGGGAGACGGAGCTCAACAAATGGCTCCTGTCGAAGTTCCGGGTGAGCTCCCTGAGGTTCCTGACCAAGGACGGGGCGCAGGGGGCGATCACGGCGCTTCTGACGATGAAGCGGCGGGCGGCGGGCAAGCCCGCGGCGGCGTGACCGGCCGGGCGGTCGGGCAATCAGGGGGCGGCGCAGCGATGCGCCGCCCCCTTTCCTTGCAGCGCGCGTGGGAGGCCCCTTGCAGGCCCGCTGACCTGCGCGCCCCCTGCACCCCTCGGACGCGGCTGACCCCATTTAAAAACGCCGGAAACCCTTTTAAACTCGCAAGCGCGGGGCGGGCGCATCGACACACGATCTTTGGGAGATCGGAACGCTTCGGGCGTTTGTGAGGGGGCCCGTTCCGCACCGCGCCGCCGGTGCCCCGCCGGTGCGCCGCCAGCCTCTGCGGAACCTCCCCACATTCGCGCGGATGGAGCGGGCTTTCCCGCCTTTGTAGGGTGCGGGCGCCAAGGGGATGCGGACAGCATCCCCGCCCCCCAGCCCCCGCGGAGAGCCCATGCTGATCAATGCCCAGACCCTCGACCTCGCCTTCCGGGGCTTCAACACCGTCTTCTCGGACGGCGCCGCCAAGATCGAGGACGACGCGGCGAAGATCGCCATGATGGTGGCCAGCGGCAGCGCGGACGAAACCTACGGCTGGCTCGGCATGATCCCGAACCTGCGGGAATGGCTCGGGCCGCGGGTGGTCAACGCCCTGAAGGCGCAGGGCTTCACCATCGCTAACCGCAAGTTCGAATCGACCGTGGGCGTCAAGCGCGAAAGCATCGCGGACGACAAGCTCGGGGTCTTCAGGCCGGTCTTCCAGCTCATGGGCGAGCGGTCCGTCCAGCACAAGCAGGAGCTTGTCCTGGGCCTTCTGAAGTCCGGCTTCACGGCAATCTGCTATGACGGGCAGTTCTTCTTCGACACTGACCACCCGGTGGAGATCGACGGGGTGGTGACCACGGTTGCCAACACCGATGGCGGATCAGGAACCCCGTGGTTCCTTCTCGACACCTCCAAGTCGGTGCGGCCGATCATCTGGCAGGAACGCGAGCCCTATGCCTTCCAGTCCCTGACGCAGGAAACGGACGCGCATGTCTTCCTGAATGACGAATACCTCTACGGCGTCCGGGCGCGGGTCAACGCGGGCTTCGGCCTCTGGCAGCTCGCCTGGGGGTCGAAGCAGACGCTCAACGCCACCAACTATGCCGCCGCCCGGGCCGCGATGATGAACATGAAGAGCGACGGCGGCGCCTTCCTGGGCGTGAAGCCCACGCTCCTGGTCGTGCCCCCGGCGCTGGAAAGCGCCGCCCGCCAGCTCCTCGACCCGGAATACGGCACGGGCGGGGTGACCAACGAATGGAAGGGCACGGCCGACCTTCTCGTCACCCCCCCCCACCGGCTTCGGGCGTCGCCTGACCCGGAAGGACCCCGCGCCATGCCCGCCCTGACCGCCGACCGCACCACCCGCCGCCGCGAAGGCGACCGCCGCACCGGCCCCCGACTTCGAAGGCTTCGCCGCCAACGTCCGCATCTTCGCCCGTGCGATCCTCATGCGGAACGCCACCGGCCACCTGACCCGCGGCGCGACCGCCCCCCCGACAGGAAGGAACAGCCGCCTGCGGGGTCGGGGTCGCGACCGACGCTTCCGACAACACCGGCGGCGCCGCGGGCGCGAAGACCGTGCTGTGGCGCATCGGCACCTTCGTCTTCAACAACAGCACCGCGGCCGATGCGATCACCATCGCCGACATCGGCCGCGTCTGCTTCATCGTGGACGACAACACGGTGGCAAAGACGGACGGCACCGCCACCTGCCCGGTGTGTCTGGCCCGCGCGGCCATCGTGGAGGACGTGGACGCTTCCGGCGTCCCGTGTCCGCTTCGACGAAGGCCTGGCCCCCTGGAGTTCTGGCGGCCGCGTGACGCCATGGCCGCCGCAACCGTTCAGGGGACCTGCGACCGGCGCCTGCCCGAGACGGGCGGCGCGCCAGAATGGGTGCAGCTCTTCACCCATGGCCTGATGAAGGCCCGTGACGGGCGCCGCTTCGTCCTGCGCGACCCCGCGGCCGTCATCGCGGCCTTCCGCGAGGGCGAGGTTGACCTTCCGATCGACCATGAACACCAGGCGGACCGCAAGGACGCGGCCCGCACCTGCCCGGTGCCTGCCGCAGGCTGGATCAAGGACCTGAAATCCGACCGCGGCGCGCTCTGGGGCCGGGTGGAATGGACGGCCGCCGCCCGTTCCCTGATCGAGGCCAGGGAATACCGCTTCCTCTCGCCCTCGTTCTTCTTCGACCCCCGGGTCTTCTTCAAGGATGGGACCGGCGATGTGACCCGCCTCGCCGCGCTCCTGGACCTGCCCGCCCGCGGCGACCGACGACGGTCTCCTGGACGCTGTGGAGGCCCTGCGGGGCGCCACCGCCGCCAAGGCCGACCCCGATCCGCGCCAGGTCGTGCCTGCGACGGCCGTGCAGGCGTGGCTCACGCGCGCAGGCCGACGAGCGGGCGGCGCAGGCGACCGTCGCGGCCAGGGAGAAGGTGGAGACGGCGATTGCCAGCATGCAGCTCCCGCCCGCCCTGCGGTCCTGGGCGCTGGCCCGTCTCGCGACACCGATCCCGAAAGCTTCGACACCTTCCTCGCAAAGACCGGCCCGGCCATGGCGAAGGCCATGGGCGTGTCCCACACCGCCAGGCCTTACCCGGCCGGGGGCTTCGCGGCGCCGGTCAGCGACGAGGCGGCGGCGATCTGCGCGCAGCTCGGGCTTCCCCCGGGGTCGCTCGCATGATGACTTCCGGCCGGGTGATGGCGAGCCCGGCCTGCCTGGCGGCGGGCATCGACGCCGCCGGGCGCCGCGTCCCGCCCGTATCTCCGTGCGGGCGGGACGCGGGGAGGAAGGACAGCGGGAGGCAGGACGGCAGGAGGCACCCGTTACCCTGCCCGGCTTGGCCCGCGACCGGCCGTCCCGGCCAACCTCGCCCACCTCATGTCGAAACCCTCGGACCCGACCTCGCGATGGAGGTCTTCCTTGCCTTCGGCGGGTCAGAGGTCCACCTCTCGCCCACCGGGTCAGGGCATGGCGCGCTCGGCCCGCGATGGTCGGTCCCGGCCGCCTCGCGCTTCTGACCGCGCATCCGGCCATGCCTGCGGTCAAGGTCCGCATCCCGCTTGCCAGCGCCTGGATTGCCCGCATGCTGCCCCGCCCCTGTCAACGCCAGGGCCACCCCACCGCCGCCATCGCCCGCCGCCTGCGGCGCAGCGACACGACAGTGCGGGGATACCTGAGGGATACCGGCGGCGCGGAAGGCAGCGCGGGACGCAGGGTGCGATGACGGAAGGCCGGGCGTCCCTTCATTTGCAGCACCTTCGCCTTGCGGCAGGGTGGTCATCCGGGACCCCGTCTTTCCCGGGTCGTCATCGCCCTCTGTCTACCGCCGCCCGGCCCGTCCTGCAATTGCCCCGGGTCCCGCCCGATGACGCCCCGCCCCACCGCATCCGCCGAAACCCTCTCCGGCGCGCCGGCGCGGGCTGAAGACGCGATTGCCACCCTGCGCGCCGCCCTCGGATTGCCGCGCGAAGCCGATTTGACCGCGCCTTCAACCGCCCCTTCAATTGCCCTTGAAGCGCCGCCAGTTCCCCGCTTCAGGGGCCTGCCGGGCCGATAAGAGACCGACCCCGCATTGCATGCCTTCGTGGATGCGCGCATCAGCCGGATGACCTTCAAGGCCCTCGCGCAGGCGATCCGCGACACCTTCGGCCCCACCCCCGGCGCCAGCCTGTCCACCCTGCACCGCTCCTGGCAACGCCACAGCCACCGCCTCGCCGGGCCGTCCAACCGGTGAATATGAGCCAATCCGAGGAAATCCCAGCATCCCCGAGCCACCGCCAGACCTAGTGCCACCACCCGGCAGACTAAGTGAATGCACACAGGAAGCGCTCGTCACGGCACGGCTTTCCTTTACCCCGCCCGGGCCGGGCCGCGGTGCCGCGCCGCGACCAGCGCGGCATGCGCCGGGGCCCCCGCCGCCAGCAGGCCGGGCAGGCGGGTCTGGCGGAAGTCCAGCCGCCCGCCGTCGCGGTCGCTGACCAACGCGCCCGCACGTTCGGCGATCAGGGCGCCTGCGGCGACGTCCCAGACCCAGGCCTCGCGCAGGGTGACGAGCGCGTCGAAGGCACCCTCGGCCACCAGGCAGAACCGCCAGGCAAGCGAGGGGCGCAGCGACCGCTGCACCGGCGGAAACCCGCCCGGCCAGTGCGCCGGCGCCAGCGACGCGGCAGAGGCCAGCACGCGCGCGCCGTCCAGCGGTCGCGCGGAGGCCGCCATCGGCGCGCCGTCCAGCGTCGCCGGGCCGCCGCCCGCGCCGGCGGCATAGAGCCGCCCCTGCGCGGGCAGGAAGACCACGGCGTCCAGCACCCGGCCGCCCTCGACCACCGCCAGCGCGACGGCAAAGGCGGTCTCGCCCGCGATGAAGGCGCGCGTGCCGTCGATGGGGTCGACGACGAAGGACCGCCGGTCCTGCCAGCCGGGCACCGCGGGCCCTTCCTCGGACAGCCAGCCATAGCCGGGCCGGGCGGCGCGCAGCTGCGCCTCGAGGCTTGCATTGACGGCGAGGTCCGCCTCGCTGACCGGGCCCTCCGCGCCCTTGTCCCAGACCCGCGGCGACCGCTTCCAGAACGACAGCGCCACCGGCCCCGCGGCCCGGGCGGCGCCGGTCAGCAGGGCGAGGTCGGACGCGGCGTCAGGCGCCGGCAAGCGTCAGGCCTTCGACCAGCAGGCTGGGCACCCGGTGCGCGCGTTCGGGGCGGGCGTCGTTGGCGGGCGTCAGGCGCAGCAGGAAATCGCGCAGGTTGCCCGCGATGGTGCATTCGTTCACCGGGTGCAGGATCTGCCCGCCCTCCACCCAGAAGCCGAAGGCGCCGCGGGAATAGTCGCCGGTCGTGGGGTTGATCGAGGCGCCGATCAGCGAGGTCACGATCAACCCGCGCCCCATCGCGGCGACCAGCTCCTCGCGGCTTGCATCGCCCGGCGTCAGCGTGACGTTGGTGACGGAGGGCGAGGGCGGCCCGCCGGGGCCGCGGGCGGCGCTTGCGGTGCTGGCCATGCCAAGCTTGCGGGCCGAGGCGAGGTCCAGCGTCCAGCCCATCAGGACCCCGTCGCGCAGGATGTCGCGGGGTCTTGTCGGCAGGCCTTCGGCGTCGAAGGGCTTGCTGGCAAAGGACCGCGGGCGGTGGGGGTCTTCGGTCAGGCTGAGGCTTGCGGGAAACACCTGCGTCCCCAGCCTGTCGCGCAGCCAGCTCGACCCGCGCGCGACCGAGGCGCCGTTGGCGGCGGACAACAGGTGCCCCACAAGGCTGCCCGCCACGCGTTCGTCGAACAGCACCGGGAAGGCCCCGGTCGGCGGCTTGCGCGCGCCGAGGCGGGCCGCGGCGCGTTCGGCGGCCCGCCGGCCGATGCCGTCGGGGTCGGGCAGGTCGGCCAGATGGGTGCGCGATTCGGCCGCCCAGTCGTGTTCCATCCCCGTGCCTTCGCCCACGTAGGCCACCGCCGAAGCGCCCGTCTGGCTGCGGCCGTAGCCGCCCGAAAAGCCGTTCGTCGCCGCCACATGCACCCGCCCGCGCCAGTGCCCGGCGCCGGCCTCGGCCTGCACGACGCCCGCGCCGGACGTGGCGGCGGCCTCGGCCTGCCGGGCCATCGCCTCCAGCGCGGCGGCGGTGGGCTCTTCGGCCGGATCGGACAGGTCGAGCGCGGCAAGATCCCAGGCACGTGCAAGCTGGCCGGCATCGGCAAGGCCCGCGTGCGGATCCTCGGGCGCCTCGCGCGCCATGGCGACGGCGCGTTCGGCCATCGCCTCCAGCGTCGCGGGGGCGGCGTCGGCGGCGGCGACGATGGCCGACCGCCGCCCGAGGAAGACGCGCAGGCCCAGGTCCAGCCCTTCGGCCCGTTCGGCCTTTTCCAGCTGGCCCTTGCGGATGTCGATGTTGACCGAGGTGCCCTCGTGCGCCATCGCGTCCGCCGCCTCGGCGCCTGCGCGCCGCGCGGCCGCCAGCAGGGCACGGGTCAGGTCTTCCAGTCGATCCGCCATCTGCGCCCCCCGATGATCCGTCCCGCCCGACCTAGGCGGCGCCTGCGCCTGCCGCAAGGCCGCCGCCATGCGAAAGGGGCGGCCCCGCGCCGGGGCCGCCCCTCTGCCGCCGCCCCGGCGACCCCTATTGCAGCTGGATGCCGTTGGCGGAGAAGCCGCCGTCCTTGAACTCCAGCACCGATTCGAGCGAATCGGGCTCGGCGCCGGGGCGGGCGAACATGCCCATCATCATCCGCGCCTGCATCGCCCCGTCTGCCGGCACGAGGCCCAGCGCGATCAGCGAATCGAGCAGCTTGTTGGCGCCCAGCACCTTGAGGTTGATCGTGCCCGTCGGCGCCGGGATGCCGCCGAAGCTCGCGAGGTCGGTGTTGTCGAAGGTCAGCGCGCCGTTGCCGGTGAAGTCCGCCCCGCCGACCTTGAGCTGAAGCGCCGGGATGTCGAGCGATTCCAGCGTGCCCGGAGGCGCCCCGCCAAGCGCGCCCATCGCCGCCTCGTCCATCAGGTCGACGGCCAGCGTGGCCTTGGCGCGGGTGTCGATGATCAGCGTCGCGGGGTCGCGCGGGATCGTCACGCCGGGGTCGATCATCGCCCAGACCTCGTCCGACACGGTCAGGTCGATCAGGCGGGCAAGGAAGGCGAAGTCCTGCGGCGCCGGGTTCGCGGCGACCGGCACGGCCACGTCGAGCTGCGACTGCGCATAGGCCAGCGTGACCTGCGGGAAGGGGATGTCGGGCGCCGAGATGGCGATGTTCACGCCCTTGGCGCCGCCCTGGTAGGCAATCCTGGCCGCATCCACCGCAAAGCCGAGCGCACCGCCCTGGTTCGAGGCCGTGATGTTCGTGGGCCCGGTCGCGTCGGTGACCGCGATCGTCGCCTGCGTCGGTCCGTAGCTCAGCGCCAGGTCGGTGCGGAAGCCCGCGCGCAGGGCGTCGATGAAATCGTCCCGCATCACGCCGTCGCCGAAGGTGCCCGACGCGGCCAGGCTGACCGCCTGCGCCGTGCCCGCCGCGGTGCCCGAGCTGCCGCCTTCGGCATCGTCGAAGTCCATCGTGAAGGCCATGTCGGCAAAGCGCACGTTCGACACCAGCTCGACCACATCGGCCGCCACCGACTTCAGCGCGTAGGAGGCCACCGCGCCGTTTGCGGTGAAGGCCAAGTTCAGCGGCACCGCCACATCGGCCCGCGTCACCTCGGCGGTCGAAACCGACAGGCCGTCGGCCGAATAGTCGTAGGTCGTCGTCGTGGCATCGCCGCCCGCCACCATCTTCATGCCCGTCTGCGAAATCGCGATGCCGACCGACGTGGGCCGGCCCTGGTCGTCCATCGCGTCGATGGTCAGGGCATAGTCGGGCGACATGGTGATCTCGACCGTGCCGTCGCCGACCTCGCGGAAACTGATCTCGTCGATTTCGCCGGTGACGGTGGTGCCGTCCTGTTCGGTGGTCATCACCATGCCGGTCACCGTCAGCGTGTCGCCGGACATCTGTTCGCTTTCGGTCGTCACCGTCTGGCCCGAGGCGGTGCTCAAGCTTTTCCAGTTGTCCCAGACCTGCTGCGCCGTGACCTGGGCCCGGATCGCGGTGGTGGACAGCAGCATGGCCAGCGCGGAGGCGCCCAGAAGCATCGGTTTCGACATCAGATGACCTTTCCCGGAAGGGGTTCCAATTCGGCGCGCAGCATCCTGCGCGCCCGCGGGGCGGTCAAGCCGTTTCCGCCCCTTCCGGCCAGAGCGCCGCCAGCGCCGCCTCCAGGGGCGCGGCGTCGTCAAGGGCCAGCCGCACGGGCAGGGTCAGCACCTGCGTGCGGAAGGCGGGCGGCAGGCGGACGGCGTCCTTCTCGGTGGTCACCAGTTGCGCCCCGGCCGCGACGGCCTGCGCCTGAAGGCGCGCCAGCAGCGCGGGCGGAAGGGGGGCGTGGTCGTCCAGCGCCACCGTCCCCCGCAGGTCGGCGCCCAGCGCGCGCAGGGTGGCGAAGAACTTCGCCGGCCGCCCGATCCCGGCAAAGGCCAGCACCGGCGTGCCCGCCCAGGCCATGCCGGTCGGCAAGGGCGCCAGCCGCCCGGTCAGCAGCGGCACCTTGATCTGCGCGCCCCAGAGCGCGGCAAAGGCCGCCTGCGCAGGGGGCTCGCCCAGCGCGATGACCAGCCCGGCGCGCGCAAGGCCCGCCGCGACCGGCTCGCGCAGCGGTCCTGCGGGCAGGCAGCGGGCGTTGCCGAAGCCCTGCGCGGCATCGACGACCAGGATCGACAGGTTCCTGTGCAGGGCGGGGTTCTGGTGCGCGTCGTCCAGGACCAGGACGCCCGCCCCCTGCGCCACCGCCGCCCGCGCCCCCGCGGCGCGGTCGGCGGCCACCACCACGGGGGCGAAGGCGGACAGCAGCAGCGGCTCGTCCCCGACCTCGGCCGCGTCGTGGCGGGCGGGGTCCACAAGGACCGGCCCCACGGTCCGCCCGCCATAGCCGCGGCTGACCACCGCCGGCGCGCGGCCCAGGGCGGCCAGCCGCTGCGCCAGCGCGATGGCCACCGGGGTCTTGCCGGTGCCGCCCAGGGTCAGGTTGCCGACCGAAACGACCGGCACCCCGGCCCGCGCGCCCGGCCGCGCCAGCCGCGCGGCGGTCACCGCCGCGGTCAGGGCCGACAGCGGGCCAAGCAGCCGGGCGGCCAGGCCCGGCGCCTCGGGCGGATTGTCCCAGAAGGCGGGCGGGCGCATCAGACGGGGGCCTGCAGCGCCGCGCGCACCAGCGCCACCACCCGCTCGGTCACCTCGGCGCCGTCCGAGGTCACCGCCCAGGCCGCCGCCGCCGCCCGGGCGGCGCGGTCCGGCGCGGTCAACTCGCCCAGCGTTTCGGCAAGGTCGGCCGCGCTGCCCACCAGTGCCGCCCCCTGCGCCGCCGCCAGCCGCCCGATCGCCGTGCCATGCGGCCCGACGCGCGGCCCGTGGATGATCGCCGACCCCAGTGCTGCGGGTTGCAGCGGATCGACCAGGCAGCCGCCCGAAAGGCTGCCGCCCAGAAAGGTGACCGGCGCCAGGCGGAACCACAGGCCGTATTCGTGCGGGCTGTCGGCGATGTAGACCTGCACCTCGTCCTCCGGCACCTCCTCGGCGCCGCGGCGGGCGACGGCCCAGCCGTCGACCTCGACCATCCGCGCCGCCAGCGGCGCGAGGCGCGCGGGATGGTCGGGCACCACGATCAGCAGCAGCCGATGCGCCAGCCGCATCGCCGCGCGGTGGGCGGCGATGACGGTATCTTCCTCGGCCTCGGGCAGGGATGCGGCCAGCCAGACGGGGCGCGTGCGCAGCAGCGCGGCAAGCTCGGCGCGCTCTGCCTCGAGGCAGGGCAGGGCGGCCGAGGGCAGTTCCATCCGCCCGACGGCCGCCACCCGGTCGGGCGCGGCACCGGCCTTGCGGAAGGCGCGGGCGGCGCCCTCGTCGGCGGCCAGGACCTGACGGAAGCCTGCCAGCGTCGCCCGCACCAGCCCCGGCCACCAGCCGTCGCGGCCGCGCGGCAGCACCGGGGCCACGCCGTCGGCGAGATACAGCGCCACGCCGCGCTGCACCGCCTCGTGCAGCAGCACCGGGCGCAGTTCGCCCTCCAGCACTACGCCGGCCTCGGGCCGCCAGTGGTCGAGGAAGGCGCGCGCCGCGGCGGGGGTGTCGGGCGGCGGGGGCCGGACGATGACCGCCGGGGGCTGCGGCGCGCCCGGGACGCCCGCCGCGGTCGTCAGCACCACGCCCAGATCGCCCGCACCCGTCAGCCGCGCCGCCAGCGCCAGCGCGGGCCGCAGCGCCTCGGCCGAGGGGACATGCAGCCAGACGATGCGCCGGTCGGGCCGCGGCGGCGGCGCCGCCGCCGCGGCCGTGCCGGCGTCGCGCCGCGCGAGCGTGTAGAGCGTCAGCCCCAGCGAATAGGCCATGCCTGCCCTGCGGTCAGTCGGCGTCCGCCCCGCCCGCGGCGGGCGCGCCGCTGTCGCGCAGGCGGTGCAGGTCGGCGATGAAATAGCGCATGTGCGCATTGTCGACGGTGCGCTGCGCCTCCGCCTTCCAGGCGGCATGGGCGGCGGCATGGCTGGGGAACAGGCCCACGAGATGCACCCGGGTCAGGTCGCGGAACTGCGTGCCCGCGGGATCCACAAGCTCGCCGCCGAAGACCAGGTGCAGGCGTTGCGACATCGGCAGGGCTCCGTCTTGCGGTCGGGCTTGGGGTCCGCGGGCAGGTTACGGCAAGCCCCGGGCAAGCGGAAGCGGGCATCGCGCCTGGCCTGCCCTTGCAGGCCGTCCGGCGCGGGGGTAGGCCAGCGCGATGCGCATCCTTTTCCTGGGCGACGTGATGGGCCGGACGGGCCGGGCCGCGGTGGCGGCACGGCTGCCGGGCCTCAGGCGCGAACTGGCGCTCGATTTCGTCGTCGTCAACGGCGAGAATGCGTCCTCGGGCGCGGGCCTGACCGGCGACCACGCGCGCGCCCTGCTGGAGGCGGGTGCGGACTGCGTGACGCTGGGCGACCATGCCTTTGACCAGAAGGACATGGGCAGCTTCATCGAGACCGAGCCGCGCGTCCTGCGGCCGCTGAACTTCGCCCGCCTGGCGCCGGGCCGCGGCTGGCGGGTGTTCGACGCAGCCGGCGGGCGGCGGGTGCTGGTGATGCAGGTGCTGGGGCAGGTGTTCATGAAGCGGCCGTTCGACGACCCCTTCTCGGCCGTCGAGGCGGTGCTGAAGGCGCATCCGCTGGGCGGCGCCGTGCAGGCGGCGGTGCTGGACGTGCATGCCGAGGCGACCAGCGAGAAGATGGCGCTGGGGCACTGGTGCGACGGGCGGGCCAGCCTGGTGGTGGGCACGCACACGCATGTGCCCACGGCCGACACGATGATCCTGGACGGCGGCACCGCCTACCAGTCCGATGCGGGCATGTGCGGCGACTACAACTCGGTCATCGGCATGGACCGGGCCGAGCCGATGCGCCGCTTCATCACCGGCATGGCGCAGGGCCGCTTCGAGCCCTCCGGCGGCGAGGCGACGCTGGCGGGCGTCCTTGTCGACACGGATGACACGACGGGCAAGGCGCGGCAGGTCTCGCCCCTGCGGGTGGGCGGACGGCTGGCCGCGGTCCTGCCGGCGGTGCTGCCCTGAGCCCGCGCCTGCGGTATGTCGCCGTCCTGCTGGCCTGCGGCACGGCCTGGGGCTCGACGCAGGCGTTTTCCAAGATCGCGGTGTCGACCGGCTACGGGCATTTCGCGCTGATCTTCTGGCAATGCGTGGTGGGCGTGGCGATCCTGGGGCCGCTGGCGCTGTGGCAGGGCCTGCGCCCGGTGGGGCGGGTGCAGCTGGGCTGGGCGACGGTCATCGCCTTCATCGGCACCATCCTGCCCAACACGGCCTTCTACATCTCGGTCGCCCGCCTGCCGGCCGGGATCATGTCGATCCTGATCGCGACGGTGCCGCTCATGGCCTTTCCGATGGCGCTGGCGCTGGGGATGGACCGCATGAGCCTGGTGCGGCTGGCGGGCCTTCTGTGCGGGCTGGCGGGCGTCGCGCTGATCGCGCTGCCCGAGGCCAGCCTGCCCGATGCCGCGATGGCGGCCTTCATCCCGCTGGCCATGGTGGGCCCGCTGTTCTACGCCGCCGAGGGGCTGTTCGTGGCGCGGACCGGCACCCCCGGCATGGGGGCGGTGCAGGCGATGGCGCTGGTGTCGCTGGTGGGCGCCGTCATCATGCTGCCGGTCGTCCTGGCCACCGGCCAATGGTTCGACCCGCTGCCCATGGGCCGCCCGGAATGGGCGCTGGTCGCCGCCTCGACCGCCCATGCCGCGGCCTATGCGGGCTATGTCTGGCTGGCCTCGCGCGCGGGTGCGGTGTTTGCCGCGCAGACCGGCTACATCGTCACCGGAACCGGCGTGATCTGGGCCATGGTGATCCTCGGCGAACGCTTTGCCCCCACCGTCTGGCTGGCGCTGGCGGTGATGCTGGCGGGCCTGGCGCTGGTGCGGCCGCGCGCTTCGCCGCAACGCGGCGTTTGACATCGCTGCCTGTCCCGCTACCAAGGCGCGGCGTGCAGGGGAGCGTCCATGTTCGGCATCGGCCTTCCGCCCGAGGCGCAGCCCTGGGTGGCCATCGCGATCGTGCTGGTGATGCTCGCGCTGTTCGTGCGCGAGACCTATCCCGTCGAGGTCACCGCCATCGGCGCCGCCACGGCGATGGTGCTGACGGGCCTGCTGCCGGTGCCCGATGCGGTGGCGGTGCTGAACAACCCCGCGCCCTGGACGATCGCGCTGCTGTTTCTGGTGATGGGCGGGCTGGTGCGCACCGGGGCCATCGAGATGATCGTGGGGCTGGCCAGCCGCCGCGCGGGCGAAAGCCCGCAGGCGACCATCGTGGTGCTGTTCGGCTTCATCGCGCTGTGTTCGGCGGTGATGAACAACACGCCGCTGGTCGCGGTGATGATCCCGGTGGTGATGCAGCTTGCCCCCAGGCTTCGCGTCGCGCCGTCCAGGCTTCTGATCCCGCTCAGCTACATGACCGTGCTTGGGGGGATGATCTCGATCATGGGCACGTCGACCAACCTGCTGGTCGACGGCGTGGCGGCAGGGGCGGGGCTCGGGCATTTCTCGCTGTTCGAGATCGCGCCGCTGGGCCTAGCGCTGACGGTGGTGGGGGGGCTCTACCTCGCGCTGGCGGGCCCGCGCCTGCTGCCCGACCGGCAGTCGATGGCCGGTCTGCTGACCGACCGCAAGAAGATGAAGTACTTCACCGAGGTCGCCGTGCCCGAGGGGTCGGTGCTGGTCGGCAAGGCGCCGCGCGAGGTCGACCTGTTCCGGCGGCCCGGCGTGCGGGTGATCGACGTGCTGCGGGGCGATGCGTCCCTGCGCCGCGACCTGGGCCCGGTGCGGCTGGAACCCGGCGACCGCGTGGTCCTGCGCACCGAGATGGCGGAACTGATGGGCCTGCACGAGCACCGGGACGTGCATCTGGTGGAAAAGCTGTCCTCGGTGAAGACCGAGACGATGGAGGTCCTGATCGGCCCCGGCTGCCGGATGGAGGGCCAGCGGCTGGGCGACCTGCGCCTGCGCCGCCGCTATGGCGTCTATGTGCTGGCGGCGCACCGGCGCGACCAGAACATCGACAAGCTCGATGACCTCGAGGTCGCTGTGGGCGACACGCTTCTGCTGGAGGGCACCGTCGAGGACATCCAGCGGCTGGCCGCAGACATGAACCTTGTCGACCTGCAGCGCCCTGCGGTGCGTGCCTACCGCCGCGCCAAGGCGCCCTTCGCCATCGCCGCGCTGGGGCTGGTCGTGGTGCTGTCGGCCGTCGAGGCGGCGCCGATCCTGGCCCTGGGTCTGGTCGCCGTGGCGCTGATCCTGCTGACCCGCAGCGTCGACAGCGACGAGGCCTTCTCCTTCGTTGACGGCCGCCTGCTGGCGATGATCTTCGGGATGCTGGCGGTGGGGGCCGGGCTGAGCCGGTCCGGGGCGGTCGAGATGGTGGTGGCCCAGGTGACGCCGCTGATGCTGGGGCTGTCGCCGTTCCTGATGATCCTCGCGGTCTATGTCTTCGGCCTGCTGCTGACCGAGTTCCTGTCGAACAACGCGGTCGCGGTGATCTACACGCCGGTGGCCATCGAACTGGCGCAAAGCCTGGGCGTCGATCCGCGGCCTTTCGTGGTGGCGGTGATGTTCTCCGCCTCGGTCGCCTTTGCCACGCCGGTGGGCTACCAGACCAACATGATGGTCTACGGCCCCGGCGGCTACCGCTTTGCCGATTACCTTCGCGTGGGCCTGCCGCTGAACGCCTTGACCGCGCTGGTCGCCTCTGCGCTGATTCCGGTCCTCTGGCCGCTGTGACGGCCGGGGTTTTTGGGGAGGTCGCGATGCGGTGGAAGTTCGTGGCGGCGGCGCCGCTGATGCTGGCGGCCTGCCTGCCCGCGGGTCCGGTGCCGCAGGCGGCGCGGCTGTCGGCGTCGGACCTGACGGTCACGCTGTCGGACGCCAGCCGCTGCACGGCGGCCTGGGCGGGCGCACCGGAGGGGACCTTCCCGACCTGCCCCGACCTGTCCTACCGTGTGGCGGTGGTGGAACGCCCGAACCTTCTGCGCCAGCTGTTCGACGGGGTGACCGGCGCGCTGCAGGCCGAGGGCGTGCTGGCGCCGATGGCCGAGGTGACGGTGACGCGCGCGGCGGACACCTGGCGCTTCGTGTCGCCGCCCGCGGTCGAATAGCGCCGGGTCGGGCCGGACCGGCCGTTCGCCATCGGGCGCTTCCCTCCCCCCCCCGTGGGGGAGGGAGAGGGTGGGGGGGCGCCCGCCCGGTCGCGGGGCCCCCCCTCCCCCATCCCCTCCCCACGAGGGGGAGGGGAGGCGCCCTGGTCCCGGCGGCCCGCGCCCGGCATCCGGGCGCCAGACCCCGCCTTGCCCCGCGCCCGCGCCCCGGTGTAGGAGGTCCGCCGCAAGAGGGCGCGAGGGGACGGGCATGGCCGGGCATTCGAAATGGGCGAACATCCAGCACCGCAAGGGCAAGCAGGATGCCCAGCGGTCGAAGATGTTCTCCAAGCTGGCCAAGGAGATCACCGTCTCGGCCAGGATGGGCGACCCCGATCCCGACAAGAACCCGCGCCTGCGGCTGGCGGTCAAGGCGGCCAAGGCGCAGTCGATGCCCAAGGACGTGATCGAGCGCGCGATCAGGAAAAGCCAGGGCGGCGACGCGGCCGACTACAGCGAGATCCGCTACGAGGGCTACGGGCCCAACGGCATCGCGGTGATCGTCGAGACGATGACCGACAACATCAACCGCACGGCATCTAACGTCCGGTCGGTCTTTGCCAAATACGGCGGCAACCTGGGCACGACCGGATCGGTCAGCTTCATGTTCGACCGGGTGGGCGAGATTTCCTACGGCGCTGCGGCGGGCGATGCCGACACGGTGATGATGGCGGCGATCGAGGCCGGCGCCGATGACGTCGAAAGCGATGCCGACGGCCACTGGATCACCTGCGCGGTGGAGCGGCTGTCCGAGGTGTCCGAGGCGCTGGAGCAGGCGCTGGGGGAAAGCGCGGAGGCCAAGCTCGTCTGGCGCCCGCAGACCCGCACCGAGGTGGACCTCGACACGGCGCAGAAGCTGATGAAGCTGATCGAGGCCCTGGAGGACGACGACGACGTGCAGGCGGTGACGGCGAACTTCGACGTGCCCGCCGAGGTGGCGGCAGGGTTGTGACCGCCGCCGCAGGTGCGGGCCCGGCGCGCGGCGGCGCGCCGGCGGGCATCCTGTGGATGGTGCTGACCGGCCTGTGCTTTGTCGCCGTCAACGCGCTGGTCAAGTCGCTGGGGCCCGGCATTCCCGCCGCGCAGTCGGCCTTCCTGCGCTTTGCCTTCGGCGTGCTGTTCCTGGCGCCCGCGCTCCTGTCCGTCGCCCGCACCGGGCTGCCCGCGGGGACGGGGCCGCTGTTTGCGCTGCGGGGCCTCGTCCACGTCGCGGCCGTCTGCCTGTGGTTCTTCGCCATGGCCCGCCTGCCGGTCAGCGAGGCGGTGGCGATCGGCTACCTGAACCCGGTGCTGGTGACGCTGGGCGCCGTCCTGGTCTTCGGCGAACGGCTGGACGGTCGGCGGCTGGCGGCGCTGGCGGTGGCCGGCCTGGGGGCGCTGGTGATCCTGCGTCCGGGCCTGCGCGAGGTCACCCCCGCACATCTGGCGCAGGTCGGCGCGGCCCTTGCCTTCGCGGCCTCCTACCTCTGTGCCAAGCGGCTGGGCCAGCGCGCCTCTCCCGCCGCGGTGGTGGCGATGCTGTCGGTGACGGTGACGCTGGGGCTGGCGCCGCTGGCGACCGCGGTCTGGGTGCCGGTGACGGGGCGGGAGGTGGCGATCCTGGCCGCCGTCGCGGCCTTTGCCACGGCGGCGCACTACGCGATGATGCGGGCCTTTGCCGCGGCGCCGCTGTCGGCGACGCAGCCGGTCGTCTTCCTGCAGGTGATCTGGGCCGCGGGGCTGGACCTGTTCGTCTTCGGAAAGGGCGTCGATCCCCTTGTGATCCTGGGCGCAGGCGTCATCATCGCCGCGATCAGCGCGCTCGCCTGGCGCGAGGCGGCGCTTCGGGAGGCGACATGAGACGGCTGCTGCTGGCCCTGGGGGCGACGATGGCGTTGGCGGGGACCGGCGAGGCGCCGGTCAGGCTGGCCTGCCTGGCCGAAGGCAAGGCCACGGTGCCGGGGGGCCTGTGCGCCGACATGGCGGCGCGTCTGGGGGCCAGGGTCGCCGAGCCCGCCGACCTGCGGCTGGTGGTGCTGACCTCCGGCGGCGGCGTGCTGACCGCGCGGCTTGACCGGCGCGAGGGCGAGACCTGGGTGCAGGGCATGGAACTGGGCGCGGCGGTCGCCGATGCGCCGATGGGCCCGGCGCATTGGGGCGCCATGCTGGACCTGCTGGCCGCCACCCGGCCCTGAGGCCCGCGCACGGGCATCGCCAAATTCGCGGTACTTGCCGCTTTGCCGACACGATCGGTTAAGCCGCCCGGAACCCGCTTGCCTGCACCTTCCTGCCACGCGTGGGGACGCGGGGGTGTGTGGGTATGCAGCGGCTCGACGTGCTGGGCACGATTGGCGGTGCGCGTTTCGGCGTGCCGGTGGAATATCTGGAAATCACGCCGGTCGTCAGCGGCGGGGCGCCGGCCTGGCAGGTGCTGAACTGGATCACGCGCGAGACGGTGATCCTGTCCACCGCCGCCGGGGCGACCGGGGCGGTGACGTCCTTCACCGTGCAGGGCGGGCGCACCAACGTGGCCGTCGAGGGCACCACGGCGGGCATCCTGAACGTCGCCATCGACAGCGCCCGCGCGCTGGACGGGGCGGCCTCGATCTCGGCCTTTCAAGGGTCGACCAATGCCTATGGCCAGCAGGTCGAGATCCTGACCGTCACCCTGGCCTCCGGCACCTTCAGCTACCTCGCCCGGCCCGCGGGCAGCGGCATCGAGGTGGTCAGCCTTGCCGCCGACCGCACGATGACGGCGGTGCAGACGGTGGCCGACTCGGGCGTGACCTATGCCGCGGGCGTGTCGTCGATGGTGGCGGTGCGGGTCGCGGGCGAGACGATCCTCTATGCCGGATCGGTCGCCGAACACGGGCTGACCGCGTTCCGCATCGGCCCGGACGGCCGGCTGACCGCCATCGACCGCGACGGCCCGGCGCAGGGCGCGCCGCTGAACGGCGTGACCGCGCTGCGGGCGGTGGAAACCGGCGGCGCGGCCTTTGTCGTCGCCACCGCGGCGGGGTCGAATTCGCTGTCGGTCTTCGCCGTCGGCACGGACGGGCGGCTGACGCTGGTCGACCATGTGATCGACGACCTGGCCACCCGCTTCGACAACGCGACGGTGCTGGATACGCTGGTGGTGGGCGACCGCGCCTTTGTCGCGGTAGCCGGCGCCGATGACGGGATCAGCCTGTTCACCCTGACCCCCGACGGCCGGCTCGTGCACCTGACCACGATCGAGGACAGCACCGCGACCACGCTGCAGAACGTGACCGGCCTGCGGATGCAGGCCGTGGGCGACGAGGTGCAGATCATCGTCGCCTCGGGCGCCGAGGCGGGGCTGACGGTGCTGCGGCTGGACCTGGCCACGATGGGCGAGGTGATCGAGGCGACCGCGGCGCTGGCGACCGGCACCGCGGGCGCCGACCTGATGGTGCGCGCCGCGGGGGCGGGCACGCTGGAGGGCGGCGGCGGCGACGACGTGCTGATCGACGGGGCCGGGCAGGACGCGCTGCGGGGCGGCGCGGGGGCCGACATCTTCGTGCTGACCGAGGACGGCGTGACCGACACGATCCTGGACTTTCAGGTTGGCGTGGACCGCATCGACCTCAGCCGCTGGTCCTATCTGCGGGCGACGGCGCAGCTTGACATCACCCAGACCGCCACCGGCGCCATCCTGCGCTTCAACGGGCAGGAACTGGTGATCGTGACGGCGAACGGCCAGCCGCTGACCGAGGCGCAGGTGCGCGCGATGCTGCTGATCCCGATCACCCGCGCGCATCTGGATGCCGAGATCCCCGACCCCCCGCCCCCGCCGCCCCCGCCGCCGCCGCCGACCGGGGTGGCGGTGACCGGCACCGAAGCGGCCGACACGCTGCAGGCGGGCACCGGGAACGACACGCTGGCGGGTCAGGGCGGCGACGACACGCTGCTGGGCGGAACCGGCGCCGATGTGCATGACGGCGGCGCGGGGGTCGACACGGTCAGCTATGCCGCCTCCCCCGCCGGGGTGCGGCTGGACCTGGCCACGCCCGCACAGAACACCGGCTGGGCCGCGGGCGACAGCTTTGCCGGCATCGAGGCCTGGACCGGCTCGGCCCTGGCCGACACGCTGTCGGGCGCCGCGGGGGCCGAGGTGCTGTCGGGCGGCGCGGGCGCCGACCTGATCGACGGGCGGGCGGGGGACGACAGCCTCTACGGCGGGGCGGGCAGCGACACGCTGACCGGCAGCGACGGGCGCGACCTCTCGGACGGCGGCGAGGGCGACGACCGGCTGGACTCGGGCGCGGGCGACGACACGCTGCGCGGCGGGGCCGGGGCCGACACGCTGTCGGGCGGCGCCGGGGCGGATGCGCTGGACGGCGGCGACGGCGCCGACACGCTGGAAGGCGGCGCCGGCGACGACACGCTGGCCGGCGGGGCGGGGGGCGATGCGCTGTTCGGCGGGACCGGGCGCGATCTGGTCAGCTTTGCCGCCGAGACCGCGGCCTTGCGCATCGACCTGACCGCGCCCGCCACCCAGACCGGCGCCGCTGCGGGCGATGTCTACGACGGGATCGAGGTCTTCCTTCTGGGCGCGGGCGCCGACCAGTTCCGCGGTGGCGCCGGGGCCGAGGAGGCCGACGGCGGGGCGGGCAACGACACGCTGGCGGGCGAGGCGGGCAACGACACGCTGGCGGGCGCCGCGGGAGCGGATGCGCTGGAGGGCGGGGCGGGCGACGATTCGCTCTTTGGCGGGGCCGATGACGACACCCTGGCCGGCGGCGCAGGGGCCGACCTGATCGACGGCGGGGCCGGAACGGACCTTGCGTCCTATGGCGCCGAGACGGCGGGCTTCGTGCTGGACCTGGCGGTGCCTGCATCCTCGACCGGCGCGGCCGCGGGCGACCGCCTTGCGGGGATCGAACGCTTCGCGCTCGGGGCGGGCAACGACACCTTCCGCGGCGGCGCGGGGGCCGAGGTGGTGCAGGGGGCCGCGGGCAACGATTCGCTGCTGGGCAACGGCGGCGACGACCGGCTGGAAGGGGGGCTTGGCAGCGACACGCTGGACGGGGGCGAGGGCAACGACACGCTGACCGGCGGGGCGGGCGCCGACCTGCATCGCGGCGGCAATGGCGCCGACTGGGTGACCTACGAGACCGAGACCGCCGCGCTGACGATCAGCCTGCCCTCGCCGTCGTCGAACGCGGGCGCCGCTGCGGGCGACCGGTTCGAGACCATCGAGGCCTTTCGCCTGGGCCAGGGGGCGGACAGCTTCCGCGGGTCGTCTGCGGCCGAGACGGTGGCGGGCGGGGCGGGCAACGACACGCTGACCGGCGAGGCGGGCAACGATTCGCTGATCGGCGAGGCCGGGAACGACCAGGTCTTCGGCGGCACCGGCGATGACCGGATGGAGGGCGGCGAGGGCAACGACACGCTGGACGGCGGCGCAGGCGCCGACCGGTTCTTCGGCGGCGCGGGCACCGACACGGCGAACTACTCTGCCCAGACCGCCCGCCTGCGCATCGACCTCGTCACCCCCTCGACCCAGCTTGGCGCGGCGGTGGGCGATGTCTTCGACGGCGTCGAGGTCTTCAACCTCGGGGCCGCCAACGACGATTTCCGCGGCAGTGCGGCGGACGAGCTGGTGCGCGGCAATTCGGGCAACGACAGCCTGACGGGCGAAGGCGGCGCCGACACGCTGAACGGCGGCACCGGCGCCGATTCGCTGTTCGGCGGCGACGGCGACGACCTGCTGGTGGGCTGGGTCGGCAAGGACAGCCTTTATGGCGGCGCGGGCTGGGATACCGCGAGCTATGCCGGCGAAACCGCGGGCGTCAGCGTCGATGTGTCGGGCGGCGCGACAGGAGGGGGCAGCGGCACGGGGGGTAGCGGCACGGGGGGTGGCGGCACGGGGGGTGGCGGCACGGGCGGATCGGGGGGCGGGCTGATTTTCCCCTTCCCCTTCGGCCGCTCTGCCGCCGCGCCCTCTGACGCCAAGGCGGGCCTTCCGGTCTGGGCGGATTCGCCCATGGCGCTGTCCCTGGGCCTTACCCTTCCGACGTTCGGCGGCGGGTCCTCGGGCGGCTCGACCGGCGGTTCAACCGGCGGCACGCGCGGCGGGCCTGCGGCGACGGGAGACCGCTACTTCGAAATCGAGGCCTTCGAGCTGACCGCCTTCGCCGACCGCTTCACCGGGGGCACCGGCAACGACTGGGCCGATGGCGGGGCGGGCAACGACACGCTGACGGGGGGCGCGGGCAACGACACGCTGTCGGGCGGCGAGGGCAACGACACGCTGGACGGCGGGGCCGGGGCCGACCGGCTGGAGGGCGGCGCGGGGACCGACCGGCTGACCGCGGGCGCGGGCAACGACAGCCTGTCCGGGGGGACGGGGGCCGACAGCTTCGTCTTCACCGGCTGGACCAACGGCGAAACCGACCGCATCCGCGACTTCGAGGACGGCATCGACCGCATCAGCGTGACCGGCCTGCCCGGATCCACCGCCGCCGCCCGCCTTGACGCGCTGGCGATTACCGACGTCACGGTGGACGGCACGGCAATGGTGCAGGTGGCCTATGGCGGCCACACGATCCTGGTCGAGGGCGTCACCGCCGCCAGCCTGACCGCCGCGGATTTCATCTTCGCCTGAGCCACAGGCCCGCTTGAGCCCGCCGCGCCCGGCGGCTAACCATCCGGGAGAGGCAGGAGGTCGGGATGACAGGACGCAAGGGGATCATCCTGGCCGGCGGATCGGGCACGCGGCTGTGGCCGGTGACGGAAGCCGTGTCGAAGCAGCTTCTGCCCGTCTACGACAAGCCGATGGTCTACTATCCCCTGTCGGTGCTGATGCTGGCGGGCATCCGCGAGATCGCCGTCATCACCACGCCGCAGGACCGCGAGCAGTTCCGCCGCCTGATGGGCGACGGGTCGCGCTGGGGCCTGCGGCTGACCTTCGTCGTGCAGGAAAGGCCCGAGGGGCTGGCGCAGGCCTACCTTCTGGCGCGCGACTTCCTGGGCGGTGCGGCGTCGGCCATGGTGCTGGGCGACAACCTTTTCTTCGGCCACGGCCTGCCCGAGCTGCTGGCCGAGGCCGACCGCGAGCCCTCCGGGGGCACGGTCTTTGCCTATCACGTGGCCGATCCCGAACGGTATGGCGTCGTCGATTTCGACGGCGACCTGGTGCGCGGGATCGTGGAAAAGCCCGCCGTGCCGCCCTCGCCCTATGCGGTCACCGGCCTCTACTTCCTCGACGGCTCGGCGCCGGACCGGGCGGCGCGGGTGCGCCCCTCGGCGCGGGGCGAGCTGGAAATCGTCGACCTGCTGCAAAGCTACCTGGACGAACGCGCGCTGAAGGTGCGGCGGATGGGGCGCGGCTATGCCTGGCTGGATACCGGCACGCACGGCAGCCTGCTGGACGCGGGCAACTTCGTGCGCACGCTGGAGGACCGCCAGGGCCTGCAGACCGGCAGCCCGGAAGAGATCGCCTTCGCCCGGGGCTGGATCGGTCGCGCTGCGCTGGCCGAGGCCGCGGCGCGCTACGGCAAGACGGGCTACGGGCGCAATCTGGCGCGGCTGCTTGCGCAGGCGGGCGAGGGCTGACACAGGCGGGCGCGGGTCGGGCGCGCCGCTGCGGACAGAGTTTCGCGAAGACCCCGGACCGGAAACCCGTGAGGTTTCCGGCCCGGGTTCCCGGCAAGACGCCGGCGGGCCGCGCGCAGGGGCCGCCCCGTTCCCGCAGCCGCGCGGCGCCTGCCGCAATTTCGCCGAAGCGGTCGATCAATCGTCATCCCCGCGCCACAGTGTCGCCCCGGTCGCCCGGCAGCGTCGATCCTGCCACGGGATCTGCTTCCCCGCGGTCCGGAGACGGGACAGGCTGCCGCTTTTCCCACCCCTTGAAGCCCCCCGCGCCCTGACCGGCGCGAGACGCGACACGCTGCGCGGCGACTGCCGCCTGATCCGCCGATCCCGGCGGCCCGGGTCGGCGCATGCCCGCCGAGAGCTCGCGTCAGGGTTGAACGGGGTGTAGGCGACTCAGGCCCCCCTCCGGCATGACAACAGCACTGCCTGGGGACGAACGCGATGATCTTTGCACCGATCGGGTCGGGGGGCGGCTGCTGCTCCGCCTGCGCGCTGACTGCAGCGGAGGGATACAGGGCCTTCGTGCCGGGCAGCCTTCCGGCCATCTTCGGATCGGACACCACGCCGTCGCCCGAACCCGCGGGCGCAACCTTCTCCGCGGCGGTCCAGTCGGCGCCCGGCGCGCTGGTCGAGGGCACCGACGCCGCCGCTTCCGCCTCGACCGCCTACAGCGTCGCCGTGGGCGGCACCTTCGCGGGCACCATCGGCAACGGCAGCGATGTCGACTGGGTGCGCGTCGACCTGGTGGCCGGACAGTCCTACGTCTTCACCGCCTACGGCACCGGCGGCAGCACCACGGGCCTCGATGACCCGACGCTGACGCTCTACGGCCCCACGGGCGGGCAGGCCGCCTTCAACGACGACGCCGAAAGCGGCAACGCCTTTTCCGCCATCGAGTTCACCGCCACCGCGACCGGCACCTACTATCTGGCCGTGGACGGCTACGGCACCAGCGAGACCGGCACCTACACGCTGCGCACCTCGAGCAACGTCTTTGCGCTGGACGCCGTGGTCAGCCAGATCGCCGAGTTCGCCTGGGGCTTTCCCGCCCCCATCGGCTTTGACCGCGACCCCGGCCAGCAGATCACCGTCAACATCGCGGGCCTGACCGCGGACGGCCAGCGCCTGGCGCTGGCGGCGCTGGAGATGTGGGAGTACGCAAGCGGGCTCGACTTCGTGGTGACCACCTCGTCCGGCGCGATGATCACCTTCGACGATGCCCAGTCCGGCGCCTTCGGGGGCCCTTCGGCCTTTGGCGCCAACGGCATCAACACGCGGTCCAACGTCAACGTGGGCAGCGGCTGGCTGTCGTCCTACGGGGTGACGCTGAACAGCTATTCCTTCACCACCTACCTCCACGAGATCGGCCATGCCGTGGGCCTGGGCCATGCCGGGCCCTACAACGGGGCGGCGTCCTTCCCGTCGAGCGCGCTGTTCCTGAACGACAGCTACCAGATGACGGTGATGTCCTACTTCGACATGGTGGACAACACCTACCTGCCGGGCAGCGACTGGATCCCCGTCACGCCGATGGTCGCCGACATCGCGGCGATGCAGAGGATCTACGGCACGCCCACGAACATGCAGGCCGGCAACACCGTCTGGGGCGTCAATTCCAATGTCGGCGGCACGCTGGGGGCAATCTTCGGCTTTGCCTTCGACGGCGATCCGGCGAACGCCGCGCAGTGGAGCGCCTCGGTTTCGGCCTACGGAATCGGCTTCACCATCTTCGACCAGGGCGGCACCGACCTGTTCGACGTGTCGAACTACTTCGGCGCCCAGGTCGTGGACCTGCGGCCCGAGGGCGTGTCGTCCGTCAACGGCGAGACGGGCAACGTCGTCATCATGCGCGGCACGGTGATCGAGAACGCCAAGACCGGCGCAGGCAATGACCGCCTGACCGGCAACGAGGCCGCCAACCGCCTGGAAGGCGGGCGCGGCAACGACAGCATCGACGGCGGCGCGGGGTCCGACACGGTGGTGGTCAACGCGACCCGCGCCGCGTCCACCGTCACCACGACAAACGGGGTGACCACGATCACCTCGGCCGACGGGACGGATGTGCTGACGAATGTGGAATTCGTGGCCTTCAGCGACCAGACGATCAGCCTGACCTCCGCGCCGCCCCCTCCCCCGCCGCCTCCTCCGCCCCCGCCGCCGCCGCCGCCGCCCGTGGGCCCCACCGAAGGGCCGGACAGCCTGGCGGGCACGGGCGCGGCCGATACGATCGTCGCGCTTGGCGGCAACGACACGGTGCAGGGCTATGCGGGCAACGACAGCCTCGACGGCGGCGCGGGCGACGACAGCCTCGACGGCGGGCTGAACGATGACGCGCTGGCCGGCGGGCAGGGCAATGACCGCCTGACCGGCGGCGACGGCACCGACGTGCTGACCGGCGGCGCGGGCAACGACACGCTCGACGGCGGCACCGGCACCGACACCGCCGTCGTCAACGCCGCCCGCGGCACCGCGACGGTCACGGTCGAGGGGTCTTCGGTGCGCATCGTGACCGCCGACGGCAGCGACCTGCTGACGGGGGTCGAACAGGTGCGCTTCACCGACGGCACCGTCGCGCTGTCCTCGATCCTGCCCCCCACACCCCTGCCCGGGGCGACCGAGGGCGGCAACCGGCTGACCGGCACGGCGAACGGCGACCTGATCCGCGGCCTCGGCGGCAATGACGCGGTCAGCGGCGCGGGCGGCAACGACAGCATCGAGGGCGGCACCGGCAACGACACGCTGAAGGGCGATGCGGGCAACGACCGCCTCACCGGCGACATCGGCAACGATCTGGTGCAGGGCGGGCTGGGCGACGACTTCGTCTTCGGCGGCGCGGGCCTCGACAACCTGCGCGGCGACGACGGCAACGACACGCTTTATGGCGGCACGGACGCCGACACCATCGACGGCGGCCTGGGCAACGACCTGATCTACGGCGAGGCCGGGGCCGACCGGCTGGTCGGCGACGCGGGCAACGACACGCTCTGGGGCGGCGCGGATGCCGACCGCTTCGTCTTTGCGATGAGCCGCACGGGCACCACGGCCGACGTGATCGCCGACTTCCAGGACGGGGTGGACCGGATCGAGCTGTCGGGCGTCGGCACTTCGGGCGGACGCAGCGGCGGCAGCGTCTTCGGCAGCCGCTTCGGCTTCAATGCCGGCGGCGATGCGATGGCCCTGTCGGCGGCCCTTGTCCTGCCCGTGTTCGGCGGCGGCACGGGCGGCACGGGCGGCACGGGCGGCACGGGCGGCACCACCTCCGGCAGCTCGGGCTTCGGTGCCCTGACGCTGACCGAGGTCGATGCCGATACCGTGCGCGTGGCCTTCGGCACGCAGGTCATCATCGTCGAGGGCGTCGCCCTGTCGCAGCTGACGGCGGCGGACTTCGTCTTCGTCTGACGCGAAGGTCCCCGGGGCTCAGCCCCCGGGGGCCCGCAGCGCGGCCTCGATGCGGCCCACGTCGACGGGGTTGTTCAGTTCCCAGAACACCCGCCCGGGGGCCTGCACCTCGACGCAGAGGACCGGGCGGCCCTGTTCGAGGAAGCGCAGCTGCTCCAGCCCCTCCAGCGTCTCCAGCGGGCCCTGCGGCCAGCCGGCATAGGCCGCCAGCGCCGCGGGGCGATAGGCGTAAAGACCGACATGGTGGAACACCGGAACGGGCTCGGGCGGCGGGCCCTCGGGCAGCCAGGGCAGCACCTCCTTGGAGAAGTAGAGCGCCCGGCCCCCCGCCCCGAACACCGCCGTGGTGCCCCCGACGCGGCCTGCGCGCCGGTCGGCGCGGAAGTTCGCGAGCGTCTGCGCATCGCAGCGCAGCACCGGCGTGGCGATGTCGGCCTGCGGATCGGCGGCCATCGCCTGCACCAGCGCGGTGACGAACCAGGGCGGGGTCAGCGGCGCGTCGCCCTGCAGGTTGACCACCAGATCGGCCCGGAAGGCGCCCGCCGCCAGCGCCTCGGCGCAGCGTTCGGTGCCGTTGCGGGCCTGCGGCGAGGTCATCACCACCTGCGCCCCGAACCCCTGCGCGGCATCGCGGATGCGGGCGTCGTCGGTGGCCACGAAGACCCCGGCGATGCCCGGCACCGCCATCGCCGCCTCCCAGGACCGCCGGATCAGCGTCTTGGCGCCGTCGGGGCCGTTGAGCGTCACCAGCGGCTTGCCCGGATACCGGGTCGAGGCATGGCGGGCGGGGATCACGATCACTGTTTTCATCGAACCGTCTTCATGCCAGCCCCGCGCGCAGGCAGTCGTGGATGTGCAGGATGCCGACCGGGCGGCCGTCTTCCACGACGAAAAGCTGCGTCACCTTGCGCCCGTTCATCAGCCCAACCGCCTCGGCCGCCAGCATCCCCGGCGGCGCCGTCAGCGGCGTGCGCGTCGCGACCTGACCCGCGGTGCGGGCGGTCAGGCCCGCGATGTTGCGGCGCAGGTCGCCGTCGGTGATCACGCCGACCAGCCGCCCGTCCTCCACCACGCCGGCGATGCCGAAGCCCGCGCGCGTCATCCCGATCAGCGTCTCGTCCATCGGGGTGGCGGGGGCGACCAGCGGCAGGTCGCCGCCGCCGCGCATCAGTTGCCCCACGCGCGCCAGCCGCGCCCCCAGCCGCCCGCCGGGGTGAAAGGCGCCGAATTCTTCGGGCCGGAAGCCGCGCCGTTCCATCAGCGCCACCGCCAGCGCATCGCCAAGCGCCATCGCCAGCGTGGTCGAGGTGGTGGGCGCCAGCCCGATCAGGCAGGCCTCGGGCGCGTCGGGCAGCGCCAGCACCAGGTCGGCGGCGGCGGCCAGCGTGCTGTCGGCGCGCCGCGTGATCGCCACCAGCGGGATCGACAGGCGGCGGGTGAAGGCGATCAGGTCGCCGATTTCCGCCGTCTCGCCCGAATTCGACAGGATCACCACCACGTCCGCGGGCGTGATCGTGCCGAGGTCGCCGTGGCTGGCTTCGACGGCATGGACAAAGCTCGCCGGCGTGCCGGTCGAGGACAGCGTGGCGGCGATCTTGCGCGCGACATGGCCCGACTTGCCGATGCCCGACAGGATGACGCGCCCCTTCGCGGCCAGCAGCAGGTCCACCGCCGGACCGAAATCCGCAGGCACCGCGGACGCCAGCGCCAGCAGCGCCTCGCCTTCCATGGTCAGCACGCGCGAGGCCGTGGCACGGGCGGGATCGTCGGTCATGCCGCATCTCTAGGCGAGGATGCGCGCGGGGGAAAGGCCGTGCGCTTGACGCCGCCCCGCGCCGCCCCGATGGTGCCCGCGGTTTGCGGCGGGGGGCAGATGGTGCTGCGGGTGGTGCTGGTGACGGGGGGGGCGGGCTACATCGGCGCGATGGCCTGCAAGACGCTGGCCCGCGCGGGCTGGACGCCTGTGACCTACGACAACCTGTCGACCGGCTGGCAGGACGCGGTGCGGTTCGGGCCCTTCGAGCGGGGCGATCTTTTGGACATTTCGAACCTCGGCGATGTCTACCGCCGCTGGAAACCGCAGGCGACCATGCACTTTGCTGCGCAAAGCCTGGTAGGCGCCTCGGTCGAGGACCCCGGCCGCACATGGCGGGTGAACCTGCAGGGGTCGCTGAACCTGGTCGAGGCGGCGCTGGCGCACGACTGCCGGGACTTCGTCTTTTCCTCCACCTGCGCGACCTATGGCGAACCCGACGGGATCGACGTGACCGAGGATACGCCGCAGGCGCCGATCAACCCCTATGGCGCCTCGAAACGCGCGGTCGAGGAGATGCTGGCCGCCTTCGGCCGGTCGCACGGGCTGCGGACGGTGATCTTCCGCTACTTCAACGTCGCAGGCGCCGACCCCGAGGGCGAGGTCGGCGAACGGCACGAGCCCGAAACCCACCTGATCCCGCTGATGCTGGACGCCATCGCCGGGACGCGGTCCGCGCTGACGCTGCACGGCACCGACTATGCCACCCCCGACGGCACCCCGATCCGCGACTATGTGCATGTGGCCGACCTGGCCGATGCCCATGTCGCCGGCCTGAACCGGCTGGCCGAAGGCGGGCAGGGCGGGGTCTACTGCCTGGGCACCGGCCACGGCTTTTCCGTCCGCCAGGTGATCGACGCCGCGCGCAGCGTCACCAACCGCGAGGTCCCGGTGGTCGAGGGGCCGCGCCGTGCGGGCGATGCGACGCGGCTGGTCTGCGGATCGGCCCGCGCGCGGGACGAGCTTGGCTGGAACCCGCGCCGGTCCAGCCTGCGCCAGATGATCGCCGACGCCTGGGCCTTTTCCCGCAGGGACAGGGCTCAGTAGTCGGTCTCGAGGTAGACCCCGCTGCTTTCCCAGGCCACCGCTGCCGCGGTGCCCGCGTTGCCGAGGAACATCCGCACCGCCAACATCGTCGCAGGGG
>CAZCPY010000031.1:0-28911 GCA_964499865.1 uncultured Rhodobacterales bacterium | reverse complement strand
GCGCGGGCTGCCACGGGGCGGGCTGCCGGTCGTAGGCGACATAGAGCGGATGCTGCGGCGCCCCGGCAAGGGTCAGGCCCAGATGGTGCAGCGGATAGCCCGTTTCGCGCAACAGCCGTTCCACCTGTTGCCCACGCCCCAGATGCGCCCCGTGGTTGCCCCAGGCGCAAAGCACCAGCCCGCCCTGCACCCAGTCGACACTCTCCCGGATCGCCGCATCGTTCGCAGGCCCCACCGGATCGGCCTCGGCCCGCATCACGCGGGGGTCGGTCGCGCGGAAGGCGAAGATGTTCGCCACCCGGAAGGCGCCGTAGCCCAGGGCCCGCGCCCGGCGCTCGCAGCGTTCGACGGTGGGGTCGTTCTGCACCTCGGTCGCGGTCGAGGGGTTCAGCATCACGAACAGCGCCCGCGGCCCCGCCGCGTCCCAGGTGCGCGTCAGCAGGTAGCGCCAGCGTTCGCAGGGCGAATAGACGGCGACCGAGACCGCATCGCCCTTCAGGTGATGCCGTTCGATCATGCGAAGACACGTGACGGGTGCAGCAAGCCGCCGCGGTAGCGCCCCACGGCGATGGCGCGGCCGTCGAGGCTGGCCCAGGCCTCGGCGTTGAAATCGGCGCCCCGGGTCACCTCGCCGGAGTTGCCGTGGCGCAGGCGGGCGGCGCCCGTGGGAGTCGCGGGCAGTTCCGGCAGGCCGCGCAGCGCCACCTCCAGCGGCAGCAGCCGCGCGTCCAGCGACGGCGTCCCGGCCAGGGCCTCGATCTCCTCGAGGCTCAGCCCGTCCCCGGCGCGGAAGGGGCCAGAGGCCTCGCGCCGCAGCCAGGCGACATGGGCGAGGCACCCCAGCGCGCGGCCAAGGTCGCGGGCGATGGCGCGGACATAGCCGCCCTTGCCGCAGGTCATCACCAGGTCGGCATGGTCGGCATCGGGGCGCCCGACAAGCTCCAGCTTCGACACATGCAGGGGCCGGGGGGCGAGGTCCATGACCTCGCCCTGCCGGGCAAGGTCGTAGGCCCGCGCGCCGTCCACCTTCACCGCCGAGACCTGCGGCGGCACTTGCAGGATGTCGCCGCGGAACGCCGCCAGCGCGGCCTCAAGCGCGGCATCGGAAGGTCGGTCGGTCGAGGTGCGCAGCACCGCGCCGCTCGCGTCGTCCGTCGCCGTTTCGGCCCCCAGGACGATGCGGAAGCGGTAGGTCTTCTGCGCCTCCATCAGCCAGGGGATGGTCTTGGTCGCCTCGCCCAGCGCCACGGCCAGGACGCCGGTCGCGTCCGGGTCCAGGGTGCCCGCATGCCCCGCCTTCTGCGCCGCCAGCGCCCAGCGCACCTTGCCCACCACGGCGGTAGAGTTCACCCCGGCGGGCTTGTCCACGATCAGCCAGCCCGACACCGGGCGCCCCTTGCGCGCCATGGCCTAGCCCGGATCGGCCACGAGGCCCACGATCGGGCCCATGGCAAAGCCCCAGTCGCTGCGGCCCAGTTCCGGGGCGTAGAGCCGCGAGATCTGGCCGTCGAGATACAGCGCGTCCGGCAGGCCCAGGCGGTCGCGGAAGAACCGTGCGAAGGCGTGGAAGTTCACCGGACGGTCGGCGATGACAAAGACCGCGCGCGATCCGTCCGCGGGCACGCCGACGCCGTTGCGCACGGTGGTGTTGTCGCTGTCGGCCCGGAAACGGGGATGCAGCGCGCCGTCGATGACCAGCATCGGGCCGGACTGCGTGGCATAGCGGCAGGCGGGCGGCGTCCTCGCGAAGGCGCGGCTTTCGATCACGGCAAAGCCCGTCTCCAGCACGCAGAAGACGCCGTTCGGCAGCATCCCGAAATTGCCCGGGCCCGCGGCGGTGACCAGGCGCGCGCGTTCCTGCCCGTCCTCGATCAGCAGGCCCACGGGGCTGCGGTCTTCGTGATACATCCCCGCGTTCATCGCAAAGACCAGCGGGCGGCCCAGCGCCGCCTCGATGCGGGCAAAGCTGCCGAAGGGAGTGCCGTCGGGTGCGGTCTGGAAGACGCGCAGGTCGGCGCCGGCCCCGGCTTCGCAGACGGTGTAGGGCGTGCCCTCGAAGGTTTCGGCCCGGCAGGCGGCGGCGGCGGCGGCGGGCGCGGCAAGCGCGCACAGTGCCGATAGCGCCACCCACAGGGCGCCGCGGTCAGCCATCCTCGCCGCCCTCTTCCAGGTCGCGGGCGACGCGGGGGTCGGCGAACATGCGGCGCGTGGCATCCAGCCGGTCGAAGGTGTCGTCGGGGCGGAACCGCAGGTCGGGCGCGTATTTCAGCGTCATCTCGGCCGCCACCCGGGCGCGCAGCGCACCCCGGTTGCGCGCCAGCGCGGCAATCGCCCCCTGCACGTCGCCGCCGCCCAGAGGCATCACGAAGACGGTCGCGACCTTGAGGTCGGGCGAGACGCTGACCTCGCCCACCGTCAGGCTGATGCCCTGCAGGTCGGGGTCGTGCACCTCGCCGCGCGACAGCACGTCCGACAGGGTGCGGCGGATCAGTTCGCCCACCCGCAGCTGGCGCTGCGAGGGGCCTTTCGCGGGAAGGTGGGTCTTGGCCATGGCGGCGCAGATAGGCCGTTTCGCCGCCGCCCGCAACGCTTGCAGGCCACGCCCGGCGGGGCTAAGCCGCAGCACCTGGCAGAGGGCACCCGCATGGACGCACCCGGCATCGTGATCACCGGCGCCTCGGGCCGCATGGGCCGGATGCTGCTGCAGCTCGCCGCCGCCTCGCCCGCCGTGCGGCTGGTGGGCGCGATCGAGCGCGAGGGCCATCCCTGGATCGGCCGCGACGCGGGCGAGGCGATGGGGGGCGCCCCCCTGGGCGTGACGGTGACCGACGACCCGCTTCCGGTCTTCGCCCGGGCGCAGGGCGTGATCGACTTTACCGCGCCCGCGGCGACCGTCGCATTTGCCGCGCTGGCGGCGCAGGCGCGCGCCGTCCATGTCATCGGCACCACCGGGCTCGAGGCCCCGCACCTCGCGCGCATCGAGGCCGCCGCGCATCATGCCGTCATCGTGCGGGCGGGCAACATGAGCCTTGGGGTCAACCTGCTGGTGGGCCTCGCGCGGAAGGTGGCGCGGGCACTGGATGCCGACTGGGACGTGGAAATCGTCGAGGCGCATCACCGCATGAAGGTCGACGCGCCCTCCGGCACCGCGCTGATGCTGGGCGAGGCGGTGGCGGAAGGGCGCGGCGTTTCGCACGACGGGGCGAAGGTGTCGGGCCGCGACGGGATCACCGGGGCACGCGCCCGCGGGACGATCGGCTATGCGGCGGTGCGCGGCGGCGACGTGGTGGGCGAACATGACGTGATCTTCGCCGGCGAGGGCGAGCGGGTGATCCTGCGCCACATCGCCACCGACCGCGCGATCTTTGCCCGCGGCGCGTTGCGGGCGGTCGTCTGGGGGCAGGACAGGCCGCCGGGCGCCTATTCCATGGCCGATGTACTGGGCCTCTGATCCGTTCGGGCAGGCCGCGCGTAGTCCACGCATGAAACGGCTGGCCCTCGTCGCCCTCTGCCTTGCCGCCACACCGGCGCTGGCCTTCGACCGCATCGCAGACCGCGCGGCGTTCCTGTCGGCGGTGGAAGGGCGCACGCTGTCGGCCTTTGCCGTCCGGCTGAAGGTGGCAGGCGACGGCACGCTGTCGGGCCGCGCCTTCGGGCGCGACGTCGTCGGCACCTGGACCTGGGAAGACGGCTACTTCTGCCGCACGATGCAGGCGGGCGACCGCCTGTTCGACCGCAACTGCCAGCTGGTGGAACGTGACGGCGACACGCTGCGCTTCACCGCCGACCGCGGCGCGGGCGACATCGCCGACCTGCGCCTGCGTTAGCGCGGATCCGGCCCGAAGCGACACGCGGGGCATCAGGCGCTTCCCTCCCCCCCTCGTGGGGGAGGGAGAGGGTGGGGGGGGGCGCCCGGCGGTGAGGTCAGTCCCCCCCTCCGCCGTCCCCTCCCCGCGCGGGGGAGGGGGGGCGCCAACCGGCCCCGGGGCCCGACTGAAACGACCCGCGTCCCAAAGCCTCAGTCGCCCAGCCGCAGCACGCCGCCCGCCAGCAGCGCCACCATCGCGCCCTCGTCCAGATAGCCGGTGTCGGCCATGCCGCGGCTGGCCTGGAACCGGCGGATGGCGCGGCGGGTGTCCTGGTCGAAGACGCCGTCCACCCGGCCCGGACGCAGGTCCAGATCGGTCAGGCGCTGTTCGATCAGGCTGCGCGACAGGTCGTTGAGGCCCAGCGCCGCCTCGGCCGCCTCGGCGCGCGCACGGTCGCCCGCACCTGCGGCCTCGGCGGTCAGCGTGTCGATGCGCGCCTGCGCCTCGGCCGCGAAGGCGCCCTGCGGCTGTCCCGCCAGGTAGGCGCGGTAGGCCGCGACCGTATCGGTCGCCGCCGCTCCATCCCAGGCGGCACGGTCGGCCGCCGCGGCCTCGGCCAACCGCTGGTCGTCGAACACCTTCAGCCGCCCGGTCGCGAGGTCTGCGAACAGCCCGTCGGGATAGCGCCTGAGATAGGCGCGCAGGCCCGCCTCGTCGCCCGCGGCGCCCGTCTGGTCCCAGTAGAGTCGGTCCAGCCGTTCCTGCTCGGCCTGCTTGGCCGCCGCCTCGGCCTCCAGTTCCGCGGCACGGCGGTCGGCCTGGGCGGCAAGGCGGAG
This sequence comes from uncultured Rhodobacterales bacterium, assembly GCA_964499865.1. Classification (GTDB taxonomy): domain Bacteria; phylum Pseudomonadota; class Alphaproteobacteria; order Rhodobacterales; family Rhodobacteraceae; genus JANOGU01. The sequence continues at coordinate 24,266 of CAZCPY010000031.1, read as the reverse complement.
GATCTGGTCGCGGTCGAGGAAACCGCTGGCCGGCGCCCCGGACGCGGTCTGCCAGGCCGCGATGGCGGCGCGCGACGCCGGGCCGAACAGCCCGTCGATGCCCCTGGGGTCGAAGCCCAGAAGCGCAAGCTGCCGCTGGATCGCCCGGCGCTGGTCACGGTTCAGGCCAAGCGCCTGTTCCGCCAGCCTGGCCTGCACCGCGGGATCGGCACGCAGCCGTGCGGCCTCGACGCGCGCCAGCGCGGCATAGCGGCCTGCGGGATAGCGCAGCAGATAGGCGTCATAGGCCGGCGGCTGACCCTTCTGCCGCGCCTCGGCCCAGAGGCGGTCTTCCTCGGCGCGGTCGGCATCGGTCTGCGGCGCCTGCACCACGGGCGCGGGCTGCGCCGCGGGATCGGGGCGGAAGGGCAGGTCGGCGGGCAGGAAGCCCTGCGCCGAAATGCCGGGCAGCAGGTCCACCATCGCGGCCAGGCTTGCGCCCCGGCTGGGCAGGATGCGGGCGGCAAAGTCGGCGACCAGCGTCGCCTCGCCGGTCAGCACGGTCACCCCCTGCGGCACGTCCAGCCGCCCGATGCCGGGACGCAAGAGCTTGCCCAGCGGCAGGTCGCGCGCTTCCGTCCCCAGGATCACCACCGCGCCTCCGGGCGCCCGCGCGGCGATTTCCAGCACGGTCGACAGGGCCACGGCCGCGGCACCGACGGTGGCAAGGTCGGGCACCGCGGCCTCGGTCCCCAGGAACCAGGTCTCGCCGTCCGACTGCGCGAAGTGGCCCGCCAGCACGATCACCACCCGGTCGCGGGGGTCGATCACCTGCAGCAGCGCCGACAGCCGCGCCCTCAGGTCGCGTGAGGGCAGGTCGGTGCCGGTGACGGTCTGGAACCCCGCGGCGGCGAGGTAGGGCGCTGTTGCGGCCACGGCCTGCGCGCCGGCGATGTCGGCGCCGTCGGCAAAGTTCCGGTTGGCCAGGATCAGCGCCCGGTCTTCGGCCCAGGCCGCAAGGGCGCCAAGCCCGCACAACAGCCCGAAAAGCACCGCCCGCATCGCCCCGCCCTCCGGTTCCGGCGCAAGATTACCATGCCCGGGCCATGGCGCCATGGGCCAGCGCGGGCGATGGGGGCTTTCCGCCCGTCACAAGGTGGCGGCGGCGATCCAGTGGCCCTGCGCCTGCGCCAGGCGCAGGGTCAGGGGCGGAAGGCCCGGCATCTCGGCGGTCAGGGCACCCCGGTCGGTCAGGCGGACCTCGTGGAAGGACAGCAGGCGGCGGGTCAGGGGAAACTGCGCCTTGTAGGCGGCCTCGCGCAGCACGAAGCGGGCCAGCGGCGACAGGTCCGGGGGATCGTCGGGGCGCGTCGTGTCGGGGATCAGCGCGGGGTCGAAGGGGGCGACGGGCTCCAGGTCGATCCCCAGCGCCCGCAGGCCGGGGTGGACGGCGGCAATGGCGACCGTCGCGCTGTGGGCGACGGAGGCGGCAAGGCCCGGCGGAAAGGCGGGCGACCGGTCGGGGTTCTGCGGGATGGCCGCCGCGGGCAGGCCCGCGGCGGCCAGCGCCGCACGCGCGGCGGCGCGGCCTGCGGCAAACTCGCGCTGGCGGCGGGGAATGGCCGCGATGGCCTCGCCCGGCCAGAGCGGATGGTCCAGCGCAGGATCGGCCACCCCCACGCCCGCCCCGGGCAGCAGCGCCCGCAGCGCCGCAGCGATGTCGTCCATCACCCCCGTGCCGCGCGCAGGGCGCGGCGGCGGGCCATGGCGTCAAGGCGCGCGTCCGCCCGCGTGTCGCCCCCGACCGGCGCGTCATTGGCGGGCGGCGCGGCCTGCGGCGGGGCCGCCGGTTCGCCCAGATGGGCGGCAAGCGCCGCGAGCGTGGGGAAGCGGAAGATGTCGGTGATCGTCAGCCGGTCGGCCTTGAGCCTTTCGCGCAGGTCGCGATGCACCTGCACCGCCAGCAGCGAATGGCCCCCCAGCGCGAAGAAGTTGTCCGAGGGCACCACCTGCGGCACGCCAAGCGCCTTCTGCCATACGGCGGCGATTTCCGCCGCCACCCCGGGCCGGTGCACCAGCGGCGCCGCGGGTGCCGCGGCCATGGGCGCCGGCGCCACCGCCACCGCGACCGCCTGCGGCGCGGGCAGGGCCTTGCGGTCGACCTTGCCGTTGGGCGTCAGCGGGATTGACCCCAGCCGCAGGATGCGCGCGGGCACCATGTGGGCGGGAAGCCTGTCGGCCAGCGCCGAACGCAGCGTCTCTTCATCCCCCGCACCGGAGACGTAGGCCACCAGCCGCACATCGCCCGGCTGGTCCTCGCGTGCCAGCGCCACGGCTTGCGCGACACCCGGCAAAGCCTCCAAGGCGGCCTCGATCTCGCCCAGTTCGATCCGGTGGCCGCGCAGCTTGACCTGATGGTCGGCGCGGCCGAGGAAATCCAGACGGCCATCCGCCCGCCAGGCCACCAGATCGCCCGTGCCATACATCCGCCCGCCGTGGAACGGGTTGTCGCGGAAGCGGTCGGCGGTCAGGTCGGGCCGCTGCCAGTAGCCGCGCGCCACGCCCTCGCCGCCGATCCACAGCTCTCCCGCCACCCCGGGGGGCACGGGGCGCAGGGCGCCGTCCAGCACGTAGACCTGCGTATTGGCGATGGGTGTGCCGATGTTGGTCGTGGTCTCGGGCGCGCCCACCTCCTCCACCGTGGACCAGATCGTGGTCTCGGTCGGGCCGTACATGTTCAGCAACCGCGCCCCTGTGGCGGCGCGCAGGTCGGCCACCAGCGTGCCGGGCAGCGCCTCGCCCCCCAGCATCAGCGTGCCGACCTTTGCCAGGGCGCCACGCGCCTCGGGGTTGGTGGCGATCATGCGGGCCATCGAGGGCGTGCATTGCAGATGCGTGACCTTGTGGCGGACGATCTGCGCGGCGATCGAGAAATCGTCCCCGGCAGGCCCCGCCGCCAGGTTGGCGCGGCGCACCACCTCGGCCAGCGGACGAAGGCCGTCAAGCACCACGTCGGGGGCGATGCCGTAGTCGATCAGGCAGGCCACTTCCGTCACGCCGATGGCGCGCACCTGATCCACCCGCGCCAGCGCATCCTCGACGGTGCCGAAAAGCCCTGACTCCTCGAAATAGCGGGCGAAGGCGAAGTCGAGGATCGCCTCGGTCTCCTCGGCCGAAAGCGAACCGAGGTCGATGTCCGGCGGCTGCGCGGCGCCCTGCGGTTTCCTGAAGGCGGGGAAGGCCCAGGCATACTGCTTGATGAGCGCCGCGGCCGAGCGGAGGTAGTCCTTCATCGGCCCGCGCGCGATCTCGCGCGCGGTATCGCGGTCGGCGGCCAGGCAGGTGTGCAGCATCAGGGTGACCTGGAACCGCGCGGGGTCATGCCCGGCCTCGCGCAGCGCGGCGTGGTACAGGGCGATCTTGTCGCCGACCTCGGCGATGGACTGGCCCAGCAGGTGGGTCAGCACATGCGCCCCGATCCGGCCCGCCTCGCGCCAGGTGTCGGGGTTGCCCGCAGTGGTGATCCAGATCGGCAGGTCCTTGGACACCGGACGCGGCTGGGTGACCACGGCAAAGGGCTTGCCGGAGGCGGTCGGAAATTCCACCGCCTCGCCGCGCCACAGGCGTCGCACCTGGTCGATGGCCTGCAGCATCGCGGCCTTGTTGCCGGGCGGCGCGTTCTCGGGCCGCAGCACGAAATCGTCGGGATGCCAGCCCGAGGCGATGGCGAGCCCCGCGCGCCCCCCGGTCAGGTTGTCGATGACCGCCCAGTCCTCGGCGATCCGTGCGGGGTGGTGCAGGGGCGCGACGCAGGACCCCGCGCGGACCGCCAGACGCGAGGTGACGGCGGCCACCGCGGCGCCGGTGACGGCGGGGTTCGGGTAAGGGCCACCGAAGGCGTGGAAGTGCCGCTCCGGCGTCCAGACGGCCGAGAACCCATGCTGATCGGCGAACCTGGCGCCTTCCAGCAGCAGGCGGTACTTCTGCGCGCCGGGGCCGTCGTCGTTGCCCCAGTACATCAGCGAAAAGTTCATGCCCCCGTCGGACCCCATCGGCCCGCCGGAAACCAGCGCGCGGTTGGCGTCCGAGGTCAGCACGACGGTGAAGCCGCGCGTCAGGGTCCAGAACAGCTCCAGCACCGAAATGTCGAAGGACAGCGAGGTGACGGCAAGCCATACGCCGGCATCCGCGCCAAGACGGTCGTCCATCCCGGCGAAGAAGTTCATCACGTTGCGCTGTTCGACCATCACCCCCTTGGGCCGCCCGGTGGAGCCGGAAGTGTAGATCAGGTAGGCCAGATCCTCCGGCTCAGGCCCGCCTTCGGGCGCCTGTGCGGGCAGGTTCAGGGCGGGGTCGGTCGCAAGCAGCTTTGTCCCCGGCAGGTGCGCCGCGCGGGCGGCGTCGGTCACGATGACGGGGCAGCCCGAATCCTGCGCGTAAAGCGCCAGGCGGTCGGCGGGATAGGCCGGGTCCATCGGCACATAGGCCCCGCCCGCCCGCTGGATGCCGATGGCGGCGGCCACGAGGTCGGGCTGGCGCGGCAGGCAGAGGCCGACCAGCGTGCCGCGCGCCACACCCATGCGGCGCAGGGTGCTGGCATAGGCATCGGCGCGGGCGTCAAGCTGGCGGTAGGTCAGGCTTTCACGGTCGCAGACCAGCGCCACGCGGTCGGGCGTGCGGGCGGCCCGGGCGGCGAAGGCCGCGGGCAGGGTCAGGGCGCGGTCGTGGTCGCGGGCGGTGGCGTTGGGGGTTCCGATGACCGCCGCCCTTTCCTGCGGGGTCATGTAGGGCAGGTCGGCGAAGGGCATCTCCTCCGGCGCCGCTGCGAAGGCCGCGGCGACATGGGCCAGCCGCGCGGCCAGCGCCGCGGCGTCGGCCATGCGGGCGGTGTCGGCATGCAGGGCGGCACCGTCGCGCGTGACCGCCAGGGTCAGCGCGCTGCCCGGCAGGGGCGCGTCGACCGACGACAGCGCCACGGGCGGGATGGCAACACCCGCCAGCCGCGCATCGCGGTCGGGCAGGTCGCGGGCAAAGCCGGGCGTGCGCTGCGCCCTTTCCAGCGCGCGCGCCAGCGCGGCGCGCGCCGCGCTGACCGTGCCGCTGCCGTCGATCCGCAGGGGCACCCAGTCGGTCAGATACCCCGGCAGGGGCGAGGGTCCGGCGGAGAAGGCGATATCGCCCGTCTCCTGCCCCGCGTTGCGCAGCAGCGCCGCGGCGTAGGCCATGGCATCGCCCGCGGGCAACGGCAGGCGCTGCCAGGCGGGGATGCCGCCCGGACCTTCGCCCGCCGTCAGGGGCCGCAGGTCCAGCAACGCCGCGCGAAAGGCACCGTCCCGACCGGCGGCCATCGCCATGGCTCCTGCCAGACGCTCGGCCTCTTGCTCGGTGGGCGAGGGAAGCTGCGTCGCGCCCAGACTGCCCGGACAGACCTTGCGCCCGTCCTCGGCCAGCCGCAGCAGCCGCACGGCACCGGTGCCGCAGGCGACGACCAGACCGGCGGGCGAGGCCTCCAGCACCGCGCCCGGCACGCCCCGCGCCCCGGGTTCGGAAACCGCAGCCAGCACCGACAGCACACGGTCCCCGGCGGCGATCTTGGGCGTCGCCAGCGGGTTCCAGTACGTCCCGTGGTCCAGCGCGCGGACCATGCGCAGCACCTCCTCCGCCGGGCGGGTGAAGTCCAGCCGCCCCGCCGCGCGGGGCCGGTCGGCGCGCAGGTGCAGGCTGCGCTGCGTCAGGTCCTGCGCCCGCCCCCGCACATCACCCGCGGCGATGCGGTCAAGGACGGCGGGAAAGCTGTCGGCGGCGGCCTCGAAGCAGCGGGTATTCAGCGTCAGCGCGGTGTCGTCGGGGGCCACCGGGAACAGCCGCTGTTCCAGGATGTCGCCGGTATCCATGCCCGCATCCATCCGGTGCCAGGTGATGCCATGCGTCACCTCACCGGCCAGCAGTGCCCAGACCGGCGCGTTCAGCCCGGCATGGCGCGGCAGCGGGCCGTCGTGGAAGTTGACCGCGCCCTGACGCGCGCGGCGCAGCACGCCTTCCGGGATCACCGTCAGGTTCGCGACCGAAAACAGCCAGCCCGCCGCGGGCAAGGCATCCGCCTCCAGCGGCGCAAGCCGCAAACCGTGCCGATCCGCCCATCCCCGCACCTCGGCCGACTGCGTGACCACCGCCGCCACGTCCCAGCCGCGTTCGCGAAGCTGGTCGCCGCAGACCTGGGTCAGGCTGTCGTGGCCGATCAGGATGCAGGAGGGCATGGGCAATCACTCCGCCGGGCGCGTCACCGCCCGGGTGGCACGCGGTTTGGGCAGGAAGAAGGCGCGCAGGGCATGGGCCGCCATGTCGCGCCAGAAATGCGGCGGGTCGACGACCGGACGCCGCTGCACCGCGCAGCGCAGCCGCCACAGCACGCCCCCCGCCAGATGCGCCAGCGTCGCCGCCGCGGCATATCCCCGCCCGTGGCTTTTGGTGAAATAGTGCAGGCGGCTGTCGAACCAGTAGCCCGGCATCCGGGCCCAGGTCTTCATGCCGGTCGAGGCCGATCCGATATGCGCAACCCGGCTTTCCACCACATAGTCGGTCAGGAACCCCGCGCGGGCGGCGCGCAGGCAAAGCTCGGTCTCCTCGAAGTAGAGAAAGAAGGTCTCGTCGAACAGGCCGATGCGGTCCAGCACGTCGGTCCGCATCATCAGCGAGGCGCCGGCCAGCCAGTCCACCGCCTGCGTGGCCCCGGGCAGGGGCGGCGCGACGACGCTTTCCCGCAGCAGGCGCGTCACCGGGCCGAAGCGGATCGCGGCCTCGAACTCGCCCGCGACCGAGGGGAAGCGGAAGGCGGTCAGGTGGGGCTCGCCCTCGGGGCCGTGGATGTGGCTGCCCGCGAATCCCGCCTGCGGATGGCGGCGCAGGTGGTTCAGCAGCGCCAGGATCGCATCCGGCGCGGGGAAGGCGTCGGAGTTCAGGATATACACGAACTCCGGCCGCGACCCGTCGGGCAGGCCCGCGCGTATGCCTGCGTTGTTGCCCGCACCGAAGCCGCCGTTGCGGCCCGACTGGATCACCCGCACGTCCGCCATGCCTGCGGTCGCCGCGCGCAGCCTTTCCTCCGACCCGTCGCCCGAGTCGTTGTCGACGATGGTGATCGCGCCCGGGATGCCCTGCATCGCCACCCGCGCGGCGGCGAGTGCCTGAAGCGTCATCTCGGGCGTGCGCCAGTTCAGGATGACGGTCAGGACGGTCATTCGGCTGCCTCTGCAAAGGGCGCCGCAGCCTCGGCCCCGGCGATGGCGGCGCGCAGGCGGGCGGCCAGCACGCGGACGTTGGGTTCCAGCACCATCGAGTCATGGTCGCCCGGCACCTCGGTGACGGTCAGGGCAGGGGCAAAGCGGGTCAGGTCGTTGTCGTCGAAGACATATTCCCTGGCCCGGCTGACGAAGCGTCCGCCCGTGACGGGATAGAAGCGGTCCAGCGGCGGGCGATAAAGGACGGTTCGCCCCGCCCGCTGCTGCAGGTCGTAACCCGCCACTGCCGACCGGAAGGCGGCCTCGATGGCGGCGTTGTGGAAGGCGTTTTCGGACGGCGACACCGGCAGCGGGTTGCGTTTGGCGCGTTCCCATTCGTAGCGGGCCCTGGCCCATTCCACGAGGTAGCCCGGCCCCTTGCGGCGCAGTTCGGCCAGCTTGATCGCGGCCTTGTCGGCCTTGGTCAGCCCCGGCCGCCGCGGCAGGGGCGTGTCCAGCAGCGCCAGCAGCGCGACCTCCTCGCCCGCCTGTTCCAGCTGGTGCGCCATTTCCCAGGCGGTCAGCCCGCCGCCGGAAAAACCGCCCAGCAGGTAGGGCCCGCGCGGCTGCACCTGGCGCAGTTCCGCGATGTAGTCGGCGGCGGCTTCGGGGATGGTCGCGTGGGGCGGCGCGTCGCCGTAGAGGCCGCGCGCCTGCAACCCGTAGAAGGGCCGGTCGCCGCCCAGAAGCTGGGCCAGATGCCGCAGGTTCAGCACGTTGCCGAACATGCCCGCGACCAGGAAGAACGGCCGCCGCGGCCCGCCGTCGCGTTCGTGCATGGCGACCAGATGGGCAAAGCGCCGCTGCGGCAGGGCGGCGGGGCGCGCCTCGGTGCTGTCGGTCGCAGGGCCGATCTGCGCCTCGATCAGCGCGGCGCAGGCGGCGACCGTCGGCGCCTCGAACAGGATCGAGATCGGGAAATCGGTGCGGTAGGCCTTCTTGACCATGGCGAACAATCGCACGGCAATCAGGCTGTGGCCGCCGAGCGCGAAGAAGTCGTCCTCGACCCCCACCTGCCCGACGCCCAGCAGGTCCTGCCAGAACCCCGCCAGCGTGCGTTCGATGTCGTTGCGCGGGGCGACATAGTCGGTGGCAAGGTCGGGGCGCGCGAAACTGGCGCCCTCGGGCCGGGCCTCCTCGGCCGTCGCGGCCTGGCGCACCAGCGCGGGCAGGTCCAGCGACGAGACGTAGACCTGCCTGAGGCCCGTCGACAGCGCGCGGGCGAAGGCCTCGGCGCCCTCCGCGGGTGTGATGCCCTGCGCCAGGTTCCGGGCCAGCCGCTCTTCGGCCCTGGACAGCGGGCGGACCTCGGGCGCGTCGCTGTCGATCTCGCGCGGGTCGGGGGGCGGCAGGGCGAGGGGGCCGTCAAGCCTGCGCATGGCAAAGCCTGTCACCTCGACGCAGACGCGGCCCTGCGGATCGGTCAGCGTCACGTCGAAGACGGCGCTGCCGGGGCTGTGGGACGCCAGCCGCGCGTGGCTGGCGATCTCTGCGGGCAGCGGCGCCAGCACGCGGATGCGGGCGTAGGACACCGGCACCCAGAGCCTGTCGGCCGAGTAGCCGGGGATCAGCGCCATGGCCCAGCCGGTCGCGAGGTCCATCAGCGCGGGATGCAGCGGCACGGTCGCCGCCTCGGCTGCAAAGGCCGCAGGCAGCGCCAGATGCGCCAGCCCCTCGCCGTTTCCGAACGCGCGTGCGCGGATCACCCGCCAGCGCGGCCCGAAGGCAAGATGCGCCTCCTGCGGCGAGGGCAGGCCGTCGCCGGTTTCCGCCGGGCCGCAGCGGGCGGCGAGTGCGGCGAGGTCCACGCCAGCGGCGGTGTCGCGCAGCGGTCGAAGGGCGCCTTGGGCGGTCAGCACATGGCCCTCGCGCCCGCGCGTGCTGGCGGCGGCCTGAAGTTCCATCCCCCAGCCTTCGGGCGAAGGCGTCAGCCGCAGCCGCAGGCCGCGCGGGGCACTGGCGGGCACGTCGAAGGCGCGCAGGAAGGTCAGGTCGCTGATCTCGAACGCCGCCACGCCCTCGGCCGCCATCGCCTCGGCCGCCAGCGTCAGCGCGCCGGTCCCGGGCAAGAGCGCGCGGCCGTCGGCCAGCCGGTGTTCGCCGATCACCCAGTCATCCTGCGACAGCGCACCCTCGTAGACCCGGCGCCCCGCGGCATCGAAGGTCGCCGCGCGCAGGTGGGCGGACGTCACCGGCAAACGCGGCGCGGGCGGGCGCTGGCCGGTGCGTTCGGCCAAAGCCTCGGCCGCCATGCCGACCCCGGTCCAGAGACCCCAGTCGATGGCGGTCACATCGCCCGCGCCTGCCGCAAAGGCGTTGAGGTATTCGTTGGCCGCGACGTAATCCACCTGACCCGCGGGCCCGGTCACGGTGGAGGTCGAGGCGAAGACCACGAAGCGGTCAAGTGACCCTGCCGGGAACAGCGCGCGCAGCACCTGGGTGCCGTGCAGTTTCGGCGCCAGCACCTCCTCGATGCCGGCGGGGGTCTTGGCCAGGATCGGGCAGTCGTCCACCACGCCCGCGGCATGGATCACCGCGCGGATGTGGCCGAACCTTCGTTCGCCAATCGCCACCGCGGCGCGCATCTCCTCCATGTTGCAGACGTCCGCCGCGGCGACCTCGACCTCGCCGCCAAGCGCCTCGAGCCGTTGCAGCGCGAGGATGCGGCGGGACAGGGGGTCGTCGGCGCCGTGAGTGGCCAGGTGGCGCGCCCAGGCGGCGCGGTCGGGCAGCGGGCGGCGGGCGATCAGCAGGACGCGCGCGCCGCAGCGGCGGATCAGGTCCTCGGCCAGCGTCAGCCCGATGCCGCCGAAGCCGCCCGTCACCAGCACGGGCGCCCCCCGCGGCAGCGTGAAGCGCTCCTCCGGCAGGGCCACGGGCTTCAGGCCCCGCTCGAACCGCCGCGCCCCGCGCAGCGCGGCATGCGCGTTGCCGGGGGTGGCCAGCACCTCCTCCAGCACCTGCGACACCAGGCCGTCGGGCAGGCCCTTGCGCGGCAGGGCAAGGTCCAGCGACGAGACGGTGACGCCCGGAAACTCCTTCGGGATCACCAGCACGGGCCCGGCGATCATCGCCTTTTCCGGGTAGGGCAGGCCTTCGTCGCGCACCTGCGCCGCGCCCGTCGTCACGCAGGTGACGTGGATCGGGCGGGGCAGGTTCTCCTCGGCCAGCGCCTGCGCGAGCGAGGTCAGCGCGTGGAAGCCCTGTTCCAGGTTGCGGTGCAGGAACGACGACCCGGCGCGGAAGGTCTCGGCCGCCGTCACCAGCCACAGATGCGCGATGCGCGAGGGCGCCAGGCCGCGGGCCACCAGGTCGCGCAGCAGCAGGTCGTAGCCCTCGCGCCCGCGCTCCGGCGCCAGCACGTAGCCGCCTTCGCCGTCGCGACCGAAGGCGTCGCCCGCGCGGACCGTCACCACCTTGTGCCCGGCGCCCCGCAGGCGCGCCGCCAGCGCGGCGCCGAGGCCCAGTTCGTCGGCGAAGATCGCCCAGGTCTGCGGCGGGGCATCCGACAGCCCCTCCCCCACATCCACCTCGCAATCGGCGGCGCGGGGGCGCCAGTGCGGCTGCCAGCCCCAGCGGGCGATGTCGGGGATGCGCTGCGGCGCTTCTTCGGCCACGGTCGCGGGCGCGCCGGGGGCGATGAAGTAGGGCTTGCGCTGGAACGGATAGGTCGGCAGCGGCAGGCGCAGGCGGCGCGCCCCGCCCCAGATCGCCGACCAGTCGGGCGACAGGCCGCAGGCGGTCAGCCGGGCGATTGTGCCGAGGTGCCAGGCGTCGTCGGCGAACGTCTGTTCGGGATGGCGCAGCGCCGCGACGACCTGGCCCTGCGGCACGCCGTTGGCCTGCGCCAGCGACGACAGCGCCCGGCCCGGACCCATCTCGATGAACACGCGGCCGGGGGCGGCCAGATGCCTGATTCCCTCCGCAAATTGCACCGTGCCGCGCAGGTGCGACACCCAGTAGTCGGGGCTGGTCGCCTGTTCCGCCGTCAGCGGCCGCCCGGTGCGGTTCGAGATCACCGGGACCTGCGGCGGATGCAGCGGGATCGACCGCAGATACTCGCCGAAGCGGGGCAGGATCGGCTCCAGCATCCGGGAATGCGCGGCGATGTCGATGGCGATGCGCTGCGTGTCCACGCCCGCATCTGCCAGCGCCGCGGCCAGCGACCTGAGCGCCGCGTCGGGGCCGGACACGACGCAGAGCCCCGGCGCGTTGATGCTGGCCATGTCGCAGTCGGCAGGCAGGCGGGGCGCCAGGTCGGCGGCGTCCAGCGGCACCGACAGCATCCCGCCGGGGGCGATGGAGTCGAACAGGCGGCCCCGCAGCAGCACAAGGCCGATGCAGTCCCGGAACGACATCACGCCGGCCAGGCAGGCGGCGGTGTTCTCGCCCATCGAATGGCCGATCATCGCGGCGGGCCGGATGCCCCAGCTTTCGTAGAGTTTCGCAAGCGCGTATTCGGTTATCATGATCAGCGGCAGCTGCGCCGAGGGCCGCCTGAGCCGTTCCGCCGCCACCTCCTCCTGCCCGGGGGCCGCCAGCCAGAGGTCGCGGATCGCATAGTCGAGCTGAGGTTCGAGAATCGCCAGCCCGCGGTCCATCCAGTCGCGGAACTCGGGCTCGGTCTCGTACAGGTCGCGGGCCATGCCGGGATACTGGGCGCCGCCGCCGGGGAACATGAACACGGCTTCGGGCGCGGCCAGGCGGTCATGCGCCCAGATGCGGCGGGGGTCCTTTCCCTCCAGCAGGTCCGCGGCCTCGGCCGGCGTCGCGGCGACCACGACGCGGGCCTTGTCGAAGGCGCGGCGGCCTTCCTTGAGGGTGTAGGCCACGTCCGCGAGGTTCAGGCCCGGCTCGGCGCGCAGATGCGCGGCCAGCCGCGCGCAGGCGTCATCCAGCGCGGCCTTGCCGCGGGCGGACACGATCAGCGGCTGGAACGGCCAGTCGCTGGCGTCGGACCGGCGCGCGGGCGCCTCTTCCAGCACCGCATGCGCGTTCGTGCCGCCCACGCCCAGCGAGTTCACCCCGGCCCGCCGCGGGCCGTCCGACACCCAGTCGGTCAGCCGGTCGTTGACACGGAAGGGCGAGCCGTCGAAGGCGATGGCGGGATTGGGCGCCTCGAAGTTCAGGCTGGGTGGCATCTGGCGGTGGTGCAGCGCCAGCGCCGCCTTGATCAGGCTGGCGACGCCCGCGGCGGTGTCCAGGTGGCCGATGTTGGTCTTGACCGACCCGATGCGGCAGAAGCCCTCGCAGTCGGTCGTGCGGCGGAAGGCTTCGGTCAGCGCGGCGACCTCGATCGGGTCGCCCAGGCGGGTGCCGGTGCCGTGGCATTCGACATAACCGACCGTTTCTGCGGAAACCCCGGCGATTGCCTGCGCCTCGGCGATGCAGGCGGCCTGGCCCTCGACCGACGGCGCCAGATACCCCGCCTTGGCCGCCCCGTCGTTGTTGACCGCCGACCCCTTGAGCACCGCCCAGATGTGGTCGCCGTCCCGTTTGGCGTCCGCCAGCCGCCGTAGCACCACGCAGCCCGCGCCGGAGCCGAAGACGGTGCCTTCCGCCCGGTGGTCGAAGGCGTGGCAATGGCCGTCGGGCGACAGGATCTCGCCCTCGTTGTAGACATAGCCGCGGCCCTGCGGCAGTTCGACCGTCACCCCCCCCGCCAGCGCCATGTCGCATTCGCCGTTCAAGAGCGCCTGCGCCGCGTAGTGGATGGCGACAAGCGACGTCGAACAGGCCGTCTGGACGTTGATCGAGGGGCCGCGCAGGTCGAAGATGTGGCTGACGCGGGTGGCGAGGAAGTCCTTGTCATTGCCGGTATGGCGCAAGAGGAACATGCCCGTGTCGTCCACCAGCCCGGGGTTCGAGCAGATGTTGAAGTAGAAATAGCTGCCCATCCCGCAGCCCGCATAGACGCCGACGGCGCCCGGGAAGCGTTCCGGCGGGTGGCCCGCGTCTTCCAGCGCCTCCCACGCCACCTCTAGGAACTGGCGGTGCTGGGGGTCGAGGATCGCGGCCTCCTTGGGGGAGAAGCCGAAGAATTCCGCGTCGAAATGCTCGAACCGGTCCAGCGGCGCCGCGGCGCGCACGTAGCGGGGGTGGCGCAGGCGGGCGTGGGTTTCCCCGGCCTCCAGCAGCTCGGCCTCGGACAGCGGGCGGATCGCCTCGACCCCGTCGCGCAACAGGCGCCAGTACTCGCCCAGGCTGGCGGCGCCCGGCAGGTGCGCCGCCATGCCGACGATGGCGATGTCGCTGGGGCCGTCGGTCTCGTCTGTCATCAGGGTCTTTCCAGGGCGCGCCGCAACAGGGCAGGCCAGCACTGGCCGCGCGGGGCGAAAATACCGTAAACGCCCGACCCGCGGAACCCGCCGCAGGACGGGTGCGCCGCTCTTTCGCAGGCGGCGACAATGCCTTGCTTCCGCCACAATCCAAGGGGAGTTTCCGCCCGATTGCGGCAGAACCGGGGCAGCCGACCGGGCGACTTCGCGTAAAAGGCGACGGATTTCCCACGCCCGCCCGACAATGCGCGCAGCCCTTTCAGGCCAGCGACAGGACGGTTGCAAGGCGCCCGGGTTCCGGGGCATAGGAACGGCGGGGGCCCCGTAGCTCAGCTGGATAGAGCGGCGGTTTCCTAAACCGTAGGCCGCGTGTTCGAATCACGCCGGGGTCACCACCAGGCCAGCGCGCCCTGCGGCACCAGCGGCGCGCGGCCCTGCGCGGTCAGCACATGCACCTGCCGACCCTCGATCACCGCCGCAGTCAGCGGGCCGCCGTAGGCCGCGCCGCTGTCGAGGTTCACGCGGTTGCCGTAGTGCTGCGGCGCGTCCAGCGCGGTATGGCCGTGCACGACCAGGAAACCGTGGTCGCGCGGATCGTCCAGAAATCCGTCGCGGATCCACACCAGATCGGTCTCGTCCTGATCCTCCAGCGGCACGCCGGGGCGGATGCCCGCGTGGACGAAGACCGCCTCGCCCCGCTGCCACAGCGCCGGACGCGTCTCCAGCCAGTCGAGGTGCAGCTGCGGCACCAGCGCGCGCGCCTCGGCATGGACCCTGGCGACCGGCCGGTCCCCCGCCGCCCGCACGCCGTAGGACCCCAGCGTCGCCGCCCCGCCCAGGCGCGGGTGCAGCCAGGACAGGTCGGACCTCAGGCCCGGCTCGGGCTCGACCGGATCGGCGACGAAACGGGCGAACATGCGGTCATGGTTGCCCTTCAGCACCACCCAGGGCTGCCCCGCCGCCATTCCCGCCATCAGGTGCGCGATCACGCCGTGACTGTCGGGCCCGCGGTCCACCAGGTCGCCCAGATGGACGACCGGGGCCTCATGGTCGCCGGTGCGTGCCCGGTCTTCGGCAATGCGCTGATGCGCCGCCAGCAGCAGCCCCAGGTGGCCGTGGATGTCGCCGATGGCATAGGTGCGCATAAGCCCGCCTAGACGGTCGGGCGGCCAAGGACAAGGCGGGGATTCGCGACCCGTTTGCCCTTGCCGCCGCGACCTGCCATCAGGATCTGGCCCAAGCAGAGGAGCCCCTCGATGGACCTTTCCGCCCTGTCCCTGCGCAACATCCGCCTGACCGACGCCGGCGGCGGCGTGCTGGTCGCCAGGCTGGACCGCGCGGCCAAGCGCAACGCGCTGGATGCCGACAGCGTCGAGGACCTGGTGCGCCTGTTCGACACCGCCCCCCGCGCGGGCGTGCGCGCCATCGTGCTGGCGGCCGAAGGCGACCACTTCTGCGCCGGGCTGGATCTCGTGGAACACCACCGCGCCGACCGCGGCCCGGCGGAGTTCTGGCAGTTGTGCCTGCGCTGGCACGAGGCGTTCAACAAGATGGAGTATGGCGGCGTGCCGGTGATCGCGGCGCTGAAGGGCGCGGTCGTGGGCGGCGGGCTGGAGCTTGCGGCGGCGGCGCATGTCCGGGTGGCAGACCCCGGCACCTACTTCGCCCTGCCCGAAGGCCAGCGCGGCCTTTTCACCGGCGGCGGCGCCACGATCCGGGTGACCGGCCTGATCGGCAAGGCGCGCACCGTCGACATGTTGCTGACCGGGCGCATCTATCGCGCGGACGAGGCGCTGGCGGTCGGCCTCTGCCAGTATCTGGCGCCCGACAGCCTGGCGCGGGCGCTGGAGCTTGCGCGGGCCGCGGCGGCGAACCTGCCGCTTTCCAACTTCGCCATCTGCTCGGCCGTCAGCCACGCGCAGAACATGTCGGCGATGGACGCGGCCTATCTGGAGGCGGCGGTGGCGGGCATCGTGAACACCCAAGCCCCGGCCCGCGCGCGGCTGGAGGCCTTCGCCGACAAGACCGCGCCGCGGGTCAAGCCGGGCGCCTGAGCGCCCGGCCTGCCTGACGGATCAGCCCACCTCGAACTCCAGCGGCTTGACCTGGCTGAACATGCCGGTGCCTTCCAGCGTCTCCACCACCCTGGGGTCGATGCGCTGGTCGAGGTACAGGATCGCGATGGCGTCCTGCCCCACGCCCGACCGGCCGAGCGTGAAGTTGGCGATGTTCACGCCGTTCCTGCCCATCGTCATGCCCAGCAGGCCGATGATGCCCGGCACGTCCTCGTTGGTGGTGTAAAGCATGTGGCGCCCGATTTCGGCGTCGATGTTGATGCCCTTGATCTGGATGAACCGCGGCTTGCCGTCGCTGAAACACGTCCCGGCGATCGACCGCTCGCGCCTGTCGGTCACCATCGTCACCTTGACGTAGGCGTCGAACACGCCAGACTTGTCCTGCCGGGTGGTGGAGATCTGGATGCCCTTCTCCTTTGCCACCACTGGTGCGGACACAAGGTTCACGTCCGGGTTCTGCGCCTTCAACACGCCCGCGATCACCGACTGGTTCAGCGCGGCCAGGTTCATCGCCGCGACCGACCCGTCGTAAAGGATGTTGATCGCCTTGATCGGCTCCTCCGTCATCTGGCCGATGAAGCTGCCCAGATGGCCGGCAAGCCTGATCCAGGGGCCCATCACGGCGGCCTCTTCAGCCGTCACGTTCGGCATGTTCAGCGCGTTCTGCACCGCCCCGGTCAGCAGGTAGTCCGACATCTGTTCGGCCACCTGAAGCGCCACGTTCTCCTGCGCCTCGGTGGTCGAGGCGCCCAGATGCGGGGTGCAGACGACGTTCGGCAGGCCGAACAGCGGATTTTCGGTGGCGGGTTCGGTTTCGAACACGTCCAGCGCCGCACCTGCGACGTGGCCCGACCGCAGCGCCGCGGCCAAAGCCGCCTCGTCGATCAGGCCGCCGCGGGCGCAGTTGATGATGCGCACGCCCTTCTTCGTCTTCGCCAGGTTCTCGGCCGACAGGATGTTGCGCGTCTTGTCGGTCAGCGGCACATGCAGGGTGATGAAGTCGGCCTTCGCCAGCAGGTCGTCGAGGTCCACCTTGGTCACGCCAAGCTGGCGGGCGCGCTCCTCGGACAGGAAGGGGTCATAGGCGATCACCTTCATGTGCAGCCCGACCGCGCGGTCGCAGACGATGCCGCCGATGTTGCCCGCGCCGATCACGCCGAGCGTCTTGTTGTACAGCTCCACCCCCATGAAGCGCGACTTCTCCCACTTGCCCGCCTGGGTGGAGGCATTGGCTTCGGGCAGTTGCCGGGCGACGGCGAACATCATGGCGATGGCGTGCTCGGCGGTGGTGATGGAATTGCCGAACGGCGTGTTCATCACGATCACGCCGCGCTTCGATGCCGCGGGGATGTCGACGTTGTCGACCCCGATGCCGGCGCGGCCGACGACCTTGAGCCGCGTGGCGGCGGCCAGCAGCTTTTCGGTCACCTTGGTCGCGGAGCGGATCGCCAGCCCGTCGTAGGCCGGGATCGCGGCAAGGAGCGCGTCCTTGTCCTTTCCGAGTTTCGGCAGGTAGTCGACCTCGATCCCGCGGTCGCGGAAGATCTGCACGGCGGTTTCGGAAAGTTCGTCGGAGACGAGGACCTTGGGCATTGGATCAATCCTGTGCGGAAGGTGCGCAATGAATGCGCACCCTACGGGGTGGGGTAGGGTGCGCATTGATTGCGCACCCGGCGATGTCATGCAGCCTGCGGAAGCGCAGCGATCTCGGCGTGGAACGCCCAGTCGATCCAGGGCATCAGCGCGGCCACGTCCGACGTTTCCACCGTCGAACCGCACCACAGCCGCAGCCCCGGCGGCGCATCGCGGTAAGACCCCGCATCCAGCGCCACGCCCGCCTTTTCCAGCCGCTTCGTCACCGCCTTGGCAAAACCCGCACCGTCCGCGATGCGCGGATCGGTGAAGCGCAGGCAGACCGAGGTGGTGGAGGCTGTCGCGGGGTCCTCGGCCAGGTGGGCGATCCAGGGGCGGGTCGCGCAGAAGTCGCGGACGACCTGCGCATTCGCGCGCGCCCGGGCGATCAGCGCCGGCAGGCCGCCGATCCCTTCCGCCCATTTCAGCGCGACCAGATAGTCCTCGACCGCCAGCATCGACGGCGTGTTGATCGTCTCGCCCTCGAAGATCCCCTCGATCAGGCGGCCCTTGGAGGTCAGACGGAAGATCTTCGGCAGGGGCCAAGGCGGCGTATAGGTCTCCAGCCGCTCCACCGCGCGGGGGCTCAGGATCAGCACGCCATGCGCGCCCTCGCCGCCCAGCACCTTCTGCCAGGAGAAGGTGGTCACGTCGAGCTTGTCGAAAGGAAGGTCCATGGCGAAGGCCGCGCTGGTCGCGTCGCAGATCGTCAGGCCCTTGCGTTCCGCCGGGATCGCCTCGCCCGACGGCAGGCGGACGCCCGAGGTGGTGCCGTTCCAGGTGAAGACGACATCCTTGTCGAAATCCACCAGGCCAAAGTCCACGATCTGCCCGTATGGCGCGATGCGCACGGTTGCGTCGAGCTTGAGCTGCTTCACCGCATCGGTGACCCAGCCCTCGCCGAAGCTTTCCCAGGCCAGCATCTCCACCGGCCGGGCGCCCAGCAGCGACCACATCGCCATCTCCACCGCCCCTGTGTCCGAAGCGGGGACGATACCGATCCGGTAGTCGGCGGGAACGCCCAGGATGGCGCGGGTGCGGTCGATCGCCTCTTTCAGCCTGGCCTTGCCGACGGCTGCGCGATGCGACCGCCCGAGCGGTGCATCTGCCAGCAGGTCAAGGGAAAAGCCGGGGATCTTGGCGCAGGGGCCAGAGGAAAAGCGCGGATTCGCCGGGCGCGCGGCCGGGGTCTTGGCATCGGTCATGGTAGCCTTCCAGCTATGAGCCCTTCGTTGGGGAAGGGTGTCCCGTCGCGGGGCTTAGCGGCGGCTGCGACGCTTCGCAAGCCGAAAACGACCGGCGCGGGGCGCGGGAGGCCGCTTGTCCGGCGCTGCCCGGACACTGGCGCGGCATGGGGAAACGGGCTAGGCCGCCTTCGCCGCCCTCGCGAAAGCCGCTGATGTTCACCGCCGTCCTGATCACCGACCCGACCCGCCCTGCGCTGGACCGCGCGACCGTCGAGGCCCTGCGCAACGCCTGGGGCGGGGGCGCGGCGCTTTGGCTCGACCCCGGTGTGGCGGCCGAGTTTCCGCTGCCCGCGATGCCGGAAAACCGCGGCGAGGTCTGGTCCTCGCTCCAGTCGATGGGCATCGACCTGTGCGTGCTGCCCGCCGAAGGCCGCCGCAAGCGGCTGCTGCTGGCCGACATGGATTCCACCATGATCGTTCAGGAATGCATCGACGAACTGGCCGCCGAGGCGGGGGTGGGCGACCGCGTGGCGGCGATCACGGCGCGGGCGATGAACGGCGAGATCGGCTTCGAAGGTGCCCTGCGCGAACGCGTGCGCCTGCTGCGGGGGCTGGAGGCCGGTGTTATCGACCGCGTGTTCGCCGATCGCATCACGCTGATGCCCGGTGCCCGGCGGCTCGTCGCCACGATGCGCGCGCACGGCGCGCGGGCGGCGCTGGTGTCGGGCGGCTTCACCGCCTTCACCGAACGCGTGGCGGCGGTGCTGGGCTTTGACGAGCATCGCGCGAACCTGCTGGAGGTCGCCGACGGCAGGCTGACCGGCACGGTGCAGGCGCCGATCCTGGGCCGCGAGGCCAAGGTGGCGGCGCTGGAGCAGATCACCGCGCGCATGGGGATCACGGCGGCGGAGGTGCTGGCGGTGGGGGATGGCGCCAACGACCTGGGCATGCTGCGGGCCGCGGGGCTGGGGGTGGCGGCGCATGCCAAGCCGTCGGTTGCGGCGCAGGTCGACTGCCGCATCAACCACGGCGACCTGACGGCGCTGCTGTATCTGCAGGGCTATCCGGCGGACCGCCATCTTGGCTGATCTCGGCGTCGAGGTTCTGGCCCTGCTGCTGCTGGCCGCGGCACTGGCGGGGTTCGTGGATGCCATCGCGGGCGGCGGCGGGCTGATCACGGTGCCCGCGCTGCTGCTGGCCGGCCTGCCGCCGGCCGAGGCGCTGGCGACGAACAAGCTGCAGGGATCCTTCGGGTCGGGGTCCGCGATGGTGCACTATGCCCGCGCCGGTCAGGTTCAGGTTCGCGAGCAGGCGTTCATGATTGCTGTCGCCTTCGCCAGTTCGGCGCTCGGGTCGGCTCTGGCACTGGCCGTCCCGGCCGAGGCGTTGCGTCGGGTGGTGCCCGTGGTGCTGATCGGCGTGGCGCTGTTCTTCCTGTTCTGGCGCGACCTCGGCGACACCGGCCGCACCCCGCGCCTGCCGTTGGCGGTCTTTGCGGTGACGCTGGTGCCCGCGGTGGCCTTCTATGACGGGCTGGTGGGGCCGGGAACGGGGTCGTTCTTCATGATCGGCTTCGTGCTGCTGGCAGGCCGGGGCCTGCTGCACGCCACGGCGCAGACCAAGGCGCTGAACTTCGCGTCGAACCTCGGCTCGCTGGCGGTCTTCGCGCTGGCGGGGGGCGTGTGGTGGGGGCTGGGGCTGGCGATGGCGGCGGCGCAGGTGGCGGGGGCGCAACTGGGCGCACGCATGGCGGTCAGGGGCGGCGCGCGGCTGATCCGGCCGCTGCTGGTTGCGGTGTCGCTGGCGATGGCCGCGCGGCTGCTGTGGACCGCCTAGGCGCCCCAGTCTTCCGCCTGCATTTCCCTCAACCTGCTGGCGGTGCGTTCGAATTCGAAGGCGCCCGTGCCTTCCAGATAAAGCCGTTCCGGCACCTCGGCGGCACTGGCGACCAGCCGCACCCGCGCCTCGTAGAGCGCGTCGATCAGGGTGACGAAGCGCTTGGCCTCGTTGTAGTTCTGGCTGGACAGCTGGGGGATGTCCTCGACCATCAGCACGCGCACCGCGCGTGCCAGCGCCAGATAGTCGGCAGGCCCCAGCGGGCGGGCGCAAAGCTCCCAGAACGTCGCCCGGCCCACGCCGTTGGCAAAGCGCGGCACCTCGACCGAACGGCCGTTCACATGCAGCAGCAGCGGGTGTTCGGAAATGCCGCCGGTCAGGTCCTTCCACATCGCCTCGATCTGCCCCCGCGCGGCGCCCGCGGGGTGGAAGTAGACCTGCGCCCCGGCCAGCCGGTGCTGGCGCCAGTCGGTCGGGCCGTCGATCCGCATCACCTCCATCCGGTCGCGCAGAAGGCCGATGAAAGGCAGGAACAGCTGGCGGTTCAGGCCGTCCCTGTAGAGGTCCTCGGGCGGGCGGTTCGAGGTCGCGACGATCACCACCCCGCCCTCGATCAGCCGTTCGAACAGGCGTCCCACGATCATCGCGTCGGCGATGTCGGTCACCTGCATCTCGTCGAAGGACAGAAGCCGCAGGTCGGCCAGCAGCGCCTCGGCCACCGGGGCCAGCGCGTCCTCCACCCCCTTCTTGCGCGCCGCGTGCAGGCCCGCCTGCACCTCCTGCATGAAGGCGTGGAAGTGGACGCGGCGCTTGGCGGGGGTGTCGGTCGCGGCGTGGAACAGGTCCATCAGCATCGACTTGCCGCGCCCGACCCCGCCCCAGAGGTAAAGGCCCGCAGGCGGGTCGGGGTCGCGCTGGAACCGCGCGAGGAAGCCCCGGCGACGTTCGCCCGCCTGCTCCAGCCAGGCGCGGCGCGTTTCCAGAAGCGGCAGGACCGCGCGCTGCGCGGGATCGGGCTGCAAGCCGCCCTGCGCGGCGCGGTCGTCGTAGATCTCGGTCAGCGTCTGGCGCATGCGGCCTTTCTAGCCGGGCGGCGGGGCGGCTGGGAAGGGACGGCGCTTGACGCGAGCCCCCGCCCGGCCGCCAATGGGGCCAGCCCCCGCAAGCGATGACTCCAGCCGATGCCGATCCCCGCCGAAGCCATCCGCCTGGACCCCGCGCGGTCCGGCACCCTGCAGGAACGCCTGCGGCAGGCGGTGTCCGAAGCGATCCTGTCCGGCAGGTTTCGCCCGGCCGAGCGGATGCCGTCGTCGCGCGCGCTCGCGCAGGCGCTCGGCGTGGCGCGGATCACCGTCAGCCTGGCCTATGCCGAGCTGGTCGCCTCGGACTGGCTGGCGGCGCGGGGGCGGTCGGGGCACTATGTCTCGGACACCGCGCCGCGGGCGCCCGAGTTCGCCCCGGCGCCGGTGCGGGCCCCGGCGGTCGACTACGCCCGCCGCGCCGCCCGCCGCTATCCGCCGCCGCCCGCGCCCGAACGCCCCGCCGACTGGGCGCGCTATCCCTATCCCTTCATCTACGGCCAGGCCGACCCGACGCTGTTCGACCACGCCAACTGGCGCGCCTGCGCGCTCAAGGCGCTGGGGAAGGCGGATTTCGAGGGCCTGGCGCGCGACTGGTATGCCGAGGACGACCCGCTTCTGGTGGATGCGCTGCGCCGGGTGATCCTGCCGCGCCGCGGAATCTTGGCGCATGAGGGCGAAGTGCTGGTGACGCTGGGCGCGCAGAACGCACTGTGGATGGTGGCGCAGGTGCTGCTGGGGCCGGGGCGGCGGGCGGTGGTGGAAAGCCCGGGCTATCCGGCGCTGCGGTCGATCCTGGCGCAGACCGGCGCGCAGGTGACCGCCGTGCCGGTGGACGCGCAGGGCCTGCCGCCCGAGGCGGTGACCGCGGGGGCCGAGGTGGTCTTCACCACCGCCAGCCACCAGTGCCCGACCGGCGTGACGATGCCGCTGGCCCGCCGCGAGGCGCTGCTGGCCCGCGCGGCGGCGCAGGATTTCGTGGTGGTCGAGGACGACTACGAGTTCGAACTGTCCTTCGCCCGCGCCGTGCAGCCCTCGCTCAAGTCGCTGGACCGCGAGGGGCGGGTGATCCATGTGGGGTCATTCTCCAAATCGCTGTTCCCGGGCCTGCGGCTTGGCTACCTGGTCGCGCCCGCGGGCTTTGTGGCCGAGGCGCGCAGCTTGCGCGCCGCCCTGCTGCGCCACCCGCCCGGCCACGGCCAGCGCACGGCGGCCTGGTTCATTACGCTCGGTCACTACGACGCGCTGGTGGGCCGGATGCAGGCGGCCTTCCGGCGGCGGCGGGCGCTGGTGCTGGAGGGGCTGGCGGGGTCGGGGCTGGAGATGGCGGGGGCGCCGGAGGCCGGGGGCTCGGCGCTCTGGCTGCGCGCGCCGGTGCCCGCCGCCGACCTCGCCCGCCGGCTGCGGGGCGACGGCGTGCTGGTCGAGGCGGGGGACTCGTTCTTCCCCGACGGCGGCGGCGGGCGGTGCCTGCGGCTGGCCTATTCCTCGATCCCGGCGGCGCGCATCCCGGAAGGGATGGCGCGGATCGCCCGGGCGCTGGCGTGACCTGAGCCCGTTCGGAGGTGGCCCGCCCGGCGTCACCGTCGGAGCGGGGGGTTTCACACCCCCCGCACCCCCCGTGGGATATTTGGGAAGAGATGAAGGGGCGCTGGACGTATCGCTTGGCCGACCGTGGCCCTATCGGGGTGGGGGGGGCTGGCGTATCAGCATCCCGGCCCGGATGTCGAGGAGGACAGCCCCATGCGCATGACCACCGAGGAAGCCTTCGTCAAGGTGCTCCAGCGGCACGGGATCAGCGATGCCTTCGGGATCATCGGGTCGGCGTTCATGCCGATCAGCGACCTGTTTCCCAGGGCGGGCATCCGGTTCTGGGACTGCGCGCATGAAGGGTCCGGCGGGATGATGGCCGACGGCTACACCCGCGCCAGTGGCCGCATGTGCATGATGATCGCGCAGAACGGGCCGGGCATCACCAACTTCGTGACCGCGGTGAAGACCGCCTACTGGAACCACACGCCGCTGCTGCTGGTGACGCCTCAGGCGGCAAACCGCACCATCGGGCAGGGCGGCTTCCAGGAGGTGGAGCAGATGAACCTGTTCGCCGACATGGTGGCCTATCAGGAGGAGGTGCGCGACCCCGCCCGCGTGGCCGAGGTGCTGAACCGGGTGATCCTGGCGGCCAGGCGGATGAGCGCGCCCGCGCAGATCAACATGCCGCGCGACTACTGGACGCAGGTGATCGAAATCGAGCTTCCGGCGGTTGTGGAGTTCGAGCGACCCTCGGGCGGTGAGTCGGCAATCACAGCGGCGGCGGACCTGCTGTCTGCGGCGAAGTTCCCCGTCATCCTGAACGGCGCGGGGGTTGTCCTGTCAGGGGCGATCCCGGCCTCGAAGGCGCTGGCCGAGCGGCTGGATGCGCCGGTTTGCGTTGGATATCAACACAATGACGCCTTCCCCGGCACTCATCCGCTGTTTGTCGGACCCCTTGGCTACAACGGGTCGAAGGCGGCAATGGAGTTGATTTCCCGGGCGGACGTGGTACTCTGTCTGGGTACCCGGCTGAACCCGTTTTCAACGCTTCCCGGATACGCGCTGGACTACTGGCCGAAGACGGCCAAGATCATCCAAGTCGACATCAACCCGGATCGGATCGGGCTGACGAAGAAGGTCACGGTAGGCATTGTCGGCGACGCGAAAAAGGTCGCCGAGGCGGTTTTGGCGCGTCTCGCCTCTGCCGCCGGTAATCATGCGCGCAGCGAGCGCAAGGCCACCATCGCGCAGGTGAAGTCGGCCTGGGCGCAGGCGCTGTCGTCGATGGACCATGAGGACGACGATCCCGGCACATCGTGGAACCGGCGTGCGCGCGCTGCCAAGCCGGACTGGATGAGCCCGCGCATGGCCTGGCGGGCGATCCAGAGCG
>CAZCPY010000030.1:0-28931 GCA_964499865.1 uncultured Rhodobacterales bacterium | reverse complement strand
GCCCCTGCCCCCGGCGCGGCCCCGCCGGTCCGGGCGGGGCCGCGCCGGTGGCAGGGGCCGCGGCCAGGGGCACGCCGGAGGAGAAGCTCGAGGCTGCCGAAAAGGCGCTGAAGGCGGTCGACGCCCTGATCGCCGCCTATGGCGCGCTGATCCCGGGGTCGGCCGAGCCCACGCCGCCCGACTGGGCGGCGGCGCGGCGCAAGGCCGACGACACGCTCAGGCCGATGCGCCCGCCGGGGGGCGCGCCGGACCTGCGCAGGATCGAGGGCGTGCTGAAGGACCTGACCGCGCTCGACGCCGCGATCGGCAAGCGCACCCGCGCCAAGGCGGACTGGAAGCGCGCGCTCGAGGTCTTCAGGCTGCGCCTCGTGCCCCTGGACCACCACGCCCAGGCCAGCGCCAACCCCGAGGTCAAGCCCAAGATCGACGCGATCAAGGCCGATCTTGCGAAGGCCGAGGCCAAGGCCGTGGCGGGCGACTTCGCCTCGGCCATCGCGCTGCTGGCACCTCTGGCGGGCCGCTGCGAGGCGGCGGAAAAGCTGGCCGACGACTTCGCCCATTACAAGGCGATCCTGACCGAACGGCAGACCTCGGTCGCCGCGCGGGCCGCCGCGCCCGCCTCGGGCGATGCGCAGATCGACGGGCTGGTGCCCAGGATGCAGGACCTGCTGGCCAAGGCGCAGGCCGATGCGGCGAAGGACAAGTTTGCCGACGCGGTCAGGAAGCTGGACCAGATCACCCCGCTTGCGCAGCAGCACGAGCGGCAGGGCGAGATGCGGACGAGATACGACGAGAAGATCGCCAACAACAACCTGGGGTCCAGCGTCCTGGCCTGGATCAACGCGATCGCCGCCGAGCCTGCCGCGGCGCAGGCCGAGGTGCAGGCCGACATCGACAAGCTGAAGGCCGATTTCGAAGCCGCCAAGGTCGAGAAGACCAAGAGCCTGGAGAAGTCGCTGGCGCTGTTGAGCCCGCTGCGCGACCATGCCGAGTACCTCATCTCCACCGTACGTGCCGCCAAGACCTACCAGCAGATGCTGGCGGTCTTCACGCCGCAGCATGCGCTGCTGCGCGACCACCGCGGGCGGCCGGGGATCGAGGAATTCTGGCAGGCGATGGACCGCGACCTGACGCAGGCCACCGCCGAGGCGGCGGCCAAGAAGCATTCGACGGCCACGGCGCTGTTGCGCAACACGCAGACGCAATGGGGCACGCAGCAGAAGAACGCCGACGACTACCTGACCTACAAGGACCGCCGCACGACGGTCGAGGCGGCGGTGAACACCGAGGTCGCGCGGCCCGCCGCGGCGCCGATGATCCAGGCGGCGGTGGACCTGCTGGCGACGGCCACCAAGCAGGCGCTGGCCAAGGACTTTACCGGGGCGCTGAAAAGCGTCGAGGATGCCGAGGTGCGGCGCGCCGCGGCCAAGGCCGCGGCGGACCAGGGCGACAGGCTGGCGGGGATGAAGGACGCGGGCGCCCTGGGCGGGATCGCCGCCGACTTCGCCAAGGCGCGCAAGGTCTATGACGACATGCGCGCCGAGGTGGGCAAGAAGCACAACGCCACCGCGGCGCCCTTCGCGGGCATCCTCGCCGGCGCCGATACCGAGGCGGGGAAGGCCACTACCGAGGCCGCCAAGCCCGCGCCCAACTGGGGCGCGGCCCGCACGTTCCTGGACAACGCGATTGCCGTGCTGGAACGCACGCAGCCCAAGATCCTGATGTCCGGGCCCTACATCGACCACCGCGACGAGGTGAAGAAGATGGTCGCGGACCTGGTGCCGCTGAACATCGACAACTGCCTCAAGCCCGCCATCGACAAGGCCAACCTGCTGGTGACCGAGGCCGAGACGCTGGTCAACACCGCCCCGCACGACTATGGCGCGGCCGAAAAGAAGATCGGCGAGGCGCGGTCGCTGGCCGAGGAGGCGCGCAAGGATTCCGCCGACTTCCCGGCGATCAAGGCGGCCCGCGTGCAGGCGGTCGCCGCGCGCGACAAGGTAACGGCGGCGGCGGACGTTGCCGCGCTGATGCCCGAGCGCAAGAAGCGGCTGGACGCGATCATCGCCGAATTCGACGCGATCATCGCCAAGGCCGACTTTTCGGCCGGCAAGGCGCTGGCGGCAAGCTGTGCCGCGCTGCTGACGGCGACGGACAAGGACGTGACCACCGTCAAGGCCTTCATCGCCCGCCGCAAGTTCTGGTACACCGACGAGCTGGCCAAGGTCACGCCGCCCACCCCCGGCGCCGCCGCCGCGGCGGCCCACGTCAAGACCGCGCAGGACCGCCTCGCGCAGGTGGATGCGATGGCCGCGAAGGAGATGTACGACGGCGCCTCCTCGATGATGAACGAGGTCGGCTGGGCGATGGACGCCGCCAAGGCCGCGATTGCGGCGCAGGCGACCTACGAGCCCAAGCGCGCCGCCGCGGACACCAAGGTCAAGGCCGTCGCCGCGATCCGCAACGCGGGCGTGGAGGAGGACCTCAAGGCGCTGGAGAAGCGCTATGCCGATGCCGTCGCCGTCGCGGGCGAGGGTCGTCAGGCCGATGCCGAGCCCTTGATGGTGGCGATTGGAACGGACGCCGATGCGCTGCTGGCGCGGGCGCAGAAGTACAAGCTGTTCGACGACGCCCGCGCGCTGGCCGAGGCCAAGCTACGGGAGGCCGAGGGCCATCCGCAGGCGGCCTCGATCCAGCCGATGCTGACGCATCTGCGCGGCAAGTACGACAGCGAGGTCCCCCGCGCCGTCAAGGACCCGGCGGCGGCCAAGGCGGCGATGGACGAGGTGCTGAAGTCGGCGGGCGAGGCCATCGATTCAGCCAACACGGCCGGCCAGTTCGCGGCCGGGGCGCAGATGATCGCCGACGGCGGGGCGGCGATCCCGCAGGCCATCGCGGTGATGCTGGCGGCGGCCGAGAAGATGTACGACGCGCTGTCGAAGAAGCCCGAGGCGCCCGCGGCCAAGGCCGATCTGGATGCCGCCCGCGCCGACATCGACATCGGCCGCGACCCCGCGACGGTGCCCGCCGACAAGCAGCGCGCGCTGGAGCAGGCGATGGAGACGCTGACCCGCGCGCAAGGGCGGATGACGCAGTCCGAACAGCTGATGCAGGCCATCGCGCAGATCCGCGTCAAGGTCGGCGAGATCAAGGCGCATGCGCAGGCGACCTATGTCGGCGCGCGGGTCAGGCAGCTGGAGGACGAGCTGGCCGACGCGACCAAGGCCGCGGGCGCGCCGGGCGACCTGACGCAGGTCTCGGCCAACCTCGACACCACGCGCGAGGATTGCGTGACGGTCAGGAAGCTGGCCGACGACCAGGCGGCCTATGTCGCGCTGCGCGCCACGGCGGAGGTCGAGCCGCGGCTGGAGGTGCTGGAAAAGCACGCGCACCGCTATGCGATCAAGGCGCAGATCGACACCATCCGCAAGAAGCTGGCCGAGGCGGCCGATGCCTCGGCCAAGCTCGAGCCCGCGCGGGCGCTGAAGCTGTGCGAGGAGGTCAAGGCGATCGGTGTGGCCGCGCTGGTGATGGCCGACATGCGCGGGAACAAGGTGCCCGCGGTGGCCGATCTCAAGGCGATCCTGGCGCAGCCCGACGGCACGGCGCAGATCGACGCGATGGTGGCGGGGCTGGAGCCCGACGCCAAGGGCAAGATCTTTGCCGTGGCCTTCGAGGCGCGGTTCGGCAGCAAGCTCGAGGTCTTCTCGGACCCCGCGATGACCGCGCCGGTCGCGGATGCCAACCTCAAGGGCATGGATCTGAAGAAGTATTTCGAGATCATGTCGAACCTGCCCAAGGGCCAGGGCGCCGACAACCCCAGCCTCAGGCGGTTCCGGGTGATCGACGACGGCAACCAGGGTTCGTTCTATTCGGGCGACAAGAAGGACGTGGTGATGCGCGAGGGGTCGGCCTCGAAGTCCTCGCCCTATGCCTTCGGGGCCGACAACGAGGTCGGCGGTGCCGATCCCGAATGCCAGCCCGCGGACAAGGAGCCGGTGCCCTTCTTCAGCTGGAACACGCTGCACGAGGCGGGCCATGCGGTGGACGACCGGCAGGGCTTCATGAAGAAGCGCGGCAAGGACCCCGACAAGGGCGGCTGGGTCGAGTACATCCGCAACGTCGGACCCATCGCCGATGTCTTTGCGGCGCATTTCAAATACGACGCGGCCTATATCGCGGCCTATCTCGCGCACAACGCCAACCCCGCGATCCCGCCCGCGCCGACCGCGCCCAGGGTCGAGCCCGAGGAATGGGAGGCCCGCCGCATCGCCGTGCGCGCCCATTGCGACGCCTGTTTCACCGCCCGCAACCCCTGGGCCAGCAACGCCGCGGCGGCAAAGCTGAACATCGGCGGAACGGTCTACCAGGAAAGCTATGGCGACCACTGGACGTCCTACCAGTTCGCGGCGCGCAAGCAGGGGATGACCGGCTATCAGTTCCGCGCGCCGGGCGAGTGGTTCTCGGAGCTGTATGCCGCCTATCATTCGCAGAAGCTCAAGCCCGGGCATCCGGCGCTGGGCTGGCTGCAGGCCCTGTGACGGAGGGGATGCGATGTCGCTGTTTCACCCGGTGAACCTGGTCTGCCCCGCCTGCGGCGGGCTGGTGACGATGGAGGCGGTGGGGTCGGTCAACGCCGACCGCCGCCCCGACCTGCGCGAGGCGATCCTGGCGGACCGTTTCCAGGATACGGAATGCGGCACCTGCGGCCACCGCGTGCGCCTGCAGCCCGAGTTCAACTTCTTCGAGGCCGGGCGGCGGCAGTGGATCGCGGCGATGCCCGCGCATCGCATCCTGGACTGGTCGCAGGTCGAGGACGAGGTGCTGGACGTCTTTGCCACCACCTGGGGCACGCGCGCGCCCAGGGCCGCGCAGGAGGTGGGCGAGACGCTGGACGTGCGGCTGACCTTCGGCTGGCCCGCGGTGCGCGAGAAGATCCTGGCGCGCGCCGAGGGGCTGGACGACGTGTCGCTCGAATGCCTCAAGATGGACGTGATGCGCAACGTGCCCGCGGCGCCGGTGGGGGTGGGGATCGAGCTGCGCCTGGTGGTGCTGAACGAGGCCGACCTGGGGTTCGTCTGGCTGCGCACGCGGGATGAGAGCGCCGTCAAGCGCATCCTGATCCCGCGGGCGGCCTATGACCATGTGCACGCCGCCGCCGCCGACTGGGCCGGGGTGCGGGCGATGCTGACGGCGGGGCCCTTCGTCGACATGCAGCGCTTTGCGCTCGGCGACGGCAAGCCCGCGCCCGCGCCCGCGGCGGCGGCCGAGCCCTGAGGCCCGGGACTCTGACTCTGGCCCTCGGCCTGCGGGTGCGGTAGGGGCGAGGGGCTGGGCTGACACGGGGGCAGGGCATGCGGGCGGCGGTTGTCACCTTTCCGGGATCGAACTGCGACCGCGACCTGGCGGTCGCCTTCGCGGCCGCGGGCGCCGCGGTCACCCGCGTCTGGCACAAGGACACCGACCTGCCCGCGGGCACCGACATCGTGGGCCTGCCGGGCGGGTTCTCGTTCGGCGACTACCTGCGCTGCGGCGCCATCGCCGCGCAGTCGCCGATCGCCGCGGCGGTGCGCGCCCATGCCGCGCGCGGCGGCGCGGTGATCGGCGTCTGCAACGGGTTCCAGGTCCTGACCGAGATGGGCCTGCTGCCCGGCGCGCTGATGCGCAACGCGCATCTGCGGTTCGTCTGCCGCAGCGTGTCGCTCAGGGTCGAGACGGCCGGGAGCCCCTTTACCGCGGGCTGGCGGGCGGGGGACCTGCTGCGCCTGCCGGTCGCCCATCATGACGGGAACTATGTGGCCGACGCCGACACGCTGGCGCGCCTGAACGGCGAGGGCCGCGTGGCGCTGCGCTATGCCGAGGAGGTCAACGGCGCCGCCGAGCGGATCGCGGGCGTGCTGTCGGCCAACCGCCGCGTGCTGGGCCTGATGCCGCATCCCGAACGCGCCATCGACGCCGCCCAGGGCGGCACCGACGGCGCGGTGCTGTTCCGCGCCCTGGCGGGGGCATTGGCGCAGGCCTGAGGCTTCCGCCGCCCCGGTAGCCCCCTCCACCCTCGTCCTCCCGCCACGAGCGGGGGCACGCGCCCGGCGACCGACCGGTCCGCCTTGCCTGATCTTGCGCTAGGAAGCCCGGCGGCGGGCGTGTTAGCCTGCACGCGCGAGGGGCGGCGGGCAGACCGTCCGGTGGACGAGGGGCAGGGCGTGGCGGCGAAGGGGCAGGGGCTGTCCCCAGGCGGGGCGCAGGTGCATGCGCGCGAACTGGGGGCACGCGTCGTCGGGCATGGTGGCGTCACCCGCCTGATCGACGCGGTCGAGGACGCCGACGGGCGGCGGTTCCGCGCCTTCCTTGGCCTCGGCACCTCGCCGCGGGCCTTTGCGCCGGACGGGCGGCCGGGCCTCGCGCTGCCGCTGGACCTGCGCGAGGTGTCGGGGGGCACGCTCGGCCTGTTCGAGGGGCCGCCGGTGGTGGCGCTGGCGGATGGCGGCATCCTCGATCTGGCGCCCGCGCCCTGCGAGACGGGGCTGCTGAAGGGCGCCAACGCGACGCTGGGCTTCCGCTGGGACGAGACGCCCGCGCAGGTCGCCGAGGGGCTGGCGCTGATGGCGGGCGACCACGGGCTGACCGGCGCCGTCATCGTCAACCGCGCGCCTGCGGACGAAGGTTTCGGCCCGGCGCTGGCGCAGGCCCTGGGCGGGCTGGCGGTGACGGTGGTGGTGGTGGACAGCCCGCTGCCGCTGGGCAAGGCCGACATCGGGCCCGAGAACCACCCCCTCCTTGCCCCCGACGCCCCCGGCAAGGACCGGATGGAGCGCCCCGCACCGGACCCCTGGCGCGCGCCGATGGCCGAGGGGCTGGTGCTGGAGGCGATGAAGTGGCGTTTCCTCGCCGAGGCGCGGGCGGTGCTGACGCTGGATGTGTGCGACGTGCTGGCGCCGCGGGGGGCGGGGCCCACCGCGTTTGACGCCTGCGTCGGGGCGCGGCGGGGCGTGATCCCGCTCTTTGGCCGGCGCATCTATCCCTGGCGGGTGCGGGACGCGGCACCTGCGCGGTTTGCCGACCACATCTGCAAGCCCTTCGATCTGGGCCGGATGATCGGCCGCTGGGGCTGCGCGCCGGCAAAGGCGGGGCTGGAGAACATCTGGCGGCTGCTGCGCGTGGCCTATGCCAGGCCCGACCCCGCGCACGACCATGTCTTCCTGCGGGCGATGGCGGTCAAGGTGCCGGGGCGGGCGGCGGCGGAACTGGTGCCGAAGACCTCGCTGGTCGAGGACCCGGAGCTTCTGGCGCTGGCCACGCGGACGGGGTGGAAGCCGGTGCGCCCGCCGGTGTCGCGCCCGCGGGCCGAGCCCACGGCGCGCACCGCCATCGTGACGACGATGAAGAACGAGGGCCCGTTCATCCTGGAGTGGCTGGCCTGGCACCGGGCGATCGGGGTCGATGATTTCCTGATCTACACCAACGACTGCACCGACGGCACCGACAGGATGCTGGCGCTGTTGCAGGACAAGGGGCTGGTGCAGCACCGCGACAACCCGTTCCGGCAGATGGACCTGAAGCCCCAGCACGCCGCCTTGCAGGCCGCCGAGGACGAGCCGGTGATGCAGGAGGCGGGCTGGGGCATCTGCATGGATGTGGACGAGTTCCTGAACATCAGGCTGGGCGACGGCCGCCTGCCCACGCTGCGCGCGGCGATGGAGGCGGCCATGCCCGGGGCCAACATGATCTCGGCCACCTGGCGGCTGTTCGGCAACGCGGGCGTGCATGGCTTCGAGGACCGCCCGGTGACGGCGCAGTTCACCCGCTGCGCGCCGCAGGTGATCCGCAAGCCGCACCAGGCCTGGGGCTTCAAGACGCTGTTCCGCAACATCGCGATCTTCAAGAAGCTGGGCGTCCACCGGCCCAAGGGTCTGGTGCCCGACCTGTGGGACCAGGTGCGCTGGCTGAACGGGTCGGGCCGCCCGATGCCGCGGTCGATGTTCCGCAACGGCTGGCGGTCCACGACCGAGACCTGGGGGTACGACTGGGTGCAGCTGAACCATTACGCGGTGCGGTCGGCGGAAAGCTTTCTGGTCAAGCGCGACCGGGGGCGGGTGAACCATGTCGACCGCGACCAGGGGCTGAACTACTGGTTCCGCATGAACATGAACGCCGAGGAGGACCTCTCGATCCTGCCGCGGCTGCCGATGCTGCGGGCCGAGATGGACCGCCTGCTGGCCGACCCCGACATCCGCGCCGCCCACGGCGCCAGTGTCGCGGCGCACCGCCAGCGGATTGCGGAGCTGCGCGAGGTTGCGGAGCAGGCGGCGTTCTATGCCGAGCTGACCTCGGCCCGGATGGAGAAGCTGTGCACCCTGCAGGCGCTTTTCGGCGCCGCGGTGTTTCGCGCCGGGCCACAGGTCGTTCCGATTGAGTTGAACTTGGACACAATTCCGCCGGATTTCTTCTTCACCGTCGCCGAAGGCGCGGTTCCGGACGAAGAGCCGCACTGAGGGTTTGCGTCCGGGCGGGCGCAGGCCTTCAAGGGCAGAGGGCAGGGATCATGGCCGGCAAGGATGCTCGGATGGGCGGCAAGACCGTCCTGTCGACGATGAAGAACGAGGGCGCCTTCCTGGTCGATTGGGCGGCGCATCATCTGGCGCTGGGCTTTGACCGGATGGTGATCTGCACCAACGACTGCGCCGACCCCACGGTTGCCATGGTGCAGCGGCTGGAGGCGATGGGCCTGGCGCGGCACCACGCGACGCGGCCCTGGCCGCGCACCTCGATGCAGCGGTCGGCGCTGAAGCAGGCGCGGCGCTACCCCGAAGTGGCCGAGGCCGACTGGGTCTATACCTGCGATGCCGACGAGTTCCTCGCGATCCGGCTGGGCGACGGGTCGGTCGATGCGCTGATCGCGGCGGCAAGCCCCGAATGCGAGGTGATCTCGGTCGCCTGGCGCGTCTTCGGGCCGGACGGGCGCGAGGCCTACGAGGACATTCCCGTCAGCCAGCAGTTCACCCGCGGCCAGGCGATGCCCGCCCGCATCGGCCTGGCGCCGCCGTCCTATTGCAAGTCGCTGGCCCGCGGCGACCTTCGGGTACAGCGTCCCGGCATCCACGCGCCGATCCCCGATCCCGCGCTGGGCCGTCCCTTCGTGACCGAGATGCCGGGCGGGTGCCGCCATACCGGGGGCAACGAGACGATCCTTGTCTGGTCCGACTGGCGCGCCGCGCAGGTCAACCATTACGCGCTGCGGTCGGCCGAAAGCTTTCTGGTGAAGCGCGAGCGGGGCCGGGTGAACCATACCGAACAGGCGATGAACCTGGACTACTGGGACCGGTTCGACATCGCGCAGGAGCGCTGCGACCTGATCCGCCGCCATGCTGACCGCAGCGCGGAGTGCCGCGAACGGTTGATGGCGGATGACGAGCTGCGCATTCTGCACATCGCCGCCGTCAACTGGCACCGGGCGAAGATCGCCGAACTGAAGCAGAACCCCGACTACGCCGAGACGGTGGCGGGCATTGCGGAACGTCAGGGCCGGTGTCTGCGCTTGGCATCCTGACCGTCCGCAACGAGGGGGCCTTCCTGCTCGAGTGGCTGGCGCACCACCGGGCGCTGGGCTTTTCGCGGTTCCTGGTGTTTTCCAACGACTGCCAGGACGGCAGCGACGCGATGCTGGACCGTCTGGCGGCGCTTGGCTGGCTGGAGCATGTGCGCAATGACGGGCCCCATCCGCACGGCCCGCAATGGGCGGCGCTGAAGGCCGCGGACCGCCATCCCGCGCGGCTGGCGGCGGACTGGGTGATGGTGCTGGACATCGACGAGTTCGTCACCGTGCAGGCGGGCGACGGCACGCTGGCGTCGCTGATGGCCGCGGTGCCGTGGGCCGAGGGGGTCGTGCTGACCTGGCGGTTGTTCGGCAATGCGGGGGTGGAGCGGTTCGAGGACCGGCCGGTGCGCGAGGTCTTCACCCGCGCCGCCCCCCGTGTGCTGCACTGGCCCTGGCGGGCGGTGCAGGTCAAGACCTTGTTCCGCGGCGACGGGCCGTTCCGCAGGCTGGGCGTGCACCGCCCCCGCGACCCCGACCCCGCGCGGCCGCTGCCCGTCTTTGCCGATGGCGCGGGCCGCCCGGTGGCGGCGGACGGGCGGCGGCCGTTCCATGGGCTTGGGGCGGATGTCTACGGACTGGCGCAGGTCAACCACTATGCCCTGGGGGCGATGGAGTCCTATGTGGTCAAGGCCGACCGGGGCCGGGCCAACCGCGAGGCGGATGCGCTGGACGTGTCCTACTGGGTCGAGCGCAATTTCTGCGCGGTCGAGGACCTGTCGGCCCTGCGCCTGGCGCCCGAGGTGTCGGCCGTGCTGGAAGGCCTGCGCGCCGATCCGGTGCTGGGGCCCCTGCATGCGGCGGCGGTGGCCTGGCGGCGCGCGCGGTTCGCCGCGCTGATGGCCGGAGAGCCCTGGCGCGCGCTGTATGGCCGCCTGCTGATGACCCCGCCCGCGCGGGTGCTGGATGCGGCGACCGCAGCGCGCATCCGGGGGCTGCAGGGCGGTTGAGGCCGCCGTCCCGGGGAAACAATCGGCCTGGACCTTGCACCGCCCTGCCGCTTGCGTGGAAGGCGATGTCGCGCGACATTGCCGAATGTCGCTGCCACGCACCCCTGGGAGGGGGCAAGGACCCATGACCGAAGAGATCCTGGCCGCCGGAGCGGCGGACGGCGCCGGCTGGGAGGCGGCGCTGGAGGCCGCCGTGGGCGAGGACGGCTATGTCGAGCCGCTGGGCCCGCGGCACTGGGCGGCCTTTGCCGATGCGGGCACGACGCTGCTGGTGAGTTTCGAGCCGCGCGCCGAGGGGACGCCGCAGGGGCTGGCGCTGGCGGCGCTGCACGGCTGGTCAGCCTTGTGCATGCTGGCCGAGGGCGAGACCTTCTGGCGCGATCCGGCGGTCTGGCGCTATGTCGACCGGCTGGTCGACGATGCCTTCTTCGAGGATTTCGACCGCGTGCTGTTCTATGGCGAAGGCGTCGCGGGCTATGCCGCCTGCGCCTATGCGGTGGCGGCCCCCGGCGCGCGGGTGCTGGCGATCCAGCCGCGGGCGACGATGGCGCCCGCGCTGGCGGGCTGGGACCGCCGCCATCTGGCGGCGCGGCGGCTGGACTTCACCTCGCGCTACGGTTTTGCGCCGGCGATGCTGGAAGGCGCGGGGCAGGCCTTCGTGGTCCATGACCCGGCCGAGACCGAGGACGCGATGCATGCGGCGCTGTTCCACCGCCCCTGGGTCACGCCCCTGCGGGCGCGGTGGCTGGGCGGGCGGCTGGAGCATGTCCTTGGCAGGCTGGGCGTGCTGGACGGGCTGATCGTCGAGGCGATGGACGGGCGGCTGACGCCTGCGTCCTTTGCCCGCGCGATCCGGGGACGGCGCAGCTACGGCGCCTACCTGCACGGCATGCTGGCCCTGCAGCGGGACGCGGGCAGGCCGCGGCGCGAGGCGATGGTGTGCCGGTCGGTCGTGGCGCGGCTGCGCGCGCCCGCGTTCCGCAAGCGGCTGGCAGAGCTGACGGGGGCCTGAGCGCCGGTCTTGTGGCCTATCCGGGGGCCGGTCCGAAGGCTCTGGGCAAGGCGACGGGCCGATGCCATATCCGGGGTCATGTTCGCCTTTGACAATTCCTACGTCCGCGACCTGCCCGGCACCTATGTGCGGCAGGACCCGGCGGTGCCGCCGGCGCCGCGGCTGTTGCGGCTGAACCGGGCCTTGGCCGCGGATCTGGGGCTGGACCCCGACGCGCTGGAGCGGGGTGCGGCGGGGTGGTTTTCGGGCGCGGTCGTGCCGCCGGGGGCGGAACCCGTGGCGCAGGCCTATGCGGGACACCAGTTCGGGGGGTTTTCGCCGTCGCTGGGGGACGGGCGGGCGGTGCTGCTGGGCGAGGTGGTGGGCCGCGACGGGCAAAGGCGCGACATCGCCCTGAAGGGGTCGGGCCAGACGCCGTTCTCGCGCCGGGGCGACGGCAAGGCGGCCCTGGGGCCGGTGCTGCGGGAATACGTGATCGGCGAGGCGATGCATGCCCTCGGCATCCCGACGACGCGGGCGCTGGCGGCGGTGGCGACCGGCGAGACGGTCTGGCGCGAGACGGCGCTGACCGGCGCCGTGCTGGCGCGGGTGGCGGCGAGCCATATCCGCATCGGCACGTTCCAGTTCCTGGCCGCGCGGTCGGAGTTTGCGCAGGTGCGGCGGCTGCTGGCCCATACGGTCGCCCGTCACTATCCCGGCCTCGCGCCGGATGACGCGCTGGGGTTCCTGGATGCGATGGCCGGGCGGCAGGCGGCGCTGATCGCGCAGTGGATGGGCGTGGGCTTCATCCACGGGGTGATGAACACCGACAACATGGCGGCGAGCGGCGAGACCATCGACTATGGCCCCTGCGCCTTCATGGAGGTCTACCGGCCGGGGACGGTGTTCTCCTCGATCGACCATCAGGGCCGCTATGCCTATGCCAACCAGCCGCTGATCCTGGGCTGGAACCTGGCGCGGCTGGCCGAGGCGCTTTTGCCGCTGATCGACCCTGACGCTGACCGGGCGGTGGCGAAGGCCATGGGCGTGCTGGAGGGCGTGGCGGGGCGCTACCGGGCGGAATGGGCCGGGGTGATGCGGGCCAAGCTGGGGCTGGCGGAGGCGGACGGCGCGCTGGCGGAGCGGTTCCTGGAGATCATCGAGGGGCAGGCGGACTGGACGCTGGCCTTCCGCGCGCTGGCCGATGCCGCCGAGGGGCGCGAGGGGGCTTTGCGGTCGCTGCTGGCGGACCCGCGGGGGCTGGAGGGGTGGCTGGCGCAGTGGCGCGCCGGGCTGGCGCGCGGGGCGGACCTGCGGGCGGCCAACCCGTGCGTCATTCCGCGCAACCATCTGGTGGAGGCCGCGCTTGCGGCGGCCGAGGCGGGGGACCTTGCACCCTTCGACGCGCTGGTGGCGCAGGTCGCGGACCCCTTCGGCCCCGAGGCGGGGCGCGAGGCCGCCACGCTGCCTGCGCCTGACGGCGCCCCCGGCTACCGGACCTTCTGCGGCACCTGAGGGCTGCCGCAAAGGTTAACAGATGGTTGCAGGAGCGTTCGGCAAGCCGTTGGCAAGCTTGGATTTTTTGCTTGACCTTGCGGCCGGTCGAAGGTATCACTTCCGGCATGCTAGAAGAGGTGGGCAAGCGGCCCGGGGGTGACCCCGAGGCCGCTTTTCCATGTCGCTCGTGCGGACAGGCATGAGAAGCGGACGGGGCAATGAGCATCATCGTGACGGATGGACTGACGCCGGGTTTCGATCCCGTGGCCGAGGCGGAGACGCTGTTCCGCGAGATGGCCGACGAGCTTACGGCAGAGGTCCACAGGCTGCGGAAGACGAAATCGGGCGATCTGGCCGCGGTGCGGCAGAACGTGCGGAACCTGCTGACGGCGATGCAGCTGTTCAATGACGAAAGGGCGAAAGTTGACAAGCTTCGCAAGCAGACCGGCGGGGTCGCCGCCGGACAATCGTTCGACCTTGACGCCGCGCGGGCTGAGGTCGGGCAGCGTCTGGCTTGCCTCCGCGACGCGGGAGGCCATTGACGAGTTCGTCGGCAGCCTGAGCGAGAACGCGCTGCTGGCGCTGCCCTGGCTGTTCGAGTTCTGGGCCCTGCCGCACCAGCTGCCCCCCGAGGGCGCCTGGCGGACCTGGGTCATCATGGGCGGACGCGGTGCGGGAAAGACGCGGGCCGGGGCGGAATGGGTGCGCGCCGAGGTGGAGGGTGCGACGCCCGACGCGCCGGGCCGGTCGCGCCGCGTGGCGATCGTGGGCGAGACGATCGACCAGGCGCGCGAGGTGATGGTGTTCGGCCAGTCCGGCATCCTGTCCTGCTGCCCGCCCGACCGCCGCCCCAAGTGGGAGGCCGAGCGCAAGCGGCTGGTCTGGCCGAACGGGGCGGTGGCGCAGGTGTTTTCCGGCCACGACCCCGAGGCGCTGCGGGGTCCGCAGTTCGATGCCGCCTGGGTGGACGAGCTGGCGAAGTGGAAGAAGGCGGAAGAGGCCTGGGACATGCTGCAGTTTGCGCTTCGCCTGGGCAAGCATCCGCGGCAGGTGGTCACCACGACGCCGAAGAACGTGAAGGTCCTGAAGGCGATCCTGAAGCTGCCCTCGACGGTGCTGACGCATGCGCCGACCGAGGCCAACCGCGCCTATCTGGCGGAAAGCTTCCTGGCCGAGGTCTATGCCCGCTATGGCGGGCTCAGGACCGGGCGGCAGGAGCTGGACGGCGAGCTGGTCGAGGAGGCCGAGGGCGCGTTGTGGTCCGCGGCCGCCATCGAGGCCGCGCAAGCCGCGCGGCCGGTGACGCCGACGCGGGTGGTGGTGGCGGTCGATCCGCCGGGCGGGGCCAAGGCCTCGTCTGACGCCTGCGGGATCGTCGTGGTGGGCGCCGACCTGACCGGGCCGCCGCAGGAGTGGCGCGCCGTGGTGCTGGAGGATGCCTCCGTGCAGGGCGCCTCTCCCGAGGCCTGGGCGCGTGCCGCCATCGCCGCGATGGACCGCCACGGCGCCGACCGGCTGGTGGCCGAGACGAACATGGGCGGCGCGATGGTGGCGAGCGTGATCCGCGCCGTCGATCCCTTGTGCCCGATCCGCATGGTGACCGCCTCGCGCGGGAAGCATCTGCGGGCCGAGCCGGTGGCGGCGCTCTACGAGCAGGGGCGCGTGGCGCATGTGCCGGGCCTGGGACGGCTGGAGGACGAGCTGGCGCAGATGACGGTGCGCGGCTGGGAGGGCAGGGGATCGCCCGACCGGCTGGACGCGCTGGTCTGGGCGCTGACCGAGCTGATGGTGGACCCGGCCGGCCAGCTGCGCCAGCCGCGCGTCAGGATGATGTGAGCGGGCGGCGCCGGCATCGGCGCGGCCCCGGGGGCAATCGGGCAGGAGCAGGCGATGGTGTTCGACTTTCTGCGGCGCAAGGCCGCCGCGCCGGTGGCGGAGACCAAGGCCTCGGCCGCGGGGCGGGTGGTGGCCTGGGGGTCGTCGGGCCGGGTGGCCTGGTCGGCGCGGGACACGGTGTCGCTGACGCGCACCGGGTTCCAGGGCAATCCGGTGGGCTACCGGGCGGTGACGCTGATTTCCGAGGCGGCGGCGGCCTTGCCGCTGGTGCTGCAGGATCCGGGGCGGCGCTACGACGCGCATCCGCTGCTGGCGCTGATGGCGCGGCCGAATGCGGCGCAGGGGCGGGCCGAGATGCTGGAGGCGGTCTACGGGTCGCTGATGCTGACCGGGAACGCCTATCTGGAGGCGGTGCCGGGCCTTGATGCGGTGCCGGGCGAGCTGCATGTGCTGCGCGCCGACCGGATGAGCCTGGTGCCGGGTGCGGATGGCTGGCCGGTGGCCTACGAATACACGGTGGGCAACCGCAGGCACCGGTTCGACATGACCGCGGGCGTGCCGATCTGTCACCTCAAGTCGTTCCATCCGCTGGACGACCACTATGGCCTGTCGCCCCTGCAGGCGGCGGCCTCGGCGGTGGATGTGCACAATTCGGCGAGCGCCTGGTCGAAGGCGCTGCTGGACAATGCCGCGCGGCCTTCGGGCGCCATCGTCGTGAAGGGGAACGACGGGATGGGCGCGCTGAGCCAGGACCAGTACGACCGGCTGGTGGCCGAGATGGAGGCGCATCACCAGGGCGCGCGCAACGCGGGCCGCCCGATGCTGCTGGAGGGGGGGCTGGACTGGAAGCCGATGGGGTTCAGCCCCAGCGACATGGAGTTCCAGAAGACCAAGGAGGCCGCGGCGCGCGAGATCGCCATGGCCTTCGGCGTGCCGCCGATGCTGGTGGGCGTGCCGGGCGAGGCGACCTATGCCAACTACGCCGAGGCCAACCGCGCCTTCTATCGCCTAACGGTGATCCCGCTGGCGCAGAAGGTGATGGCCGACCTGAGCCACTGGTTCCGCGGCATGACGGGCGAGGCGGTGGAGTTCCGGGTGGACCTGGACCAGGTGCCGGCGCTGTCGGCCGAGCGCGAGGCGGCCTGGGCGCGCATCGTCGCGGCCGACTTCCTGAGCGAGGCGGAGAAGCGGGCGCTGCTGGGCCTGCCCGCCCGGGTGGACGGCTGATGGCGCGGGAACCGGGCGGGTCGCGGTTCCTGTACGACAGCTTTGACGCCACCGCCGCGCGCGTCGAGGCCAACGAGCGGGTGCAGGCCGAGCGCTGGACCGGGCTGGAATACCGGCTGGGGCAGATCGAGGCGGGCCTCGACCGGCTGGAAAAGCGGATCTGGGTGGGGGTCTACGGACTGGCCGCCTTTCTTCTGGCGCAGGCGGCGGAAGCCGTGCTGTTCGCGGTCAAGTGAGGGGATCATGGACGAATTCGGAGCGCCGGAACGCAAGTTCCACCGGCCTGAGGCGGGGCTTGCGGTGGTCGAGGGGCGGATGGTCGAGGGCTATGCCTCGGTCTTCGGGGTGCGCGACCAGGGCGGCGACGTGGTCGCCCCGGGCGCCTATGCGGCGAGCCTGAAGGCGATGGGGGCCCAGGGGCGCCGGGTCAAGATGCTGTGGCAGCATGATCCGCGGTCGCCCATCGGGGTCTGGGACGAGGTGCGCGAGGACGCGCATGGCCTGTGGGTCAAGGGCCGCATCCTGACCGAGGTCGCCCGCGGCGCGGAGGCCGCGGCGCTGCTGGCGGCGGGGGCCATCGACGGGCTTTCGATCGGCTATCGCACGGTGCGGGCGGAAAAGGCCGCGACGGGCGAGCGCAGGCTGACGGAACTGGAGCTTTGGGAGGTGTCGCTGGTGACCTTCCCGATGCTTCCCGAGGCACGGGTGGCGGCCAAGGGCGATGACCCCGCGGCAGCGATCTGGGCGGAGCTGGCGGGGGCCCTTGAAGCCGCGCGCCGGGAGCTGGCGGCGCGGTAGCGCGGCCTCACGAACCATCCTCTGAGGGGTGACTTTGATGACCGAGAGCAAGGCTCGGGCCCACGGCGGCTTGTCCGCGGAAGGCCCGCATCCGGGGGCGGACGTGACCGCTGCGATGACCGGATTCCTGAGGGAGTTCAATCTCTTTCAGGGCGAAGTGAAAACCGCGTTGAAACAACAGGACGAGCGCATGACCATGCTGACCAAGACCTCCTACGCGCGGCCGGCGCTGTCGGCCGAAACCGATGCGGGCGCCCCGCACCTCAAGGCGTTCGACGCCTACCTGCGGTCGGGTGCCGATGACGGCCTGCGGGGCCTGAACCTCGAAGGCAAGGCGCTGTCGACGGCGGTTGCCGCGGACGGCGGCTATCTGGTCGACCCGCAGACCGCCGACACGATCCGGTCGATGATGCAGTCGACCGCGTCGCTGCGCGCCATCGCGGGCGTCGTCGCGGTGGATGCCGTGTCCTACGACGTGCTGATCGACCGCACCGAGGTGGGGTCGGGCTGGGCCACGGAGACCGCGGCCACGACCGAGACCTCGACGCCCACGATCGAGCGCATCTCGATCCGGCTGCACGAGCTGTCGGCGATGCCCAAGGCGTCGCAGCGGCTCCTGGACGACAGCGCCTTCGACGTC
The DNA here is from genome assembly GCA_964499865.1 of uncultured Rhodobacterales bacterium. Lineage (GTDB taxonomy): Bacteria > Pseudomonadota > Alphaproteobacteria > Rhodobacterales > Rhodobacteraceae > JANOGU01. Next base: position 11,400 of record CAZCPY010000030.1, on the reverse strand, counting down.
GAGGGCTGGCTTGCGGACAAGATCGCCACGCGCTTCATCCGGGCCGAGGCCGCGGCCTTCGTGAACGGCGACGGCATCGACAAGCCCCGGGGCTTCCTGCTGCCGCCCAAGGTCGCCAACGCCTCCTGGACCTGGGGCAACCTGGGCTACGTGGCCTCGGGCGCCGCGGCGGACTTTCCGACCACGAACGCGGCCGACTGCATCGTCAACCTGGTCTATGCGCTGGGCGCGGACTACCGGGCCAACGCGACCTTCGTGATGAACTCGAAGACCGCGGGCGCGGTGCGCAAGATGAAGGACGCGGACGGCCGGTTCCTGTGGTCGGACGGCCTGCAGGCGGGGGAACCCCCGCGCCTGATGGGCTATCCGGTGCTGATCGCCGAGGACATGCCCGACATCGCCGCGGGCGCCCATGCCATCGCCTTCGGCGACTTCCGCGCGGGCTACACGATCGCCGAGCGCCCGGACCTGCGCATCCTGCGCGACCCGTTCAGCGCCAAGCCGCATGTCCTGTTCTACGCGACCAAGCGCGTGGGCGGCGACGTGATCGACTTTGCGGCGATCAAGCTGTTGCGCTTCGCCGTCTCGTGACGACCGGCGGGTTCGGCCCCGGGCGATGCCCGGGGCCGGGCGGTGGGCGCGCGTTCGGGGAAACCCTGTCCCGCGCCGTCTAGCAGACCCCTCCGACCGAGCGGAGCGGGGGGCGCGCGCCCATGCGGCAAGGGGGAGACAGGACGATGCTGGTTGAACAGGCGGCGGTGCCGTCAGCGGCGCTGCCGATTGCGGATCTGAAGGCGCATCTGCGGCTGGGATCGGGGTTCGCCGACGACACGTTCCAGGATGCGCTGGTGGAGGGTTACCTGCGCGCGGCCATCGCGACGGTGGAGGGGCGGACGGCGAAGATGCTGGTCAGCCGCCGCTTCACCTGGACGCTGGCCGACTGGCGCGACCAGGAGGCGCAGGCGCTGCCCTGCGCGCCGGTCTCGGCGGTGGTGTCGGTGACGCTGGTGGACGGGGCGGGCGTGGCGACGGCAGTCGATCCGTCGCGCTGGCGGCTGGTGGTGGACACGCACCGGCCGAAGCTCGTCGCGCGCGGGCTGTTGTTGCCCAACGTGCCGGAGGATGGCCGCGTCGACATCGTGTTCGACGCAGGCTTCGGCGCCTGGGCGGCGGTGCCCAAGGATCTGGGGCAGGCGGTGTTCCTGCTGGCGGCGGAGTATTACGACGCACGCCACGACGGCGGCCTGCGCGAGGGCGCGGGACTGCCTGCGTCGGTGGCGGCGCTGATCGGGCGCTGGCGCACGGTGCGCACGCTGGGCGGGGGGCAGTCGTGATCCGCCCGCGGCTGCGGCGCAGGCTGCTGCTGGAGGCGCCCGCGGAGGTCGCCGACGGCGCCGGAGGTCTGGTGCAGACCTGGACCGGGTTGGGCACGCTTTGGGCGGAGGTGACGCCCTCGGCCGGGCGCGAGACCGAGGGCGAGGGCTTTCCGCAGGCGACGGTGCCGTTCCGCATCACCGTGCGGGGCAGCGCGGTGGGCGCGCCGTCGCGGCCCGTCCCGGGGCAGAGGTTCCGCGACGGAACAAGGGTTTACGCGATCCTTGCGGTGACCGAGCGCGACCCCGACGGGCGCTGGCTGGCCTGCGCGGCGCGCGAGGAGGAACCGGCATGAGCTATGCAGGCGCGGCCGCCTTGCAGGCGGCGATCTATGCCCGGCTGTCGGGCGACCCGGCGCTGGCCGGGGTGCCGGTGGTCGATGCGCTGCCCAGAGGCGGCGGCAAGGGCACCTTCGTGCTGATCGGGCCCGAGGAGGCGCTGGACCGGTCGGACCAGACCGGCGGCGGTGCCGAGCACCGGCTGACGGTATCGGTGATCACCGATGCCGAAGGCTTTGCCGCGGCCAAGGGCGTGGCGGTCAAGGTGTCGGACCGACTGGTCGATGCCGACCTGACACTGGCCCGCGGCACGCTGGTCGGCCTGCATTTCCGCCGCGCCGTGGCGCGGCGGCTGGAGGCCGGGGCGGTGCGCCGGATCGACATGGAGTTCCGTGCCCGGGTGGCACTCTGACGCGCCCCTAGGCGGGCTTTCACGGGAGAGACGACAATGGCGGTACAGAGCGGCAAGGACGTGCTGGTCAAGATCGACATGAGCGGGGCGGGCCTGTTCGAGACGGTGGCGGGCCTGCGCGCGCAGCGGATCAGCCTGAACGCGGAAAGCGTCGATGTGACGAGCCTGGAAAGCCAGGGCGGGTGGCGCGAGCTGCTGGCAGGCGCAGGGGTGAAGTCGGCGACGATCTCGGGGTCGGGCGTGTTCCGCGATGCGGCGACGGACGCCCGGGCGCGGCAGATCTTCTTTGACGGCGAGGTGCCGGGGTTCCAGGTGGTGATCCCGTCCTTCGGCGTGATCGAGGGGCCGTTCCAGATCACCGCCATCGAATACGCAGGCAGCCACAACGGCGAGGCGACCTACGAGATGACGATGGCCTCGGCCGGTGTTCTGACCTTCGTGGCGCTGTGATGACCAACCCCCACGCGGGCGAGGTGGCGCTGGTGCTGGACGGGCGGCGCCATGTCGCGAAGCTGACGCTGGGGGCGCTGGCCGAGCTTGAGGCGGCGCTGGAGGCGGGGTCGCTGATCGAGCTGGTCGAGCGGTTCGAGGCCGGGCGGTTTTCCACCCGCGACGTGCTGGCGCTGGTGGTGGCGGGCCTGCGCGGCGGCGGCTGGCAGGGCTCGGCGGAGGACCTGCGCACGGCCGAGATCGGCGGCGGCCCGGCCGAGGCGGCGCGGGTGGCGGCACAGCTTCTGGTGCGGGCCTTCGGGCCGTGAGCGGTGGGCGGGGCATCGACTGGCCGGGGCTGATGCGGGCGGGGCTTGGCGGCTTGCGGCTGGCGCCGGAGGTGTTCTGGCGGCTGACCCCGGCCGAGCTGCGGCTGATGCTGGGGCTGGAAGCGGCGGCGCCGATGCTGACACGGGCGCGGCTGGAGGAACTGGCGGCGGCCTACCCGGACCGGTCGGGCGGCGGCGGCGATATGGGAGGCGGCGATGGCTGAGGTCGACGAACTGGAGGCGCAGATCGCGAGCCTGGAGGCGGCGGTCGGGCAGGCGACGGGGATGGTTGCAACCTTCGAGGGCGAGCTTTCGCGGATGCGCGAGAGCCTGGTCTTCACCGGGCGCGAGGTGGGCGTGCTGTCGGCCGGGATCGGCGGCGGGCTGCGCAAGGCCTTCGACGGGCTGGTGTTCGACGGGATGCGGCTGTCGGATGCCCTGAAGGGGCTGGCGCAGTCGATCGTGAACACGGTCTACGGCATCGCGATGCGGCCGGTGCAGAACGCGCTGGGCGGGTTTCTGGCCAACGGGATCAACGCGCTGGCCTCTGGCATCATGCCCTTCGCCGGGGGCGGGGCCTTCGTGCAGGGGCGGGTGATGCCGTTCGCGCAGGGTGGCGTGGTGGCGCAGGCGACGGCCTTTCCGATGCGCGGCGGCACCGGGCTGATGGGCGAGGCGGGGCCGGAGGCGATCATGCCGCTGGCGCGCGGCGCCGACGGGCGTCTGGGCGTGCAGGCGGCGGGCGGCGGGCGGCCGGTGACGGTGGTGATGAACATCACGACGCCGGACGTCGAGGGCTTTCGTCGCAGCCAGAGCCAGATAGCGGCGCAGGCTGGCCGCGCGCTGGCGCGCGGCCAGCGCAACCGCTGACAGGGGGATGGCATGGGCTTTCACGAGGTGAGGTTCCCCGCGAACCTGAGTTTCGGATCGGTCGGCGGGCCGGAGCGCAGGACCGACATCGTCACGCTGGTCAACGGGTTCGAGGAGCGCAACAGCCCATGGGCCCATTCCCGCCGCCGCTACGATGCGGGCCTGGGCCTGCGGTCGCTGGACGACGTGGAGGCGCTGATCGCCTTCTTCGAGGCGCGGCGCGGGCAGTTGAACGGCTTCCGCTGGAAGGACTGGGCCGACTTCAAATCGGCGCGGGCGACGCGGGCGGTCACCGCACTGGACCAGGAGCTGGGCATGGGCGACGGGGTGCGGACGGCATTCGCGCTGGTCAAGACCTACCGGTCGGGCGAGCAGGCCTATGTGCGCCCGATCGCCAAGCCGGTTGCGGGGTCGGTCCGGGTGGCGGTGGGGGGCGACCCCAAGGTCGAGGGGCTGGAGGTCGGGATCGACGCGGCCACCGGGCTGGTGACGCTGGCCGTGCCGCCGCCCATGGGCGCGCTGGTGACGGCCGGGTTCGAGTTCGACGTGCCGGTTCGCTTCGACACCGACCGCATCGCCACCTCGGTCGCGAGCTTCAAGGCGGGGGACGTGCCGAATGTGCCGGTGGTGGAGCTGCGGCTGTGAGCGCGTTCCTTGACCATCTGGCGACGGGCACGACGCAGGTCTGCCGCTGCTGGCGCGTGGCGCGGGCGGACGGGGCGGTCTTCGGGTTCACCGACCACGACCTGGACCTGGCCTTCGAGGGCGTGACCTTCAGGGCGGGCACGGGCCTTTCGGCGCGGGCCCTGCAGCAGACGACGGGTCTGGCCGTCGACAACTCGGAAGCGGCGGGCGCGCTGTCGGATGCGGCGGTGACCGAGGCCGACCTGATGGACGGCCGGTTCGACGGCGCCGAGGTGACGGTCTGGCGCGTGGTCTGGAGCGACGTGGCGCTGCGCGAGGTCGAGTTCCGCGGGACTTTTGGCGAGATCGTGCGGGCGGGCGGCGCGTTCCGGGCGGAATTGCGCGGGCTGACCGAGGCGCTGAACCGGCCGCAGGGGCGGACGGTGCAGCGGGCCTGTGCCGCCGTGCTGGGCGATGCGGCCTGCCGGTTCGACCTGTCGCAGCCGGGCTACCTTGCCGAGCGCGCGGTGGAGACGGTGGAGGCGGCGCGGGTCTTCACCTTCGCCACGCTGACCGGGTTTGACGACCGCTGGTTCGAGCGGGGGCGGGTGCGGATCCTGACCGGCGCGGCGGCGGGGCTGGTGGGCGTGGTCAAGAACGACCGTCTGGCCGGTGACGTGCGGACGGTGGAGCTGTGGCAGGGGATCGGCGCGGTCAGCCCCGGCGATCTGCTGCGGCTGGAGGCGGGCTGCGACAAGCGCGCCGACACCTGTCGGCTGAAATTCGGCAACTTCGCGAACTTCCGCGGCTTTCCGCATGTGCCGGGCGAGGACTGGCTGTCGTCTTATCCGCTGCGGACGCGGCGCAACGACGGCGGGAGCCTGTTCCGGTGACGCCGTTTCAGGCCGCCGTGGTGGCCGAGGCGCGGGCCTGGATCGGCACACCTTACGTCCATCAGGCCAGCGTGCGCGGGGCGGGGGCGGATTGCCTGGGTCTGGTGCGCGGGGTCTGGCGGGCGATGGTGGGAGCCGAGCCGGTCGCGGTGCCGCCCTACACGCCCGACTGGGGCGAGGGGCCGGGGCGCGAGGTGCTGATGGGCGTGGCGTGCGACTGGCTGCGGCCTGCGGTCGCCCCCGCGCCCGGTGACGTGATCCTGTTCCGCATGCGGGCAGGCAGCGTGGCCAAGCACCTGGGCATCGCCACGGGGCCTGACCGCTTCGTGCATGCCTATACCGGGCACGGCGTGGTCGAGAATGCGCTGGGCGGCCCCTGGGCGCGGCGTGTGGCGGGGCGGTTTGCCTTTCCCCAAGGAGATTGAGTGAATGGCGACGATCCTTCTGAGTGCGGCCGGGGCGGCCATCGGGGCCGCGTTCGGCGGCACGGTGCTGGGCCTGTCGGGCGCCGTCATCGGGCGCGCCATCGGCGCCACGCTGGGCCGTGTCATCGACCAGCGCCTGATCGGCGCGGGGTCCGAGGCGGTCGAGGTCGGCCGGGTCGAACGGTTCCGGCTGATGGGCGCCTCGGACGGGGCGCCGGTGGCGCGGGTCTGGGGGCGCGCGCGGGTGGCCGGGCAGGTGATCTGGGCCACGCGGTTCCGCGAGGAGGTGCGCCGGTCGGGCGGCAAGGGCGCGCCGCAGCCGAAGACCGAGACCTACTCCTATTCGGTGAGCCTGGCGGTCGCGCTCTGCGAGGGCGAGATCGCGGGCGTGGGCCGCATCTGGGCGGATGGCACCGAGATCGACCGTGCGACGCTGACGCTGCGCGTCTATCCGGGCGACGAGGCGCAATTGCCCGACCCCAAGATCGAGGCGGTGGAAGGCGCGGGGAACGCGCCCGGCTATCGCGGCATCGCCTATGTGGTGATCGAGGACCTGGCGCTTGGCGATTTCGGCAACCGGGTGCCGCAGTTCAACTTCGAGGTGCTGCGCCACGCCGAAGGCGGCGACGGGCTCGCCGAGGCGGTGCAGGCGGTGGCGTTGATCCCCGGGACGGGGGAGTATGCGCTGGCCACCGAGCGCGTGCGGTTCCGCGAGCGTCGCGGGCGCGGAACGCTGGCGAACGTCAACACGGCCGGGGGTGGCACGGACTTCGAGGCCTCGCTGGAGGCCCTGCGGACGGAGTTGCCGCGGACGGGATCGGTCGGGCTGATCGTGTCCTGGTTCGGCGACGACCTGCGCGTCGGGTCCTGCAGCGTGCGGCCCAAGGTCGAGCAGAACGACCGCGACGGCAGCATGGCCTGGCGGGCAGGCGGGATCACCCGGGCGCAGGCGCTTGAGGTGCCGAAGCTGGCGGGGCTGTCGGTCTATGGCGGCTCGCCCGCCGATGACAGCGTGGTGCAGGCCATCGCGGCGATCCGCGACGGCGGGCAGGAGGTGATGTTCTATCCCTTCCTGCTGATGGAGCAGCTTGCGGGCAACGGCCTGCCCGACCCCTGGACCGGCGCGCCCGACCAGCCTGTGCTGCCCTGGCGCGGGCGGATCACCACGGCGGTGGCGCCGGGGCGGGCGGGGACGACCGACCGGACGGCGGCGGCCGCGGCAGAGGTGGCGGCGTTTTTCGGGACGGCGGCACCGGGCGATTTCGCGGTGGCCGCGGGGCAGGTGACCTACAGCGGCCCGGATGAGTGGTCGTACCGCCGGTTCATCCTGCACTACGCGCATCTATGCGCGCTGGCGGGGGGGGTGGACGCCTTCTGCGTGGGGTCGGAACTGCGGGGGATCACGCAGATCCGCGGGGCGGGCGACGGCTTTCCGGCGGTGGTGGCGCTGCGGGCGCTGGCGGCGGACGTGCGCGCGATCCTCGGGCCTGCGGTCAGGATCAGCTATGCCGCGGACTGGACCGAGTATTTCGGCTATCACGCGGACGGGAACGTCTATTTCCACCTTGATCCGTTCTGGGCCGATGCGAACGTCAACTTCGTCGGCATCGACAACTACATGCCCCTGTCGGACTGGCGCGACCGTCCGGGCGAGGCGGATGCGGCCTACGGGTCGGTCCATGCGCTGGACTATCTGCGGGCCAACGTGGCGGGCGGCGAGGGCTTCGACTGGTTCTACGACAGCCCCGAGGGGCGCGAGGCGCAGAGGCGGCTGCCGATCGAGGATGGTGCCTACGGCGAGCCCTGGGTGTTCCGCTACAAGGACCTGCGGGGCTGGTGGTCGAACCCGCACCATGACCGGATTGGCGGGGTGCGGGCGGCGCTGCCGTCGCCCTGGGTGCCGGGGTCGAAGCCGTTCCGCTTCACCGAATACGGCTGTGCCGCCGTGGACAAGGGGACGAACGAGCCCAACAGGTTCCTTGATCCCAAGTCGTCGGAAAGCGCGCTGCCGCGCTATTCCGACGGGCGGCGGGATGACCTGATCGCGCTGCAATACCTGCGGGCGATGGCGGCGCACTGGCGCGACCCCGAGGCCAACCCGGAGGCTACGCTCTATGCGGGGCGCATGGTCGACATGGCCCGGGCCCATGCCTGGGCCTGGGATGCGCGGCCGTTCCCGGCGTTTCCCAACAACGGGGCGCTGTGGAGCGACGGGGCGAACTATGACCGCGGCCACTGGCTGAACGGTCGGGCGATGAACCAGACCTTCGCGGCGGTTGCGGTCGAGGTCTGCGCGGCGGCGGGGGTGACGGAGGTCGATGGCGACCGAGCGCATGGCGTGGTGCGCGGCTATGTCGTCGAGGGACCCGGGACGGCGCGGGCGGCGCTGCAGCCCCTGACCCTCGCGCTGGGGGTGGATGCGGTCGAGCGGCAAGGGGTGCTGGCCTTCCGATCCCGCGGCGGTGCGGTGGACGGGACGCTGGAGCCGGGCCTGCTGGCGCGGACCGGCGAGACCGAGGGCGGTATCGAGTCGCAACGGGCGGCGGCGGCCGAGGTCGCGGGGCGGGTGCGGATCGTCTTTGTGGAGGCCGAGGGCGATTTCCTGCCGCGGCAGGCCGAGGCGGTGTTCCCCGACGAGACCGACCCCTCGATGTCGCAGACCGACCTGCCGCTGCTGCTGACGGCGGCAGAGGGCCGGGCGCTGGCCGAACGCTGGCTGGCCGAGGCGCGGGTGGCGCGGGACGGCGCGCGGTTCGCGCTGCCGCCGTCGATGGCGGCCCTGGGTGCGGGCGACACGGTGGCGCTGCAGGGCGCGCTGTATCGCATCGACCGGACGGAGGCGGCAGGGGCTTCGCTGGTCGAGGCGGTGCGGGTCGAGCCTGCGGTCTACCGCCCTTCGGATTCGGCCGAGGCGCGGGTGGTGCCTGCGCCCTTCGTGGCGCCGGGGCCGGTCGATCCGGTGTTCCTGGACCTGCCCCTGCTGCGCGGCACCGAGGTGCCGCATGCCCCCCACGTTGCCGCGGCCGCCGACCCCTGGCCGGGGTCGGTCGCGGTCTGGGCGGCGGCGGACGGGGCCGAGGGGTTCGAGCTCAACACGCTTCTGGCCGCCGGGGCGACGCTGGGCGAGACGGAGACCCCGCTCGTCGCCGCCCCGGCGGCGCTGTGGGACCGCGGCGCGCCCCTGCGGCTGCGCCTGACGGGCGGGCCCCTGGCCGCGGCATCGACGGGCGCGGTTCTGAACGGCGCCAACCTGATGGCGATCGGCGACGGATCGTCGGACGCCTGGGAGGTGATCCAGTTCGCCGAGGCCGCGCTGATCTCGCCCGGCGTCTGGGAGATCGGGATGCGTCTGCGCGGCCTGGCCGGGACGGATGCGCTGATGCCGCCGGTCTGGCCTGCGGGCAGCACGGTCGTCCTGCTGGACGCGGTGCCGCGGCAGATCGCGCTGGCGCTGTCGGCGCGCGGGCTGGCGCGGACCTACCGGGTGGGGCCGACGATGCGGGGGTTCGATGATCCCGAGGCGGTGGAGATCACGGCGGCTTTCGACGGGATTGGCCTGCGTCCCTATGCTCCGGCGCATCTGCGGGTGAGGTCCGCGGGGGCGGACCGGGCGGTCGCCTGGGTGCGGCGCACGCGGATCGAGGGGGACAGCTGGGCCTCGGTCGAGGTGCCGCTGGGCGAGGACCGCGAGGCCTATGTGGTGCGCGTGCTGGACGGTGCCGAGATCCGCCGCACGGTGGAGGTGGCGGCGCCCGCCTTCACCTACACCACGGCCATGCGCAGTGCGGACGGGATCGCGGGGGCGGCGACCTTCGCGGTGGCGCAGCTGTCGGATCGCTTCGGGCCGGGGCCGTTCCGGTCCGTGGTCGAGGCATAAGGGCGCACCGCGTGCGGGCCGTGGTGCAAGCGGCGGCAGGGGTTGGTGCGGCGGGGGTGATCGGCTATATCTGACGCGCAACCCCGCCGAATGGAGGCCGCCATGGCCGAAGCCGCCCGCCTGCTGTCCCCGGTCGATCCCGTCTGGACGCGCGTCTGCGAGGAGGCGGTCGAGGCCGTGAAGGCCGAGCCGCTCTTGGGGTCGCTGATCCATTCGGGCCTCTTGCACCATCCGACGATGGAACGCGCGCTGGCCTACCGGTTCTCGCTGAAACTCGCCTCGGGCGAGATGAGCGAGCAGATCCTGCGCGAGATCGCCGACGCGGCCTATGCGGCGGATCCGTCGCTGGGCCTGGCCGCCCGGGCTGACCTGATGGCGGTGTTCGACCGCGACCCGGCCTGCCACCGGTTCCTGCAGCCGATCCTGTTCTTCAAGGGATACCAGGCGCTGCAGGCCTACCGCGTCGGCAACTGGCTGTGGCGCGAGGGGCGCCGGGACATGGCCTATTTCGTGCAGCTGCGCGTGTCCGAGATGTTCGGTGTGGACATCCACCCGGCGGCGAAAATGGGCTGGGGGATCATGATCGACCACGCCCATTCCATCGTCATCGGCGAGACGGCGGTGGTGGGGGACAACGTCTCGATGCTGCATTCGGTGACGCTGGGCGGCACCGGCAAGGAAGACGGCGACCGCCATCCCAAGATCGGCAACGGCGTTCTGATCGGGGCAGGGGCGAAGGTGCTGGGCAACATCACGGTCGGCCACTGCTCGCGGATTGCCGCGGGGTCGGTGGTGCTGACCGACATCCCGCCGAACAAGACGGTCGCCGGCGTGCCCGCCAAGATCGTGGGCGAGGCGGGCTGCGACCAGCCGTCTATCAGCATGGACCAGCGGCTGACCGGCTGCGTGGACTGCGACTGAACTTCGCGCATCGCATGAAAAAGCCCCCGGAAGCATCTGCTTCCGGGGGCTTTTTCGTTTGCGGTCAGGCCAGCATGGCCAGCGGGTTTTCCAGGTTCCCGATCACCGCCTTGAGGAACTCGGCCCCGAGCGCCCCGTCGATCACGCGGTGATCGACCGAGAGCGTCATCGACATCATCGTGGCGATGCCGATGGTGCCATCCTTCTGCACCACCGGCTTTTTCAGTCCCGCCCCCACCGCCAGGATCGAGCCGTGCGGCGGGTTGATGACGGCGTCGAAGTTCTCGATCCCCATCATCCCGAGGTTCGAGATCGCGAAGCTGCCGCCCTGGTATTCGTGCGGCGCGAGCTTTCTCGACTTCGCGCGGGTCGCGAGGTCCTTCATCTCGGCCGACAGCGCGGTGATCGACTTGGTGTGCGCGTCGCGCAGCACGGGCGTGAACAGCCCGCCGGGGATCGCCACCGCCACCGCCACGTCCGAGGCCTTCATCTGCAGCATCCGGTCGCCCGCCCAGACGCGGTTGCACTCGGGCACCGCCTGCAGGGCAAGCGCGCAGGCCTTGATGATGAAGTCGTTGACCGACAGCTTGACGTTGCGGGTGGCGAGCTGGGCGTTCAGCGTCTCGCGGAAGGCCATGAGCGTGTCGAGCCCGACCTCGCGGCGCAGGTAGAAATGCGGGATGGTCTGCTTGGCCTCGGTCAGGCGGGCGGCCACCGTGCGACGCATGCCGTCGAGGGGGACCTCCTCGTAGGTCCGGTCGGCGAACATCTTCTTCACCGTCTCGGCCGAGGCAGAGACCGCCATGGCTGGGGCTGCCGGGGCAGGGGTGGTGGCGGTCGGGGCGACAGGGGCGGGGGCTGGGGCGGGCGTGGCGGCGGGCGGTGCACCCGCCACATCCGCCTTGACAACGCGTCCGTGGGGACCGGAGCCCTTGACGCGGGTCAGGTCGAGCCCCTTTTCCGCCGCG
>CAZCPY010000029.1:0-29062 GCA_964499865.1 uncultured Rhodobacterales bacterium | reverse complement strand
ACGAGAACCTGACGCTGTTCCAGCAGGGCAAGTGCGGCATGTGGATCGACGCCACCGTCGCCGCCTCCTTCGTGACCAACCCCAAGGACTCGACCGTCGCCGACAAGGTGGGCTTCGCGCTCGCCCCCGACAACGGCCTGGGCAAGCGGGGCAACTGGCTCTGGGCCTGGTCGCTGGCCATTCCGTCGTCCTCTGACGCCCCGGATGCCGCCAAGGCCTTCATCAACTGGGCCACGTCCAAGGACTATCTGGCGCTGGTGGCGTCCAAGGAAGGCTGGGCCAACGTTCCCCCGGGCACGCGGACCTCGCTCTACATGAACCCGGAATACGCGGCGGTGCCGTTCGCCAAGATGACGCTCGACTCGATCAACGCCGCCGATCCGACGGCGCCGACGGTCCAGCCGGTGCCCTATGTCGGCGTGCAGTTCGTGGCGATCCCGGAATTCCAGGGCATCGGCACGGCGGTGGGGCAGGAGTTCTCGGCCGCGCTGGCCGGGCAGAAGTCGGCCGACGAGGCGCTGGCCGCCGCGCAGGCGCTGGTCACCGACGAGATGACGGCGGCGGGCTACATCCAGTAGGCGCCACCGTCACGGACCGGCCCCCGTGCTCCCGGGCCGGTCTGCCTTCCGCGGGGCGACCCGCACCCTGTTCTGTCGCGTCCCTCGCGCTCCACGTCTGGCGTCCGGGCGCCTCCCCTCCCCGTCGTGGGGAGGGAACGGGGGAAGGGGGTTCCGGGCCGGTTCTGTTGCGCCCCCCCTCCCCATCCCTCCCCCACGAGGGGGGAGGGAGGCGCCAGATGCCCGACCCGCTGCGCCCGACCCGCTGCGCCCGACCCGTTGTGCCCGACCCGTTGTGCCGACGCTCTTCAACCCGATCCCGCCCGTCGCCAGGGAGTGACCGCCGATGTCCACGCAATCGTCGCGCCGTGCCGCCCGCTGGATGCTGTCGCCTTCGGTCATCCTGCTCTTGGTCTGGATGATCGTGCCGCTGGCGCTGACGCTGTATTTCTCCACGCAACGCTACAACCTGCTTTACCCCGAACGGTCGGGCTGGAACTGGTTCGGCAACTACACCCGCTTTGTCGCCAGCCCCGGGTTCCTCGAGGCCGTCGTGAACACGCTGATCCTGGTCGGCGGCATCCTCGTCATCACGGTCGTCCTGGGCATCCTGATCGCGCTTCTGATCGACCAGCCGATCTGGGGCCAGGGGCCGGTGCGCATCCTCGTCATCTCGCCGTTCTTCATCATGCCCCCGGTCGCGGCGCTGATCTGGAAGAACATGTTCATGAATCCGACGAACGGCCTGTTCGCCGAGGCCGCAAAGATGCTTGGCCTGCCGCCCTACGACTTCCTGGGCCAGGCGCCGCTGGCGTCGATCATCCTGATCGTGGCCTGGCAATGGCTGCCCTTCGCCACGCTGATCCTGCTGACCGCGCTGCAATCGCTCAGCTCCGAGGAGCTGGAGGCCGCCGAGATGGACGGCGCCCCGCCGGTCAAGCGGTTCGGGTACATCATGCTGCCGCACCTCGCGCGGTCGATCACCGTGGTGGTGCTGATCCAGACGATCTTTCTTCTTGGCATCTTCGGCGAGATCCTCGTCACCACCGCCGGCGGGCCCGGCACCGCCTCCACCACGCTGCCCTTCCTGATCTACAAGGAGGCGCTCCTGGACTTCGACGCAGGCACCGCCGCCGCGGGCGGCGTGGTCGCCGTGATCCTTGCCAACATCGTCGCCGTCTTCCTGATGCGCGCGGTGGGGAAGAACCTCGATGCGTGACCGTTTCAACCCCGTCCCGGGCCTGACCCGGGACCTCGCCCCCACCCTCGCGCAACCTCGACCGGAGGTCCCGGGTCAAGCCCGGGACGGGAGATCCTGATGGCCCGCGCCGTTTCCACCCGCCGCAAGGCGGTCAACACCGCCGCCGCCTGGTCGGTCGCCCTGGTCCTGTTCTTCCCGATCCTGTGGACGGTGCTGACCTCGTTCAAGCCCGAGGCGCAGGCGGTGGCCTCGCCGCCGGTCTTCCTCGGCTTCGACTGGACGCTGCAGAACTACATCGACGTCAACGACCAGCGCGACTATTTCCGCTATTTCTGGAACTCGGTCATCATCGCCGTGGGGTCCACCCTGCTGGGCCTTCTGATCGCCATCCCGGCCGCCTGGTCGATGGCCTTCGTCCCGGGTCCCAAAACCAAAGACCTGCTGATGTGGATGCTGTCGACCAAGATGATGCCAGCCGTTGGCGTGCTGGTGCCGATCTACCTGCTGTTCAAGTGGATGGGCCTGATCGACACGCGCATCGGGCTGGTCGTCGTGCTGACGCTGATGAACCTGCCGATCATCATCTGGATGCTCTACACCTATTTCAAGGAAATCCCGGGGGAAATCCTCGAGGCCGCGCGGATGGACGGGGCCTCGCTCAAGGACGAGATCATCCATGTGCTGACCCCCATGGCGGTGCCGGGGATCGCCTCGACGCTGCTTCTGAACATCATCCTCGCCTGGAACGAGGCGTTCTGGACGATCAACCTGACGGTCACCGACGCCGCCCCCCTGACCAAGTTCATCGCGGGCTTTTCCAGCCCGCAGGGCCTGTTCTACGCGAAACTCTCGGCCGCCAGCACGATGGCGATCCTGCCGATCCTGGTGCTGGGCTGGTTCAGCCAGAAACAACTCGTCCGCGGCCTGACGTTCGGCGCCGTGAAATAGGGGGGCGGAATGGGACAGATCACGCTCAAGCAGGTTCGCAAGTCCTTCGGCGAGGTGCATGTCATCCCGGGCGTGGACCTCGACATCGACGACGGCGAATTCGTCGTCTTCGTCGGCCCCTCGGGCTGCGGCAAATCCACGCTCCTGCGGCTGATCGCGGGGCTGGAGGATACGTCCTCGGGCACCATCGAGATCGACGGCAAGGATGCCACCGCCCTGCCGCCCGCGAAGCGGGGCCTTGCGATGGTGTTCCAGAGCTATGCGCTCTACCCGCACATGACGGTGCGCAAGAACATCGCCTTCCCGCTCAAGATGGCGGGCCTGTCCGAGGCCGAGCAGGCGGCCAAGGTGGAACGCGCGGCCAAGGTGCTGAACCTGACCGCCTACCTCGACCGCCGCCCGGGCCAACTGTCGGGCGGCCAGCGGCAGCGGGTGGCGATCGGGCGGGCGATCGTGCGGGAACCCGCGGCCTTCCTCTTCGACGAGCCCTTGTCGAACCTCGACGCCGCCCTGCGGGTCGGGATGCGGCAGGAGATCACCGAACTGCACCAGAGCCTCAAGACGACGATGATCTACGTCACCCACGACCAGGTGGAGGCGATGACGATGGCCGACAAGATCGTGGTCCTGAACGCGGGCCGCATCGAACAGGTGGGCAGCCCGCTGGACCTCTACCGCCGCCCGCAGAACCTGTTCGTCGCGGGCTTCATCGGCAGCCCGAAGATGAACTTGATCGGCGGGGCCGAGGCGGCGAGGCACGGCGCCACCACCATCGGCATCCGGCCAGAGCATGTCGAGGTCGGGCAGGGGCCCTGGTCGGGCAGCGTGATCCTGTCGGAACACCTGGGGTCGGACACCTTCCTCAAGATCAACGCGGGCGATCTGGGCACCCTGACCCTGCGCGGTTCGGGCGAAGTGCAGGCCCGTGCGGGCGACCGCATCAGCTTTGCGCCGCAGATCGACAAGCTGCACCGCTTCGGCGCCGACGGGAGGGCGCTGTGAGGCTGCGGGGCAAGCGCGCGCTGGTCACCGGCGCCGCCCGCGGCATCGGGCTGGAGTTTGCCCGCGCCTACCTGGCGGAAGGCGCGCAGGTGGCTCTGGCCGACATCAACGCCGAGGCCGCCGCAAGGGCCGCCCGCGACCTCGGCCCCGGGGCGCATGCCGTGGCGATGGACGTCACGCGCCAGGACAGCATCGAGGCGGGCATCGCCGCCGCGGTGGCGGCGATGGGGGGCCTCGACATCCTGGTCAACAACGCAGCTCTTTTCGACGCCTGCCCGACGGTCGAGATCACCCGCGCCAGCTATGACCGGCTGTTTGCCGTCAACGTGGCGGGCACGATCTTCACCCTGCAGGCGGCGGCGCGCCAGATGATCGCGCAAGGGACGGGCGGCAAGATCATCAACATGGCCAGCCAGGCCGGACGGCGGGGCGAGGCGCTGGTGATGGTCTACTGCGCCAGCAAGGCCGCCGTGATCTCGATCACCCAGTCCGCGGGCCTCGACCTGATCCGCCACCGCATCAACGTCAACGCCATCGCCCCGGGCGTGGTGGACGGCGAACACTGGGACCACGTGGACAGCCTGTTCGCGAGATACGAAGGCCGCCCGCCGGGCGAGAAGAAGCGGATCGTCGGCGCCGCCGTGCCGCATGGCCGCATGGGCACGGCGGCCGACCTGACCGGCATGGCGATCTACCTTGCGAGTTCCGAAAGCGATTACGTCGTGGCCCAGTGCTTCGGGGTCGACGGCGGCAACTGGATGGCCTGAGATGGACGCGAAACTTCCCCCCTACGACCGTTCCCGCCTGACCCCGGGCATCGTGCACATCGGGCTTGGCAACTTCCACCGCGCGCACCAGGCGGTCTATCTCGACGACCTGATGGCATCGGGCGAGGGGCATGACTGGGCCATCCTGGGCGCGGGCGTCCGCGCGGCCGATGCCCGGATGCGCGAGGCGCTGCTGGCGCAGGACTGCCTGTCGACCGTCATCGAGCTTGATCCCGCCGGCAAGACGGCGCGCCGCATCGGGGCGATGACCGGCTTTGTCGAGGTCGCCCCCGGCAACGGCCCGCTGATCGCCGCCATGGCCGACCCGGCGATCCGCATCGTGTCGCTGACGGTGACGGAGGGCGGCTACTTCATCTCGGCCGAAACCGGGCTGGTGGACACCGCCGCCCCCGACCTTGTGCACGACGCCGCCAACCCCGGCGCCCCGCGCACCGCCTTCGGCGCCATCCTCGCCGCCCTGCGGGCCCGGCGGGCGGCGGGGGTGGCGCCCTTCACCGTCATGTCCTGCGACAACCTGCCCGGCAACGGGCATGTCACGGCCTCGGTCGTCACCGGCCTGGCCCGCCTGCAGGACGCAGGCCTTGCCGACTGGGTGGCCGCGAACGTGGCCTTTCCCAACGGCATGGTGGACCGCATCACCCCCGCGACCGGCCCCCGCGAACGCGCCACCGCCGCCGCCTTCGGCCTGGCCGACGATCCCGTTCCGGTGACCTGCGAGCCCTTCCGGCAATGGGTGCTGGAGGACAACTTTCCCGCGGGCCGCCCGGCGCTGGAAAAGGTGGGCGTGACCTTCACCCCGCATGTGCATGCCTTCGAGATGATGAAGATCCGCATCCTGAACGGCGGGCATGCGGTGATCGCCTACCCGGGCGGGCTGATGGACATCGAATTCGTCCACGAGGCGATGGCCAACCCGCTGATTTCCGGCCTGCTCGACAAGGTGGAGACAGAGGAGATCATTCCCTATGTCCCGCCCGTGCCCGACACCGACCTTGCCGCCTACTACCGCACGATCAGGGCGCGGTTCTCCAACCCCGAGGTAGCGGATACCGAACGCCGCCTGTGTCTGGACGGGTCCAACCGCCAGCCCAAGTTCATCGTGCCGTCGCTGCGCGACGCGCTGGCGGCGGGCGGTTCGGTCGAGGGGCTGGCGCTGGTCTCGGCAATGTGGTGCCGCTACTGCTTCGGCCAGACCGACCGCGGCACCGCGATCGCGCCCAACGATGCCGCCTGGGACCAGCTGACCGCGCTGTCGGCGGCGGCGCGGACCGACCCCGCCGCCTGGCTGTCGCAGCGCGCGGTCTATGGCGACACCGCCGACCACCCCCGCGTCCGCGACGCCTTCGCCCGCCACCTGCGCGCGCTCTGGGCCGACGGGACCGAGGCGGTGCTGCGGCGCTATCTGGGGTAAGGCGCGCGCAGCGACGGTCCCCTTGCGGGCAGCCGGCCTTCAGTCCAGCGCCGCAGGCATCGCCTGCGCGGGGTCGTGGCCGCAGATCAGCAGCGCATCCAGCCGGTTGCGCAGGGCGAACGGGCCGGCGGCAGAGCGGGCGGCCCCGGCAGGGTCTTCGGCGTAGGGGAAGCCTTCCGCAGGTTCGCTCGCGCGGTTGACCGCATCGGCGGCCAGGATCACCGCAGGATCACCGGGCCGCGGCCGGGAAGGGCAGCCGTTCCAGGGTCCAGCCCGCGCGCTGCATCAGCGCCAGCACCCCGTCCCGCCCCGAAAGGTGCAGCGACCCGAAGGCCGCGACGACGGGCCCCTCGGCCGCCGCCGCCTCGATCACCGGAACCCAGGCGCGGTTGCGGGCGGACATCAGCGCCTCTTCCATCTGCGCGAACTCGGCCTCGACCGCGGCGGGCGCGGCGCCGGGCAGGCGCAGCGAGACATGGCGCAGGTATTCCCAGATCAGGCGGCTGTCCTCGGCGAAATAGGCGTTGGCCAGCGTGACCATCTGGTCCTCGGCCTGCGGTTCCAGCGCCAGCGCGGTGCGGATCATGTCGACCTGCGTGTCCGCGGACATCGCCTCGAAGATGCGGAAGGCGGTATCGTAGGGCTCGAGCGCCCTGAGCGGCAGGCCCTGCGCCAGCGCCGCCTGCATCAGCCGCTTGTCCAGCCCGCGGTCGGCGGTCGCACGCGTCGGCATGGCGCAGGGCGGGATCGACAGCAGCATCGAGACATACCAGGGCCGGAACCGCGCCGCCATGAAGGCCGGAATGCCGCGGGCCGACAGGGCGGCGGCGAAGCTGTCCCATTCCGCAGGCGCCAGCACCTCGCGCAGGGTCGGCTGGTCGGCGGGCGTCAGCATGATCGAGGGGTCGCGGGCGAGACGCGCCATCATCTGGCGTTCCTCCTCCGGGCCCGCCTCGACCAGCAGGACGACGGCGGCACCGAGCGCGGGGGCCAGCGCGGCAAGCGTCGCGTCGTGGCGCGGGTCGTCCAGGTGGTAGGTGCCCACCAGCGTCACCCCGGCCCCGTCGCGGGTGGCGCGCCAGAGGTTGCCGCGCGGGAAGGGCGCGGCTTCGGTCGCCGCCGTCAGCGCGGCGCGGTCGGCCTCGGGCAGGGCGGCGATCAGGTCGGTGCCGCCGCAGGCCTCGGGCAGGGCCGAGGCCGGCGACGCGGCGAACAGGGTCAGGGCAAGGGCAAGGCGGCGCAAGTCCGGGCTCCGGCGTTCGGCACGGTGCATTAGGGGGGCGGGGCCCGGCATTTGCAACAGCGCGCCGCGACCCGGCTGCCCCCGGCGCTGCGGGAAGTTCCGCAGCCTTGCGCTTCCGAGCGCGCGAAGATCGGGCAGCGGCCCATTCCCCCGTTGACAGCGGCGCGACGGCTCCCTACATCACCCGGCGTTGGCACTCGCCTTCGGTGAGTGCCAACCGAGCTTCAACCTGGAAACCCAAGGGAGAGTTGCCAGATGGCCTTCAAACCTCTGCATGACCGCGTCCTCGTCCGCCGCATCACCGGTGAGGACAAGACCAAGGGCGGGCTGATCATCCCCGACACCGCCAAGGAAAAGCCCGCCGAGGGCGAAATCGTGTCCGTGGGCGAAGGCGCCCGCAAGGATTCGGGCGAACTGATCGCCCCCTCGGTCAAGGCCGGCGACCGCATCCTGTTCGGCAAGTGGTCGGGCACGGAAGTGACGCTGAACGGCGAAGAGCTGCTGATCATGAAGGAAAGCGACATCCTCGGGATCATCGCCTGAAGGACGGCGGGCTGAAGCCCGCCCCGCGCTTTCCCGTCAACCGAAATTCCAAGGAGTAGGCACATGGCTGCCAAAGACGTGAAATTCGAAGGCGACGCCCGCGACCGCATGCTGCGCGGCGTCAACATCCTGGCCGACGCGGTGAAGGTCACGCTCGGCCCCAAGGGCCGCAACGTGGTGATCGAGAAGTCGTTCGGCTCGCCCCGCATCACCAAGGACGGCGTCACCGTCGCCAAGGAGATCGAGCTTTCCGACAAGTTCGAGAACATGGGCGCGCAGATGGTGAAGGAAGTCGCTTCCCGCACCAATGACGAGGCGGGCGACGGCACCACCACCGCCACCGTGCTGGCCCAGGCGATCATCAAGGAAGGCCTGAAGGCGGTGGCCGCGGGGATGAACCCGATGGACCTCAAGCGCGGCATCGACCTTGCCACCTCGAAGGTCGTGGCGCACATCAAGGCCGCCTCGCGTCCGGTCAAGGACAGCGACGAGGTTGCCCAGGTCGGCACCATCTCGGCCAACGGCGAGGCGCAGATCGGCCGCTTCATCGCCGACGCGATGCAGAAGGTCGGCAACGAGGGTGTCATCACCGTCGAGGAGAACAAGGGCCTGGAGACCGAGGTCGAGGTCGTCGAGGGCATGCAGTTCGACCGCGGCTACCTGTCGCCCTACTTCGTGACCAACGCCGACAAGATGGTCGCGGAACTGGAAGACGCGCTGATCCTGATCAACGAGAAGAAGCTGTCGTCGCTGCAGCCGATGGTGCCGCTGCTGGAAGCCGTGATCCAGTCGCAGCGTCCGCTGCTGATCATCGCCGAGGATGTCGAGGGCGAAGCCCTGGCCACCCTGGTGGTGAACAAGCTGCGCGGCGGCCTGAAGATCGCCGCGGTCAAGGCGCCGGGCTTCGGCGACCGCCGCAAGGCCATGCTGCAGGACATCGCGATCCTGACCGGCGGCCAGGTGATCTCGGACGACCTCGGCATGAAGCTCGAGAATGTCACCATCGACATGCTGGGCCGCGCCAAGAAGATCTCGATCAACAAGGACAACACGACCATTGTTGACGGGGCCGGCGACAAGAAGGAGATCGAGGCGCGCGTCGCCCAGATCCGCCAGCAGGTCGAGGACACCACCTCCGACTACGACAAGGAAAAGCTGCAGGAGCGCGTGGCGAAACTGGCGGGCGGTGTTGCCGTGATCCGCGTCGGCGGGATGACCGAGGTCGAGGTCAAGGAGCGCAAGGACCGCGTCGATGACGCGCTGAACGCGACCCGGGCCGCGGTGCAGGAAGGCATCGTCGTCGGCGGCGGCGTGGCCCTGGTGCAGGGCGCCAAGTCGCTCGACGGCCTGACGGGCGCCAACAGCGACCAGAACGCCGGGATCGCCATCGTCCGCAAGGCGCTGGAGGCGCCGCTGCGCCAGATCGCCCAGAACGCGGGCGTGGACGGCTCGGTCGTGGCGGGCAAGGTGCGGGAATCGAACGACAAGACGTTCGGCTTCAACGCCCAGACCGAAGAATACGGCGACATGTTCAAGTTCGGCGTGATCGACCCGGCCAAGGTCGTGCGCACCGCGCTGGAAGACGCCGCTTCGGTGGCTTCGCTGCTCATCACCACCGAGGCGATGATCGCCGACAAGCCCAAGGACGACAAGGCCCCGGCGATGCCCGGCGGCGGCGGCGGGATGGACTTCTGACCGCGGAAACCCGGTCGGGGAAAGGGGCGCCTTCGGGCGCCCCTTTTCGTTTGCGCAAAGCTGCAAGCCGGGCCGTGAGCGGTGCGGGACGCGTCGGCCGACATGTCGCCCGCCCGCGCCGCCGCGCCTTGCGCCCCGCCCCGGCCGTGCTAGCACGCGGTGATGCGCCTGGCCCTGCTGACCTTCGCCTCGCTTCTCTGTTTCGCGGGCAATTCGCTGATCAACCGGCTAGCGGTGGCCGAGGGCGCCATCGGGCCGGTGGATTTCGCGGTGATCCGCGTGGTGACCGGGGCGGCGGTGCTGGCCGTCCTGATCTCCGTGCGGCGGGCCTGGGTCCGGCCGGTCTGGCGCGACGCGGCGGCGGCGGCGGGGTTGTCGGTCTACCTCTACGCCTTTTCGCTGGCCTACCTCGCCATCCCGGCGGGGCCCGGGGCGCTGGTGCTGTTCGCCGCGGTGCAGGTGGGCATGTTCGCGGGCGCCCTCGCCCTGCGCGAGGCGGTGCCGGCCCGCCGCTGGCTGGGCGCCGGGGCGGCGCTGGGCGGGCTCGCCGTGATGGCGCTGCCGGGGGCGGGGGCGGTGGCCTTCGCCCCCGCGGCGGTGATGGCGCTGGCGGGGTTCGGCTGGGCGGCGTTTTCGCTGGCCGGGCGCGGCGCGCCGGCGCCGCTGGCGGCGATCACGCTGGCCTTCCTGCTGTCGCTGATCCCCGCGGGCCCGGTGGGACTGGCCTTCGGCGAGGGCGGGGCGACGGCGCCGGGGGCGGCGCTGGCGGTGCTGTCGGGGGCGGTGACGTCGGGCCTTGGCTATATCCTGTGGTATACGGCGCTGCCGTTGCTGGGCGCCGCGCGGGCCGGGGTGGTGCAGGCCTCGACGCCCGTGCTGGTGGCACTGGGGGGCGTGGTCCTTCTGGCCGAGCCGGTGACGCCGCGGCTGGTCTTGGCCGCGGTCGTGGTGACCGGCGGCGTGGCCTGGGCGATGGCGCCCGCGCGGCGCCTCAGTGGCGGCGGAAGCGGCCGTCCCTGAGGAAGGCCGCGGTCTGGGCGATCACGGCGGGGTTCAGCATCAGGAAGGTGTGGCTGACCGGCAGCACCAGGTGGTCGGCCATCCCCGCCACCCGCGTGCGGGCGACCGAGACCTTGCCGTCGTCCGGCCCCTCGATCATCGAGGAATACAGCGGATTGAGCGACCTTGTGCCCGCGATCACGCCCAGGTCGTAGTCCGGCGGCGGCAGGCGGGCGGGCAGGGCGTCGGCGCCGGTGCCAAGCGCCATGCCCGCCGGGCCGTTGATCCAGCGGAACGGCGCCAGCGGCGCCAGACGGTCCACCAGTTCCGACCCGCCGTTGGGCGGGGCAAGCATCACCATGCGGCCCATCCGGTCGGGCCGGTCGCCTGCCAGCCACAGCCGCGCCAGCAGCCCGCCCATGGAATGCGCGACGAAATGCACCCGCGCGCCGGGTCCGCAGTCCGCCACCGCGGCGCCGACACGGGCGGCCAGGCTTTCGGGGTCGGCGGTGGTGGAAGCGTAGCCCGCGTTCACCACGCGGAAGCCTTCCGCCCGCAGCGCCCGCGCCATCACCGCCAGCGAGGCGGGCGTCCGCCCCAGCCCGTGCAGGAGCACGACGCAATCGGCCCCCGCCGCAATCGTCGGGGGCGATGCAAGCGTCGCCAGCAGGGAGAGGGTCGCACGCATGCGTGGCACCCTGCGCGCCGGCGCCACGGGGGCCAAGCCTGACGTTGCGTCCTGCCCCCGTTGCGGGCGATCTCGCCACGCCGGGGTTTCCCGAACCGCTCTGGACGGCGCGCCCGGGGGCGGGCAGGGTCGGGCGCATGAAACCCCGCACCCCTCGCCTGGCTGTCCGGGCGGTCCTGCTGCACGAGGACCGCCTGCTGCTGGTCAATGCCTGGCCCGGGCGGCAGTCCGACCTGTGGTGCGCGCCGGGTGGCGGGGTGCATGCGGGGCAAAGCTTGCCCGACACCCTGATCCGCGAGGTGGCAGAGGAGACGGGGCTGACCATCGCCGTGGGCGATCCCTGCCTGGTCAACGAGTTCCACGATCCTGCCGGCGGCTTCCACCAGGTCGACATCTTCTTCCGTGCCCGCATCCTTTCGGGCGACCCGATGGCCGCCTGGACCGACCCAGAGGGCGTGGTGAACCGCCGCCGTCTGGTGACGCGAGACGAAATGGCGGCCCTGCGCGTCAAGCCCGACAGCCTGGCCGCGGTGGCCTGGGGCACGGGGCTGCTCTACGACCCGCTGGAGCCGATCCAGCGCTGACCCTTGCGTGAGCGGGGGGCTTTTCGGGTTGGCGGGTAGGGTGCGATCGGGTATCCTGCCCGCGTTTCGGTTCGGGGATTTCCGCGATGACCGCACTTGCGCGCCGCGTCGCGGCGCTTGCCGCCCTGCTGGCCGCCCTGCTGACCGCACCCCTGGCCGAGGCGCAGGGGCGCCGTCTGGCGCTGGTCGTGGGCAATGCGCAGTACGGCACCCTCCCCGATCTGGCGACCCCCGGCAACGATGCCAGCCGCATGGCGGAATCGCTGCGCCGCACGGGGTTCGAGGTCACGCTTCTGTCCGACGTGTCGGAAACGATGTTCCGCGCCATGGTGGACGTGGTCGCCGCGCAGGCGCGGGGGGCCGAGGCGGTGGTCTTCTACTACGCCGGCCAGGCCTACCAGGCGGGGGGCGAGAACTACCTGCTGCCGGTCGACGCAAAGCCCGACGCCGCGGCGCCCGCGGCGGGCGCGCTGGCGCTGGGCGACGTGCTCGGGCGCCTGCAGGGCTCGGGCGCCACGACGCTGGTCTTCATCGACGCCAGCCGCCCCAATCCGCTGGGCGCGGCGGCGGGCGGTGACGGGCTGGCGCCGGTGAATGGCGAACCGGGGCTGTTCGTCGCCTTTGCCACACGGCCCGGGCAGGTGTCCTACGACCGTTTCGACGGCGAACTCAGCCCCTTTGCGACCGCCCTGCTGAACTACATCGAAACGCCCGGTCTGGGCATTTCCGACGTGATGGTCCGCGTGCGCCGCGACGTCGAGGCGGCGACGGTGGGCCGTCAGGTGCCCTGGGACCAGTCGTCCCTGCGCGCGCCCTTCGCCTTTGCGCCGGGCGACGGGCCGGCCGCGGGCGCTACGGCGCAGGCCGCGGCGGATCCGGCGGTGCGCGGGGCGCCCGCGCCTTTGGTGCGCACCTCGCTGCGGCTGGTCACCTCGGCACCGGCGCCAGAGCCGGCCGCGGTGGTGACGGAACCCGTCCCCGTGGTGACCGGACCCGCGCCGGAACCTCAACCGGCGGCGGTCCCCGTGGTGGCCGAACCGACCCCCGAACCGACCCCCTCTCCGCCGCCCGCGCCGCTGCTGGTGGCCCGGCGTCTGGCACCCTTGGACAGCCCGGCGCCGCCTGCCGCCGCACCGATTGCCGCGCCGCGGGCTGCGGTCCCTGCGGCCGCGGTCGTGGCGCCGGCCCCGCCTTCGGGCGCACCCGCCGGGCAGGTCCACGCCGACGCACCCATCCTTTCGGTCGTCCCCGCCGCGGGCCGCACGCGCATCATGGGCATGTCGCCGGGCGCCGAACCTGCCGCCTTCACGCCTGCGGGCGCGCCCACAGGCGACCCGGCCGGGACAGAGGTTCTGCCCCCCGGCGTCGCCGCAGCGGCGCTGCCTGCCGCCCCCGACGACCTGCCCCGCGCGGTGCAGGAAGAGCTTGCACGCGTCGGCTGCTATGGCCTGGGCGTCGACGGCGACTGGGGCGCAGGGTCGCGCACGGCGCTGAAGCACTATTACGAAGCCAAGGGCCAGACCCCGGCCGAGCCGCTCGACCCCACCGAAGACCTCTGGCGCGTGCTGACCGCCGAGCCTGCGGGCATCTGCAAGCAGGCCGTCGCCGCGGCGCCCAAGCCCAAGGTGGAAAAGCGCGCGGCCCCGGCCACGACCGCCGCCCCCCGCCCCGCCGCCGCCGAGCCCGAACGCGCGCGCGCGCCGACCAAGCCGCGGGCGCCCGCGCCCGCGCCCGCGCCGACTGCCCCCGCAAAGAAAAAGCAGACCTGCAAGTTCCTGGTGGTGGCGATCGTCTGCAGCTGACGCCTCAGCCGCGGGCGCGCACCCGGTTGACGTGGCCCATCTTGCGGCCCGGACGCGCCTCGGCCTTGCCGTAGAGGTGGACGGCCGTGCCGGGCTCGCGCAGCAGCGCGGGTACCCGGGTGACGTCATCGCCGATCAGGTTTTCCATCGTCACGTCGGAATGCCGCGCGCCGTCGCCGAGCGGCCAGCCCGCCACCGCGCGGATGTGCTGTTCGAACTGGTCAACCGCGCAGCCGTTCTGCGTCCAGTGCCCCGAGTTGTGCACCCGCGGGGCGATCTCGTTGACGATCAGGCCGCGCGGGGTGACGAAAAGCTCCACCCCGATCACGCCGACATAATCGAGCGCCTCGAGGATGCGCGCCGCGATCAGCACGGCGTCGCTGCGCAGGGCGGGCGACAGGCGGGCGGGGATGGTGGTGGTGGAAAGGATGCCGCCCCTGTGGACGTTCTCGCCCGGGTCATAGGCCGCGACCTGTCCCGTCAGGCCGCGCGCGGCGATCACCGAGACCTCGCGGTCGAAGGCGACGAAGCCCTCCAGCACCGCAGGCGCGCCCTGCATCGCCGCCAGCGCGGCGGGCGCGTCCCCGGGCGCCGAAAGCCGCGCCTGGCCCTTGCCGTCATAGCCCAGCCGCGCGGTCTTCAGGATCGCGGGCAGCCCGATGCGGTCCAGCGCGGCGGCCAGCGAGGCCGCGTCCGTCACCGCCGCACAGGGCGCGACGGCAAGGCCGAGGCCGGCCAGGAAATGCTTTTCGGCCAGCCGGTCCTGCGACACCTCCAGCGCCCGGCGGGCCGGGCGGATCGGGCGCAGGGGCTCCAGCGCGTCGAGCGCGGGGACGGGCACGTTTTCCCATTCGTAGGTCACGACATCGACCGCCGCCGCAAATGCCGCGAGCGCCGCGGCATCGTCCCAGGCGGCGCAGGTGGCGGCGCGGGCGACCTCGGCCGCGGGGGCGCGCGGGTCCGGGTCATAGACGTGGGCGTGCAGGCCCAGGCGGCTGGCCGCGACCGCCAGCATCCGGCCCAGTTGCCCGCCGCCCAGGATGCCGACGGTGGCGCCTTGCGCCAGCGGCTCAGCCATCCGACGGCGCCTCGGGCACCGAGGCCGCCAGCGCCGCGCGCCAGGCCTCCAGCCGCGCGGCGAGTGCGGCGTCGGACAGCGCCAGGATCGCCGCCGCCATCAGCCCTGCGTTGGCCGCCCCGCCGATGGCCATGGTGGCGACCGGAAAGCCGCGCGGCATCTGCACGATGGAGTAGAGGCTGTCCTGCCCGCCGAGCGCCCGCGTCTCGACCGGCACGCCGATCACCGGCAGGCGCGTCTTCGACGCCATCATCCCCGGCAGATGCGCGGCCCCCCCGGCCCCCGCGATGATGACGCGCAGCCCGCGGTCCACCGCGGTGCGGCCGTAATCCCACAGCCGGTCGGGCGTGCGGTGGGCCGAGACGATGGCGGTCTCGTGGGGCACCGAAAGCTCGTCAAGCACCTCGGCCGCGGCCTTCATCGTGGGCCAGTCGGACTGCGAGCCCATGATGATGCCGACAACCGCCATGCCTGCCCCCGGGAAAGAGGGCGGCACCATAGCCGCGGGGGGGGCGGGGTCAAGGCGCAGGGCGCGGGCTCTGGCGGGGCAAAATCCTTGAAGAAAGGATTTTGCAAATTCCTTTCTTCAAGGAATTTGCCGCCCGGCGCGTCCGGCGTCCTGCGGTCAGGCGATGATGTCGGGGATCAGGCGGTCTTCAAGGCGGGTGATCTGGTCCTTGAGCGCCAGCTTCTGCTTCTTGAGCCGCCGCAGCATCAGCTGGTCGGGGCGCACCTGCGCCTCCAGCGCCCGGATCGCCTCGTCGAGGTCGCGGTGTTCGCGCCGCAGCACCTCCAGCCGGATGCGCAGCACGTCGGTCGTGTCAAGCTCGAAGGGTGCGTTCATCGGTCCGGTCGCTGGCGTGGGTCTGTGGCCTGAGTCGCGTGCGTTTCGGCCCGGACGCTAGCCGATTCCCCCGGGCCACGGGTCAGAAATCGGTAGCCGCGCGAGGATCTTCAAGACCCCCGCCCCGGCCCTTGCGGGCCCGCGGGCCCCGCCCCATATCTTGGCCTGACTGGGGCTGCCGCATCCGGGGCCCCGGTCGTGTCGCTTGAACGCAAGGGCAGGACGATGACGAAACTGAGCTTTGGCGCGCATCCCTACCTGCTGGGGTTCGAACAGCTGGAACGCCTCGTCGAGCGCACCGCCAAGGGGGCCTCCGAGGGCTATCCCCCCTTCAACATCGAGGCGGTGGCCGAGAACGCCTACCGCATCACGCTGGCCGTGGCGGGCTTCCGCGAGGAGGACCTGGCGATCACCGTCGAGGATCGCGCGCTGGTCGTGCGCGGCCGGCAGGGCGACGACGACGGCACCCGGGTCTTCCTGCACCGCGGCATCGCGGCGCGCGCCTTCCAGCGGTCCTTCGTGCTGGCCGACGGGGTCGAGGTGGCCGGCGCGGGGCTGGAGCACGGGCTTCTGAACATCGACCTGCGCCGCGCGGTGCCCGAGCCGGTGGTGCAGTCCATTCCGATCGGCAAGCCGCGAAAGGGGTAGGGCAGCATGGACACGAAGTATCAGGCGATCCCGGGCGGCGAGGACCGCATCGTCTATGTCCGCGCCGTGGCCGTGGCCGACCTGCCCGAGGAGATCCGGCTGCAGGCGCAGGGGCTTGACCGCATCTGGTCGGTCCACCGGCCCGACGGGTTGCGGGTGGCGCTGGTGCGTGACAAGGCGATGGCCTTCGCGCTGAGCCGCCAGCACGACATGGACCCGGTCAGCGTCCACTGACCGGCCCCCGCCACCCGCCCGCATCGGGCCCGGATCAGGCCCGGATCAGCCCCATGCCTTCGAGCTTGAGCAGCACCAGGTGGGCGCAGTGGTCGACGTCCACGCTTTCGGTGTCCAGCCGCAGTTCGGGCTTCTCGGGCGCCTCGTAGGGGTCTGAAATCCCGGTGAACTCCTTGATCTTGCCCTCGCGTGCGAGCTTGTACAGCCCCTTGCGGTCGCGGCGTTCGCATTCCTCGATGGAGGTCGCGACATGCACCTCGACGAAGGCGCCGAAGGCCTCGACCATCTCGCGCACCGCCCGCCTTGTGGCGGCATAAGGCGCGATGGGGGCGCAGATCGCGATGCCGCCGTTCTTGGTGATCTCCGACGCCACATAGCCGATGCGCTTGATGTTCAGGTCGCGGTGGTCCTTCGAGAACCCCAGTTCCGACGACAGGTGCTTGCGCACCACGTCGCCGTCCAGCAGCGTGACGGGGCGGCCCCCCATCTCCATCAGCTTGACCATCAGCGCGTTGGCGATGGTGGACTTGCCCGACCCGCTGAGGCCGGTGAAGAACACGGTGAAGCCCTGTTTCGCCCGCGGCGGCGAGGTGCGGCGAAGCTCGGTCACCACCTCGGGGAAGCTGAACCATTCGGGGATGTCGATCCCCTCGCGCAACCGACGCCGCAGTTCGGTGCCGGAGATGTCGAGCACGGTGGTCCCGGCGGGGACTTCGTTGGCCGGGAAATACTGTGCCATTTCCTGCACATAGACCATGTGCTTGAAGTCGACCATCTGGATGCCGATCTCGGCCTGGTGTTCCTGGAACAGCACCTGCGCGGCATAGGGGTCGTAGAAGTCCTGGCCGGCCGAGGTCTTGCCCGGCCCCGCATGGTCGCGGCCCACGATCATGTGGGTGCAGCCGTGGTTGCGGCGGATGATGCCGTGCCAGACCGCCTCGCGCGGGCCCGCCATGCGCATGGCGAGGTTCAGCAGCGACAGCGCCGTGGTCTGCGCGGGATACTTGTCCAGCACCGCCTCGTAGCAGCGCACGCGGGTGAAGTGGTCCACGTCGCCGGGTTTCGTCATGCCGACGACGGGGTGGATCAGCAGGTTCGCCTGCGCCTCGCGGGCGGCGCGGAAGGTCAGTTCCTGGTGCGCGCGGTGCAGCGGGTTGCGGGTCTGGAAGGCCACGACCTTGCGCCAGCCAAGCTTGCGGAACAGGGCGCGCAGTTCGTTCGGCGTGTCGCGGCGGGCCTTGAAGTCGTAGTGCACCGGCTGCTGGATGCCGGTGACCGGGCCGCCGAGGTAGACCTTGCCTGCGGTGTGGTGCAGGTAGTTGACCGCCGGGTGCGCGAGATCGTCGGCGCCGAAGACCTTCGCCGCCTCGTTCGCCTTGTCGGGCGTCCAGCGGTCGGTGACCGACAGGATGGCGAGGATCACGCCTTCCTGGTCGCGCAGGGCGATGTCCTGGCCGGGTTCCACGGCGGCGGCGAACGTCTCGGACACGTCCAGCGTGATCGGGATCGGCCAGAGCGTGCCGTCGGCAAGCCGCATGCCCTCCACCACGCCCTCGTAGTCGGCCCGGGACATGAAGCCCTTGAGCGGGAAGAACCCGCCGTTCATCAGCAGCTCGAGATCGCAGATCTGCCGCGGCGTCAGGTCCCAGGACGGCAGCGCCGCCGCCTCGGCCTTCAGCTTCTGGGCGCTGTCGGAGGAGACGAAGAGCTCGGGGATCGGGGCGAGGTTCAAGAGGGTCATGGAGAGGGGCCTTTCAGGGCACGCAACGGTCGTTTCGGCGGGGCTTAGACACGATGCGGGCCCGGGTTCAAGCCGGGCCCCGGCGGATTGCGGGCGGGCGGGGCAAACGCGGCACATGGCGTGCACGCCCCGTGCACGGGGCGTGCACGGGCGGGCGGGCGCGATCACGGCCGCGTCAACGCCGCGACCGGGCGGCAAGCTGGCTGTGGTCCTTTGCGCGGCGCTGGCCTAGACTGAACCGCAACGATGGGGTGCCGCGGATGATTGTCGAAATTGGGCATTTCGCGCTGGTGCTGGCGCTGATGGTGGCGCTGGTGCAGGCCACCGTGCCGATGGTGGGCGCGGCGCGCGGCTGGGGCAGCTGGATGGCGGTGGCGGCGCCTGCGGCGGTGGTGCAGCTGGTGCTGGTGGCGGTGTCCTTCGCAGCGCTGATGTGGGCCTTCGTCACCTCGGACTTCTCGCTGAAGGTGGTTACGGCGAATTCCCACACCGCCAAGCCCCTGCTCTACAAGATCACCGGCGTCTGGGGCAACCACGAGGGGTCGCTGCTTCTGTGGGTGCTGATCCTGTCGCTGTTCGGCGCCACTGCGGCAGTGTTCGGACGCGGGCTGCCCCTGCGGCTGCGGGCGCGGGTGCTGGCGGTGCAGGGGTCGGTGGGGGTGGCGTTCCTGGCCTTTCTGCTGCTGACCTCGAACCCGTTCCTGCGGCTGGCGATCCCGCCCTTCAACGGGCGCGACCTGAACCCGCTGTTGCAGGACGTGGGCCTCGCGATCCACCCGCCTTTCCTGTATCTGGGCTATGTGGGTCTGAGCGTGGCGTTTTCCTTTGCCATCGCGGCCCTGATCGAGGGGCGGGTGGATGCGGCCTGGGGCCGCTGGGTCAGGCCCTGGACGCTGGCCGCCTGGGTGTTCCTGACCATCGGCATCGCGCTGGGGTCGTGGTGGGCCTATTACGAGCTGGGCTGGGGCGGCGTCTGGTTCTGGGATCCGGTCGAAAACGCCTCGTTCATGCCCTGGCTGATCGCCACCGCGCTGCTGCATTCGGCCATCGTCGTGGAAAAGCGCGAAAGCCTCAAGGCCTGGACGATCCTGCTGGCCATCCTCGCCTTCGGCTTTTCGCTGCTGGGCACCTTCCTTGTCCGTTCCGGCGTCCTCACATCGGTGCACGCCTTCGCCAGCGACCCCAAACGCGGCATCTTCATCCTGCTGATCCTCGCGGCCTTCGTCGGCGGGGGGCTGACCCTGTTCGCCGTCCGCGCGGGCAGGCTGGAGGCGAAGGGCGTCTTCGCCCCGCTGTCGCGCGAAGGCGCGCTGGTTGCCAACAACGTCATCCTGTCGGTGTCCTGCTTCGTGGTCTTTCTCGGCACGCTCTGGCCGCTGATCGCCGAGATCGGCTGGGGCGCCAAGATCTCGGTCGGCGAGCCGTTCTTCGACGCCGCCTTCACCCCCTTCATGGTGGTCCTCGCGCTGATCCTGCCGCTTGGCGCGATGCTCGCCTGGAAGCGCGGCGCCGCCGGCCCGTGGCGCCTGCTGCTGCCCGCGGCGGTGCTTGCCACGGCCCTGATGGCGCTTGCCTTCGCCTTGCAGACCGGACGGTCGGCGCTCGGGCCTGTCGGCCTCGTGCTCGGCGCCTGGGTGGCCTTCGGGGCGGCGACCGACCTGTGGACCCGCGCCCGCCGCGGCCGGGTGCCGCGCGCCGACCTCGGCAAGGCCGTCGCGCATGGCGGCTTCGGCGTGACCGTCTTTGCCATGGCCGCGATCAACGCCTGGACGGTCGAGGACATCCGGGTCGCGCGCGTCGGCGACAGCTGGCCGCTTGGCCCCTACACGGTGACGCTGGACCGGGTGGAAGAGGTGCCGGGGCCGAACTACCGGTCCACCATGGCGACAATGACGGTGACGCGCGACGGCGCCGCGGTGGCGGTGCTGCAACCCGAAAAGCGCGTCTACCCGGTGGCCGGGATGCCCACGACCGAGGCCGCGATCGGCTACGGTGTGCTGCGCGACATCTACCTGGTGGTGGGCGACCCGCAGGACGGCGGCGGCTGGGCGGTGCGCAGCCACATCAAGCCCTTTGCCAACTGGCTCTGGGCGGGCGCGGCAATGATGGCGCTTGGGGGGCTCCTGAGCCTGTCGGACCGGCGCTGGCGCGTGGCGGCCGGGGCGCGGCGGACGCCGACGGCCGGGGTGCCGGCCGAATGACCGCCGGCCGGCTTGCGGCCCCGGCCCTGGCGCTGTGGCTGGCGGTGGCGCCCGGCGGCCCTGCGTTCGCGGTGCTGCCCGACGAGATCCTGGCCGACCCCGCGCTGGAGGCGCGCGCGCGCGCCCTGTCGCGCGAGGTGCGCTGCGTCGTCTGCCGGTCGGAGAACATCGACGATTCCAACGCCGCCATCGCCCGCAACCTGCGCCTTCTCATCCGCGAGCGGCTGGTGGCGGGCGACAGCGATGCCGAGGTGCTGGATTTCCTCGTCGCGCGCTTCGGCGAGTATGTGCTCCTGAACCCGCCGGTGCGGGGGGCGAACTGGGCGCTGTGGCTGGCGGGGCCGGTGCTGCTGATCCTTGGCGGGGGCCTGGCGCTGGCCTACCTGCGCCGCCGCCGCGCCGCCGATCCCGCCGCCCTGCTGTCGGCCGAGGAAGAGGTCCGCCTGGCAGAGCTGATGCGCGACTGAGCGGGCGTTCCGCGGCGCCCGGCGGTCGCAGCGGGGGTTTCACACCCCCGCACCCCCGTGGGATACTTGCAAAGAGATGAACGGGCGGAGGCGATCGTTGGACGATCCGGTGCTGGTGGCAGAGGCAGGCGGCGTGCGGACGGTCACGCTGAACCGCCCGGGCGTGATGAATGCGCTGAACCGGGAGATGCGGGCGCGGATCACCGGGGCCCTGGCCGGCGTCTCCGCGCGGGCGGTGGTGCTGACCGGGGCGGGCCGGGGCTTCTGTGCGGGGCAGGACCTGGGCGCCGAAGGGATCGGGCCGGCGGAGGTCAGCCGCATCCTGGCCGAGGAATACGAGCCGATGCTGCGCGCCATTGCGGACTGCCCGGTGCCGGTGATCGCCGCCGTGAACGGGGTGGCGGCGGGGGCGGGGGCGAACCTCGCGCTGGTCTGCGACGTGGTGATCGCCGCCGACAGCGCCGTCTTCGTGCAGGCCTTCACGCGGATCGGGCTGATGCCCGATGCGGGCGGGACCTGGGTGCTGCCGCGGCTGGTGGGCCAGGCTCGGGCGATGGGGGCGATGCTGTTTGCCGAGCCGGTCAGTGCCCGGCAGGCGGCGGACTGGGGGATGATCTGGGAGGCGGTGCCGGATGCCGATTTCCCGGGACAGGTGGCCGCCCGCGCAGCGGCGCTGGCGGCCGGGCCGACGGTGGCCTACCGCGAGATCCGGGCCGCGCTGCGGGCCTCGTGGGGCAACGAACTGGCGGCCCAGCTGAACATCGAGGCCGCGGGACAGGGGCGGTGCGCAGCCTCGGCCGACTTCGTCGAAGGGGTGGCGGCATTCCGGCAGAAGCGTGCACCGCGGTTCTTCGCGGGATAGGGAGGGCCGCGGTCCCGTCCCGGCCTCGGGGAAAGCGGGCAGGGTGACCACGCGGCCGCGCAGGCCGCGGCTTGGCGCCGCGGACGGCAGGGCAAGGGCGTGGCGTTGGTCGGCCGGCGCGGTCGGCCTGCGGTGAGGCTGGCAGACCTGCGTGGCCAGGTTCGGCGGGCATCGCGGCGCAGCCCGCGTTTCAGGATGTTTCAGCTTCGGATCGCCGATGGCCCGCGCGGTCCCGGATCGGGCCTGCCGGAGGCCATGGCATCACGTCCGCGTGAGGTCGGTAAGGCCTTTGCGCTGCCTTGCGAACTGGCGTCCGACAATCACCGAAGGAGCTTCCGCGATGTCGACGACCCTGCCTTCCCGCCCGGCCTACGGCCTGTTGCCAACCATGCTGGTGGCGGGCGCCCTGTCCACCGTGGCCTTCGACTTCTTCGGACAGAGCCTGTCGCCCGGGGCGGGGTTTGCCAGCCTCGCGCCGGTGCAGCTGGCCAATCAGGTGATCCAGACCCTGTTCGGCGCGCCCTGGGGCCCCGGGGCGCAGTTCCTGCACTACTTCGCGGGGATGGTGGCCTATCCACTGGGCTGGCTGCTTGTCGCCGAGCCGCTGCGGGCGCGGCTTTTTCCGGCGATGCCCTGGGGACTGGCGGCGGTGGGCTACGGCATCGCGCTCTGGGTCTTTGCGCTCTACATCATGGCGGATCTGATTGCCGGGAACCCGGCGTTCCTGGGCTTCACCGGAATCACCTGGGTGGCGCTGGCGGGGCATGTGCTGTTCGCCGTGATCACGGCGTCGGTGGCGCGGATGATGCGGGGGTAAGCCTGCGCGGGGGGCCTTCAGGCGCCCCGCGACAACGCCGCGACGCCCGTGCGGGCGATTTCGCGCAGGCCGAGCGGGCGCATCAGGTCGGCGAAAGCGTCGATCTTCTCGGGCGTGCCGGTCATCTCGAAGACGAAGCTTTCGAGCGTCGAGTCGACGACATTGGCACGGAAGATCTCGGCCAGGCGCAGGGCCTCGATCCGGTGCTCGCCCTTGCCCGCGACCTTGACCAGCGCCAGTTCGCGCTGGACCGAGGGGCCTTCGGCGGTCAGGTCATGGACGGCATGCACCGGCACCATGCGGCTGAGCTGCGCCTCGATCTGGTCGATCACCTGGGGCGTTCCGCGGGTGACGATGGTGATGCGGCTGCGGTGGCCGGTGTGGTCCACCTCGGCGACGGTCAGCGAGTCGATGTTGTAGCCGCGGCCCGAGAACAGGCCGATCACGCGCGCCAGCACGCCGGGTTCGTTCTCGACGATCACGGCGAGCGTGTGGGATTCCTCGACCTCGGAATGCGTGGCGCGCAGGTCGTAGGCGGAGTGGCTCGTGGAGCCCTTCTTGATGTTCAGGGGGGGCATGTCGGTTCCTTATTCCGCGGCCTTCCGGCCCCGGTGGTGTTCGTCCAGCTTGTCGGCCAGCCACATCTTGATGAGCGCCTGGCGGGTCACGCCGCGGTGGCTGGCCTCGCGGTCGAGCGCCTGTACCATCCAGGTCGGAAAGTCCACATTCACCCGCTTGGGAACGAGACCCGGGCGGCGGGCATTGTCCCAGTCGAGGAAATCGTCGATCTCGTCGCTGCCCTCGTCGAACAGGCGGTCGAATTCCTCGACCGTGATCGTACGGATGCCGTCCCGGCTGACCATGACCCGGGCGTCAGCGGTCTGTCTGTTCATAGCGCCTTACCTCGTCCTTGCGGGCGCAGCGGACGGAGATCAGACGCACCCGCCTGCCGCGCCGCGTGAAGATCGCCGCCCAGTACGCTCCGTCAAGCATCGCGACCCATCCAAGCCGCACCTCGCCCCGCAGGAAAGGGCCGATTTCCAGCCCCCGTGGATCGTCCCACAACCCCTGCGCTTCGACGAAGTCGATGCCGTGCTTGTCGCGGTTGGCGTCGCTTTTGACGGGGTCGAACTCGAACTGCGGGTTCATGATGGTATAGTTTCCATACCATTTCAACCCTTCACACCATCACCGCCCCCTTCTCGCCGATCACCCCCTGCGTGTCCGCCTCGCCCAAGAGCATCTCGTTGTGCGGCTTGCCGGAGGGGATCATGGGGAAGCAGTTCTCGTGCTTTTCGACCAGGCAGTCGAAGATCACCGGGCCCTCGTAGGCCAGCATCTCGCGGATCGCGTCGTCGAGGTCGGCGGGGTCGCTGCACTTGATGCCCTTGCAGCCGAAGGCTTCTGCGAGCTTCACGAAGTCGGGGAGCGATTCACTCCACGAATGCGAATAGCGCTCGCCGTGCAGCAGCTCCTGCCACTGGCGCACCATGCCGAGGCGTTCGTTGTTCAGGATGAACTGCTTGACCGGCGCGCGGAACTGCACCGCGGTGCCCATTTCCTGCATGTTCATCAGCCAGGACGCCTCGCCCGCCACGTTGATCACCAGCGCATCGGGGTGGGCCACCTGCACGCCGATGGACGCGGGCAGGCCGTAGCCCATGGTGCCGAGACCGCCCGAGGTCATCCAGCGGTTGGGCTCGTTGAAGTGCAGGAACTGCGCGGCCCACATCTGGTGCTGGCCGACCTCGGTGGTGATGAAGCGCCTGGGGTGGTGGGCGGTCAGCGCCTCCAGCCTTTGCACGGCGTGCTGCGGCTTGATCGTCTTGTCCGAGTTGCGGAACTTGAGGCAGTCGACGGCGCGCCAGTCCTCGATCTGGCGCCACCACCGGGCCAGCGCTTCGCGGTTGACCCTGGACCCGCGTGACTTCCACAGGCGCAGCGCGTCTTCCAGCACATGCGCCACGTCGCCCACGATGCCCACATCGACGCGGATCACCTTGTTGATGGACGACGGGTCGATGTCGACGTGCACCTTGCGCGAGCCCGGCGAGAAGTCCTTGATCCGGCCGGTGATCCGGTCGTCGAACCGCGCCCCGATGTTCAGCATCAGGTCGCAGCCGTGCATCGCGAGGTTGGCCTCGTAAAGGCCGTGCATCCCCAGCATGCCGATCCAGTGGCGGCCCTTGGCGGGATAGGCGCCAAGCCCCATCAGGGTCGAGGTGACGGGGAAGCCCGTCGCCTCCACGAACTCGCGCAGCAGCCGCGACGCCTCGGGGCCGGAGTTGATGACGCCGCCGCCGGTGTAGAACAGCGGGCGTTCGGCGGTCTCCAGCATCTCGACCATGCGGGTGATGGCGTCGGGGTCGCCCTTGACACGCGGCCGGTAATGGTCGGTCTTCGCCTTCTGCGGCGGCGTGTAGTCGGCCTGGGCGAACTGAACGTCCTTGGGGATGTCGACCAGCACCGGCCCGGGGCGGCCGTGGGTCGCCACATGGAACGCCTGGTGGATCACGTCCGCCAGCCGCGATGTGTCCTTCACCAGCCAGTTCATCTTGGTGCAGGGCCGCGTGATGCCGACCGTGTCGGCCTCCTGGAAGCCGTCGGTGCCGATCATGAAGGTCGGGACCTGGCCGGTCAGCACGACGAGCGGGATCGAGTCCATCAGCGCATCGACCAGGCCCGTGACGGCATTGGTGGCCCCGGGGCCCGAGGTCACCAGCACCACGCCGGGCTTGCCGGTGGACCGGGCGTAGCCCTCGGCCATGTGGACGGCGCCCTGTTCGTGGCGCACCAGGATGTGGCGGATTTCGTTCTGCTGGAACAGCTCGTCATAGATCGGCAGCACCGCGCCGCCGGGATAGCCGAAGATCACCTCGACGCCCTGGTCCTTGAGCGCCTGCACCACCATCCTCGCGCCGGTCATCTGCCGCATCTGTGTCGTCCCCGTCCGTTCCGATCCTGCGAATGAAAAACCCCCGGGAAGGCTTTCCCGGGGGCGCATGGTGACCGTCATGGTCTGCCGTCACCGGCCCATGCGCCACACCCCTACGATGACAAGAAGCCCGCTCATGGCACCCTCTGCCCCTCGGCGCCGAAGGTTAGGGCGGCGGGGCGGGGGCGTCAATGGGCCTCAGGCCATGGCCACCACATAGGCCGCATAGCCCGCCAGGAACGCCGCACCCGCCCAGCGCGCCACGCCGTGCGTGACGAAGAGAAGGACCGCGAGCACCAGCGAGACCCCGATCATCACCGGCGTGTCGATCTGGAAGAAACGCGGGTCGATGCCGGGGATCGGCGCGATCACCGCGGTGATCCCGAGGATGGCGAAGATGTTGAAGACGTTCGACCCCACGACGTTGCCGATGGCGATTTCGCGCTCGCCCCGCACGGCGGCGGTGATCGAGGTCGCGAGCTCGGGCAGCGAGGTGCCGACGGCCACGATGGTCAGCCCGATGATGGCATCGGACACGCCCAGCCAGGTGGCGATCGTCACCGCTGCATCGACCAGAAGCCGCGCGCCCACCATCAGGGTGACGAGGCCCAGCGCGATGAAGGCGAGCGACTGCCAGACCGGCGGCACCGGGGCGTCGCCTTCGTCCTCGGGCGCCGAGCCCACCTGGCGCAGGGCGACGAGGATGTAGGCGATGATGCCGGCCACGAAGACCAGCCCCTCCGGCCGCGAGACCGCGCCGTCCCAGAACACCGGCACGCAGGCCACGGCCGCCAGCAGCATCCAGCCCAGGTCGTTGCGGACCCGGGAAAAGCCGATGGCCAGAGGCGCGATCAGCGCCGACAGGCCCAGGATGACCAGGATGTTGGCGATGTTCGACCCCACGACGTTGCCCACGGCGATGCCCGAAAGCCCGTCCAGCGCCGCCTCGACCGAGACCAGAAGCTCGGGGGTGGAGGTGCCGAAGCCCACGATGGTCAGCCCGATCACCAGCGGCGGCACGCGAAAGCGGCGGGCCAGCGACGAGGCGCCGTTCACCAGCCAGTCGCCGCCGAAATAGAGGCCGGCCAGGCCGAAAACGAAGAACGCAAGCGTTGTCAGCATGATGGCGGCATTTCCCTTGTGATCGCGGAGGCGTGAGCGTCGCGCAGATGTGGGCCTTGGGGGCGCGGCCACAAGGGGCGGGCGGCGAATTTCAGGCGGTGTCGCCGTAGAACACGGCATTGGCCTTGTTGCCGTCGGGGTCGCGCACATAGGCCGCATAGAAGCCCGGCCCGTACTGCGGGCGCAGGCCCGGCGCGCCCTCGTCCCGCCCGCCATGCGCCAGCGCCGCGGCGTGGAAGGCATCGACCGCCGCGCGCGACGGCGCGAGGAACGACACCATTGCGCCGTTGCCCGCCGCGGGCGGATTGCCGTCGAAAGGCGTGGTCACCCAGAGATGCGGTCCGGGATCGTCATCGCCCCAGGCCGACGATGTGGCGTCGTCGCAGCCCCCGATGCGGGCAACCCCCAGCGGCGCCAGCACCGCATCCCAGAAGGCGCGGGCGCGGCGGATGTCGGCGGTGCCGAGGCTGACGTAGCTGAACATGCGGGGCCTTTCCGGGCTGCGGGGCGCGGCGAGGTTTCCACGGAACGGGGCGCGGGGAAAGGGGCCGGGCGCGGCACCGCGCCGCCGGGCCGTCGTCCGCGGACGGCGCCGATCCTTGGCCCCGGGGGCGCGCACCGCGAACCCGTCCCCGGGCCTGACCCGGGACCTCGCCCGCCACCCGCGACGAAAGGGGTGAGGCCCCGGCTCCAGGCCGCGGCGGGGCCGCCGCGATGCGGACGGCCGCGGCGTCCGAGGATGGCGCCCGTGTCCGGCGTGCCAGGCCGAATGTGGAGGATGGACAAGTCCGCCCCGCCAAAGCCGCCGCACGCGCGTTGCCGATGTTCGTTTCCTGCAACCCCGGCGGATCCGCCAAGGGCCGGACGGTGTCAGCCCTGCCGCTCCTCGACCAGGATCTCCCGCTTGCCGACATGGTTGGCGCGCGTGACCACGCCCTGATCCTCCATCTTCTCCACCAGCCGCGCCGCCTTCTGGTAGCCGATGCCGAGCTTGCGCTGGATGTAGGAGGTGG
Organism: uncultured Rhodobacterales bacterium; assembly: GCA_964499865.1. Taxonomy (GTDB): domain Bacteria; phylum Pseudomonadota; class Alphaproteobacteria; order Rhodobacterales; family Rhodobacteraceae; genus JANOGU01. The sequence continues at coordinate 1,639 of CAZCPY010000029.1, read as the reverse complement.
AGCACTTGCGGTCGCGGGCGACGATGGCGACGGCCTGGTCGTAGAGCTGGTCGTCGGAGGCTTCGCCCGACCCCAGCCCCAGCACCATGTCGATGTCCGAGGCCGCGTCCTCTTCCGGGCCCTCGACCACGCCCGACATGTAGTCCGGCGGCCCGAAGCTCTTGAGGTGGCTGACCACCTCCTCGACCTCCTCGTCGCTGACGAAGGGGCCGTGCACGCGGATGATCTTGGACCCGCCGGCCATGTAGAGCATATCGCCCTGGCCCAGGAGCTGCTCGGCCCCCTGTTCGCCGAGGATGGTCCGCGAGTCGATCTTGGAGGTGACCTGGAAGGAAATCCGGGTGGGGAAGTTCGCCTTGATCGTGCCGGTGATGACGTCGACCGACGGCCGCTGCGTCGCCATGATGAGGTGGATGCCCGAGGCCCGCGCCATCTGCGCCAGGCGCTGGATGCAGGCCTCGATCTCTTTCCCCGCGACCATCATCAGGTCGGCCATCTCGTCCACGATGACCACGATGTAGGGGATGGCGACGGGGGCGAATTCCTCGGTCTCGAAGACCGGGTCGCCGGTGGCCTCGTCAAAGCCGGTCTGCACCGTGCGGCGGAACATCTCGCCCTGGGCCAGGGCCTCGTGCACGCGGCCGTTGTAGCCCTCGATGTTGCGCACGCCCATCCTGGACATCTTGCGGTAGCGTTCCTCCATCTCGCCGACGACCCATTTGAGCGCCACGACCGCCTTCTTGGGGTCGGTCACCACGGGCGACAGAAGGTGCGGGATGCCGTCGTAGACGGACAGTTCCAGCATCTTGGGGTCGATCATGATCAGCCGGCATTCCTCGGGCGTCAGCTTGTAGAGCAGCGACAGGATCATCGTGTTGATCGCCACCGACTTGCCCGACCCGGTGGTGCCCGCGATCAGCAGGTGCGGCATCTTGGCGAGGTTCGCGACCACCGCATCCCCCGCGATGTCCTTGCCGAGCGCGAGCGGCAGGCGCATCTGCGTGTCGCCGAAGTCGCGCGCGGCGAGAATCTCGCGCAGCACGACCTTCTCGCGCGTGGCATTGGGCAGCTCGATCCCGATCACGCTGCGGCCCGGCACGGTGGAGACGCGGGCCGACAGCGCCGACATGCTGCGCGCGATGTCGTCGGCCAGGCCGATGACGCGCGACGCCTTCAGGCCCGGCGCCGGTTCCAGTTCGTACATGGTGACCACGGGGCCCGGGCGGACCGAGACGATCTCGCCCTTCACGCCGTAGTCGTCGAGCACGCTTTCCAGCATGCGGGCGTTTTCCTCCAGCGCCTCGGCCGGCAGGGCGTGGCGCTTGACGGTGGCGGGCGAGGCCAGCAGCGCCAGCGGGGGCAGCTCGTGGGCGGGCCGGGCGCCGTCGAAGTCCAGCGAGGGCTGCGCCTCGGTCAGCGCCTGACGCGAGGGCGCGGGCTTGCGGGCGACCGGGGCCTGCACGATGGCGCGCGGCTCCGGCGCGCGGCGGGGCGGCGGCGGCAGGTCGTCCACCAGTTCCAGATCGTCGGCGCGGCTGTCGAAGACGTCGGCGCCGAGGAAGACCTCGTCCTCGGGCTCGGCAGGGGGCGGCGGCGGCGCGACCGCGCGGGCGCGGGGGGCGGTGACCGGCGGCTCGGC